>SLJX01000068.1 GCA_007134885.1 Halanaerobiaceae bacterium
AATTATTTTTTTCACCCAATGGATGAAAAAACACATTGAACAAAAATGTTGCAATAACAGCTTAGAGATAGCTATAACGATTAGTCTATGAATAATTCAGGTTGAAATTATTTATTTTATTGTTTATAATATGTTTATGTTTAAAATGATATTTAAATATTTTGCTGTAATTCTTTAACTGGTTAAAGCAAATAACAGCAAAGAAAAAATAAAGTTTAAAGAAAGGAGGGACGCTGGAATGATTTTCTATCAGGAGTTAGGGATGAGAGATATTAATATAAAAATTGACAGACTGCTTGATCTATTATTTATACCCATAGCGGTCCTAACTCTTACCCCAGGAATAATTATGCCTGATGATAGTATGCCTGAAGTTAATGTATTTGAATTCACAAGCTCTGATAGTTTATCATATGCAGCGGCCCTCGGAGATAATATAATTTTGAGTGCCTGATTGACTGCCCCCTCAGCAAGTTCAATCGGCGTCTCAAATATATTATACTAAACTGCGGGTTGCTCCCGCAGTTTTTTTAGTAAGCTTATTATATCCTGTCTGCAAACAGACTGGCGATGAGCTTATTCTGATGACAAGGCCGCGGGAATTTTGCGGCCTTTTTTATTTTGCCTGAAAGTGGTGAAAAACATGAATACAATTATGACAGCCTTTAATTACATGAAAACAATGAAACTAAAATATCTGGCAGCGGTTCTAGCAGTAGGAATTTCCACTATATTTTTGCTGCTGGTTCCCCTGGTAATTAGGATAACAATAGATTCTGTTATCGGCACTGAACCATTAAACCTGCCAGGTCTGGCAGAAGGGTTTTCCCAGCTGACCGGAGGTAGAGAATACTGGATTACCAGCCTCTGGCTGCCGGCCCTTTTGATAATTATTTTAACTCTGTTTCGGGGATTATTCCTTTACTGGAAGGGCAGATGGGCAGCTGAAGCAGCCGAAGAGATGGCCCGCAATTTACGGGATGAGCTCTTTCAGCATCTGCAGTATTTAAGTTTTTCCTATCATGTTAACAAAGATACCGGTGATCTGATTCAGCGCTGTACCTCTGACCTGGAAACTGTGCGGCGATTTTTTGCCGTTCAGCTGGTGGAGGTTGGCAGGGCGATATTTATGCTGGGAATTATTGCCGGGATCATGTTTTATCTGGATCCTTTTATGACTGGGATTTCTCTGCTGGTGGTACCGGTTATCTTTCTCTTTTCCTATATCTTCTTTCACCGGGTCAGGGTGGCCTTTCGGGCTGCTGATGAAGCCGAGGCTGAACTTTCCACGTTTTTACAGGAGAACCTGACAGGTGTCAGGGTAGTTAAGGCTTTTGCCCGTCAACCGGAGGAGGTTAAAACCTTCATTGCTAAAAACTGCCGCCACAGAGATCTCACCTTTAGATTAATCAGGCTGCTGGCCTATTTTTGGTCCTTTTCGGATTTTATCTGCTTTCTGCAGATCGGACTGGTTTTGTTGGTAGGTACTCAGCGGGCTGCCGCCGGTCAGCTTACCCTCGGAACCCTGGTGGTTTTCGTAACCTATGAAGGAATGCTGCTCTGGCCAGTTCGGCAGGCCGGCAGGATTTTAACCGATCTGGGCAAATCCCAGGTGGCTGTTGAAAGGATGCAGCAGATCCTCAATGAACCCCGGGAAGATTTCAGACAGCTGGGGCTTCAGAAACAGATACGGGGAAGAATTGAAGTTCGCAATCTCAGCTTTAACTACCAGCCCGGTGAACCGGTTCTGGAGAATATTTCCTTTACCGTTCAGCCGGGAGAAACTCTGGGGATTCTCGGTTCCACCGGTTCTGGCAAGAGCACCCTGACCTATCTGCTGACCCGACTCTATGACTATCAGCAGGGTTCAATTAAAATAGATGGTCGGGAGCTAAAGGAGTATGATCGGGGCTGGATCAGACAGCAGATTGGTTTGATTCTTCAGGAACCCTATCTCTTTGCCCGTAGTATCAAAGATAATATTGCTCTGGCCGCCCCGGAGGTTGAGTCCTCTGAGCTGGAGAGAGCAGCTGAAATTGCAGCTGTCCATGAAGTAGTCTCTGAATTTGATAGGGGTTATCTGACTGAAGTGGGGGAACGAGGAGTCTCCCTCTCCGGGGGTCAGAAACAGAGGCTGTCCATTGCCAGAACTCTGGTAAGAAACTGCCCGGTAATGATCTTTGATGATTCTCTCAGTGCCGTCGATACCAAAACCGATCTCAGAATCAGACAGGCACTTAAAAATAATTATGCTGATCTGACAAAAATAATAATTTCTCACCGTATCAGCACTCTGGCTTCTTCGGATCAGATTCTGGTGCTGGAACAGGGGAAAATTGTTCAGCTGGGGACTCATCAGGAGCTTATTAAGGAACCGGGTATCTACCGCCGGACCTGGCAGCTGCAGAATGAAGAAGAGATAGTAAGTTAAGATAGGAGTGATCAGGATGCAAACCATGCAGGAAGAAACCTATAACAAAAAAATCAATCTAGATCTCTGGAAGGAGATCATAAAATACAGCCTACCCAATAAAAAAATATTACTGGGACTGGCAGCGGTCATGCTGCTGGTAGCCGGAGTGGATGCCGTGCTGCCGCTCATGACACGCTATGCAATCGATAATTTTGTTGTCCCCAATCAACTGGAGGGATTCAGGGGTTTTGCTCTGGTGTATTTTCTAATTATTTCCCTGCAGGCTTTAAATATCTTTCTCTTTATTTATCTGGCCGGCAGGCTGGAGACAGATATTGCCTGTGATATCCGCCAGGCAGCCTTTGAGAAGCTTCAGCTGCTCCCGCTTGCCTACTATGATAAGAGACCGGTTGGCTGGTTGATGGCCCGGTTGACCTCCGATATCCACAGGTTGAGCAGTGTCATTTCCTGGGGAGTGGTTGATCTGGTCTGGGGCGGCAGCATGATGGTCACAATAATGGGGATAATGCTGATTTTAAATTTTCGCCTGGCTTTAATTACCCTGTCAGTGGTACCTCTCCTGATCCTGATCAGTCTTTACTTTCAGAAGAAAATTCTGGGAGAATTCAGGCTGGTCCGGAAGTTAAACTCCAGAATAACTGGAGCCTTTAATGAAAGCATCAGTGGAGCCCTAACCAGCAAAACCCTGGTGAGAGAAGAAGATAACTCCAGAGAGTTTGCTGATCTCACGGCAAGCATGAAAGCTTCTTCGGTTAGAGCTGCAATTTTTTCAGCTCTTTTTATGCCGCTGGTTCTCTCTTTGAGCAGTATAGGGACGGGTCTGGCTCTCTGGCGGGGAGGCTCGGCAGTTTTCCAGGGCCTTATAACCTATGGCACACTGGTAGCTTTCGTTAACTACACCATTCAGTTTTTTGAGCCAGTGCGGGAGTTAGCCCGGATTTTTGCCGAACTGCAGTCAGCTCAGGCAGCCGGAGAGCGGGTATTATCTCTAATAGATACCAAACCGGAAATTACTGATACTGAAGAGGTTTCAGCCCGGTTCGGCACTATTTTACAGCCCGACCGCACAAACTGGCCTGGTTTTAAGGGACGGGTGCAGTTTCGGGGGATTGATTTCTCCTATCAGACTGAGGAGCCGATCTTGGAAAACTTTAATCTCGAGGTAGACCCCGGAGAAAAAATTGCCCTGGTTGGAGAAACCGGTTCCGGCAAAAGCACAATAGTAAATCTGCTCTGCCGATTTTATGAGCCGGTTTCCGGGCAAATTTTGCTGGATGGCATTGACTACCGCTGTCGTTCCCAGAGCTGGCTGCAGTCCCATCTCGGCTATGTCCTTCAGGACCCTCATCTATTTAGCGGTACCATAGCTGATAATATCAGGTTTGCCAGACCTTCAGCCTCTGAAGCACAGATAAAAAAAGCGGCCCGGCTGGTTCAGGCTGACAGCTTTATTGTCAGACTCCCCCGGGGTTATCAGACAGAGGTGGGCGAAGGCGGCGATCTGCTCTCCACCGGGCAGAAGCAGCTTATTTCATTTGCCCGGGCAATTTTAAATGACCCGGTTCTTTTTGTTCTCGATGAAGCTACCTCATCAATTGATACCGAGATGGAAATTATAATACAAAAAGCAGTAGATCAGGTTCTGGCCGGGAGGACCAGTTTCATCATAGCCCATAGATTATCTACGATTAAGCATGCCGATCGAATCCTGGTATTATCCGGGGGAAAGATTAGAGAAATTGGCAGTCATTTGGAGCTGTTAGAACGGAAAGGATATTATTATGAGCTGTATCAGAATCAGTTTGTCGGTAGGAATTTTGAGGAAAATCTTAAATTTAAAGTTGGCAGTTAGTTTCAACTCCGAAGTGGGGAGGAATGACATTGAAAATAATCTCGTTTAAAGTCCAGGAAAAGTTGAATTTTTCTTTAACTATAGAATACGGTAAAAAAGGCAAACTTCTTCATTTAATAGGCTGGCAGAAATATTTATTGATAATTTTTGACAGCCGTGATCTCTCAGGGCTGGAAGAACAGAATCTTTATATTTCTGGCAGCAGGAAACTGGAGATGTTTGTTTGATTCAGGCCCCAGAACATTGAAATTTTTCAGGATAGATAGTAAGATTATACTGAAAAAGTACAGATAATAACATCTGGGAGGTGGTGAGAGAATGCCGGAGTGTTCTGAAATGGAGAATAACCTTGATTATTGCAGCTGCACCTATGAACCCTGTCCTCGCAAGGGTAACTGCTGTGCCTGTATTCAATACCATAATAATAAAGGAGAAGTTCCGGGCTGTCTTTTTGATGAAAAGGCAGAAAAAACCTATAATAGATCCCGGAAATACTTTCTGCAGACTCAAAGTTAACCGACTGGAAAAACCCCGGGAATTCCCGGGGTTTAATTTTTCTTCAAATTTTATTTCTGAACTCCGGAAGGGCTGGATTTTTTAAATTTAACCCCGCAGGCTGCCCTTAAGTCCCCGGGGGTTATCCAGCAACTCAAAGACTTCAGCGATTCCCGGGCAGATTAAATCTGCCGAGCGGTATAGCTCTGCAGCCATTCCTTCACCACCTAAAACAGCAATGCCCAGGGTGGCTTCCTGCAGCATGGCGGTGTCATTTCTGCCATTTCCGATAGCCAGAACCTCCCTGGAATTTAGACTTTTCACAAAATCTTCTTTATCCTTCCGTCCCTGGCTGCCAGAGATAATTTTTACCTTGACAGAACTGCCGGCAAAGGTCTGGCTCACCGTTCCATAGGTATCAGCGGTGACAACATATACTTCAAAATAGCCTGCCAGCTTCTTGAGCTTTTTCAGTATTTCTGGTCTGATTTCTCCCTGGAAGGCCAGGGTGCCGTTATAATCAAAGACAATTTTTTCTATGGAGAGATCTTTAAAACCCGGTATATCAATTTTCAACATGAGAGTTTTCCTCCTGAGAGATAATTTTATCAGCAGCCTGCTGGCCGGAAAGAACCACCATGGGCAGCCCCCCGCCGGGATTAACAGTACTGCCGGCAAAGAAAAGATTATCGTACTTTTCACATTTTTTGGACGCCTTCAATCCCCTGTTTTTATCCATATCAGCCACCACCCCGTAAAGCGAACCCCGATTGGAGAAATATAAAGCTTCCATATCCTCCGGCAGCAAAACTTTTCTGCAGATTATATTATCCCGCAGGTTTTTCAGAGCCATATTTTCCAGTTTTTTTAAAATTCTTTCCTCAAATTCTTCATATTCCTCCGGACTGAAGGGCTCTTTTTGAAGGTAGGGTACGTGAACTAAAATTTTTAAGTATTGCTGCCCTTCAGATTTTCTCCGGGAGTTTGTTTGCGATGGTGCGGTTAGATAGATCGTGGGATCTTCAGGTAGACTGTAATTTTTGAAGACTGACCGGTAATTATTCCGGGGATTGCTGGAAAAAAACAGATTGTGATGAGCCAGATGGGGATAGCTTTTATCAACTCCGAGGTGAAGGGCATAACCCGAGCAGCTTGGTTCATACCGGGAAAACTGACTGAGAAATTCTTCATCTTCCCCGGTTATTTTTTTATAGAAAGGTATTACCTCCATATTAGAGAGGAAATAATCAGCTGAAAAATGAGAGTCCCTATCCGTGCTTACAGCTGAAATTTTATTTTTGCTGATATCCGCAGCAGTAACCTGATGGCGGAAGTAAAATTTAACTCCAAGTTCTCGAGCCAGCAGATAGACTGCCCGGGCCAGATTTTGCATTCCACCCGAAACCTGCCACAGGCCAAATTCATGCTGAACATGAGGGAGAAGATTCATGACAGCAGGGGCCCGGTAAGGTGAAGAACCAATATATCTGCTGAAAGAATTGAGGATAGTTCTCATATAGGGGTTGCTGATATATCTGAAAACCACATCACTCATGGAGAGAAAGACATCCAAACCGCGAAAGGTTTTAAACAGCCCATAGTGCTTTATTATTTCTTTACTGGTATCAAGCCCTAATTTTATATAACCTTCTCTGATCTTATCAAACATTTGCTGGCTGTAATTAAGGTAATCTTTCAGCGTATTAATATCTTTCTTTCCCAGTTCCGGATTTTTCTGCTGGGTAGATTCTATCCGGGAGTAGATGTCAATTTTTGTACCATCGCTGAAAAAAGACCGCCATTCCAAAGGTAGGCGCTGCAGACTGACATAGTGATGAAAATTTTTCCCGGTTGTCTTAAATAGTTCTTCGAAAACTTCTGGCATGGTCAGCAGGGAGGGGCCAAGTTCGAAATTGAATTCAGAGGTTTTATAACTGTTTACTTTGCCGCCAAAATGACTGTTTTTTTCCAGCAGGGTAACCTGAAAACCGGCGGTCCTAAGACTGATGGCGGCTGACATTCCGGCAAGACCGGCTCCTATAATAACTGCAGATTTATTATTAATCAGTTTTTTCACCTCCAGCGGCGGATTAATAAATAAAGGGAATTAAACGATAGCGATCTTTGCCCCAGTTGGTATATTTCTTCCCCAGAGCCTTGGCTATTTTCCTTTCCTCAATCAGAACTCTTTTTCTTATTGCCCAGGTCATTAAGATGCCTCCTAGAAACAGGCCCGGCAGACTGCCAAAATAAAGGGGAACTCCCAGTGTTAGGAGCAGCAATCCCAGATAGAGTGGGTGGCGGAGGATACGATAGGGCCCAGAACTGACCAGTTCCTGTCCTTCCTGGGCAGCAACACCTCTGGCAAAATATATTCCCAGCAGATAGGAGCACCAGTACCTCAGTGCCAGTCCGGAGAAATAGACAGCTATACCCAGGATTTGAATCAACCTGCCGGGAAATCCTGAAATAACACCAAAATCAACTATAGTAAAAATTATGGTAACCAGGATGGTAGTTAGAATGGCTCCTAGAATTAATTTAAAGCTCTGACTGCTGGCATCCTGGCGTCTGGCTCCGGTTGAGGGAAAGATGCGAAATTCCAGCCACCAGAGCAGTGTAATTAGAATAAAAGCAATACTGTGCCAGGAAAAATCAAAGATAGCACCCATCTTTTTACCTCTTTCCTGCCCTTTGAGAATAATATGGTTAAAAACTGGAGATTTAGCAGTTTTTTTGATACAATGAATGAGAGAATAAAATATCTGTTTAAAATTATGAGTCTTCGAGCCTTCAGTCCCGAAATTAATTGGTAAGCAGTCTGGACTGTCTGGCCGACAGGGCCGGCCGGGAAACCGCCGAGCCTCCCATTACTGGAAAGGAGACCAGATTTTGCTTTCCGGTACCCTGCTGCAGGTACCGATTTATCTTTTTAAGGGCTGGTTTACAGGATATGTTCTGCCTGTTATTTACCTTATTTCAAGAAAAAATAACAATAATCCTGCAGGAATATTGAAAAATATTGAGAATTTGCTCTAGTAGGGAAGGAAGTTGATATATATGGAAACAATTGCTTTAACCGGCCGGCCGGAGGGCAGCGGACGGACAAAACTTGGCGTTATGCTGACCAATAACCTTAGGTGTGGAATAGGCATCTTAAAAGGTGAAATCAAGGATTCAGGCTCGGCCATGGTAACCGATGATCATAACATAATGCGAGCCGAATCTCCCGAAATTTCCCCCTATCTGAATTCCGGTGCAGCTCAGATTATTTATCTTTCCTCCACAATGTCAGAGTTAAATTCAACTCTGGAAAAGGCCTATAAAATGCTAGCGGAAGATATAGATTATCTGCTGGTGGAGGGCAATGAAATTGCAGAATATATTAATCCCGGTCTTATTATTTATGTCAGTGAGGGAGAACCTTTAGATAGTGCTGTAGAGAAAGTGCGGCGGGAAGCCCAGCTGATAGTAGATTATGTGGAACTGCAAAATAATAAGGATTTAACTGATCTAAAATTTACTCTACCCGGCGATGAAATTAGCTGTTACCGGGCCCAGCTTATCAGTGACCTACTGGGTTTTGGTTACGGAGAATTTGGTAGAAAATTAAACAGGGAGAGCATCAAGGTACGCCACTGTCAGCTAGGTTTATTTAAATAACGGAAGGAACGGGAAATTTATGACTAAAGAATTTTTACAGTTAAAAACCAGCCAGGAACTGGCTGATATTCTTAAAGATTATGTGAGACCCTTTCATCAGCAGCAGAAACTAATGGTGGATTTGAAAGAGGCCTGGAGGCGGATTTTGGCAGAGACCCTTAAGGCCGGGGAAGATCTGCCTCCTTTTTCCCGTTCGGCAGTTGATGGTTATGCAGCCCTGGCTGAAGATACCTATGGTGCGGGGCCTGATCTTCCGGTTTATCTTGATGTTATCGGTGAAGTGGAAATGGGAAAGAGCACCTCCCTGGAACTGAACCGGGGAGAGGTTGCTGCCATTCCCACCGGAGGAATGCTGCCCCGGGGGGCGGACTGCTGTATAATGATTGAAGACACGGAAAAGATCCCCGATGGCCGGATTGAAGTAATGTCAGATTATGCTCCCGGTCAGCATGTTATCCATCAGGGAGATGACATTAAAGCTGAATCCGTGCTACTTGAAGCCGGCAGTAAACTAGGGGCCCCTGAAATAGGAGCCCTGGCAGGCCTGGGATATTACCGGGTTCCGGTATTTCCTGCTCTTGAAGCCGCTGTTATTTCAACCGGGAATGAACTTATTTCACCGGATGAAGAACGCCGGCCGGGAGAGATCAGGGATATTAACAGCTATGCTCTGGGAGCCTTGTTGGAGGAATGGGGGCATAAACCCCGGCTTTACGGAATCGTTGAAGACAGCCGTCAGGCACTTCTCCGGGCTTTAGAAGAATGTCGGAAAAGTGACCTGATTCTGCTTTCGGGGGGCAGTTCGGTTGGAGTTAAAGACCTTTCCATAGATGTTATCAATCAGACTGGCAGTCCCGGAGTTGTGCTTCATGGTTTGGCGGTGAAGCCGGGCAAACCCACAATTCTTGGATTTCTGAAAGAAACACCGGTGCTGGGACTTCCAGGAAATCCGGCCTCTGCCCTGGTAATTGCCAGTCTGATTATTCCTGCTCTAATCAGGTTAATCCGGGGTCTTTCTCTGCCTTCTAAAAAAGAAGTTTACCTGACAGCAATTACTGCCCGACTGGAGCAGCCCATTTCCTCAGCTCCGGGCCGGGAGGAATTTTTTCCGGTGGCTTTATCACGGATGAATAATGGCAGGGAAAAAGATGTGATTATCGGGGCCAGACCGATCGCTGGCAAATCCAATTTAATAACAACCCTGGTGGAGTCAGCAGGATTGGTAAGGATTGCTGCTGGGCAGGAGGGTTTGCCTGCTGGTTCTTCGGTGGAGGTTATTCCTCTTACCGGGGAGAGGGGACTTTTATTTAGAAAGGAAATAGATAAAGATGGCTGAGAGAAATGTATATCTTGATAAAAAGGATCTGGCAGCGGCCCGAAAACTCTGGCAGCAGTTTTATCAACAGCTTCACCGGATCCGGGAAAATATTGCTGTCCAGGAAGCAGCAGCACGGATCAGTGCTGCTGCAGTTAGAGCTAAAAGATCTGCGCCCCATTTTAATGCTGCCGCCATGGATGGCATTGCAGTTAAGGCAGAGCAGACCCGGGGAGTGAACGAAAGAAATCCCGGAATTCTTGAAATTTCCCGGAGTTGTCAGGAAGTTAATACTGGTGATCCCCTGCCTCAGGGCTATAATGCCGTGATCAAGATTGAGGATGTCGAACTGCTGGAGGATAACCAGGTCCGCATCTTCAGTGCAGCAGCCCCCTGGCAGCATGTCAGAACAATCGGTGAAAGCGTCCTCAGAGGTGAGCAGCTGATAACCACCGGACAGCGGCTGAAAGAATATCACATTGGGGCTCTGCTGGAGGCAGGCATCAGGGAAATAGAAGTTTACAAAACTCCCCGGCTGGGACTGCTGGCCACCGGAGATGAAATTATTCCACCCGAAAAGGAGCCGGATTTGGGAGAGATAGTTGATTTTAATTCTGCTATGATTTCCAGCTGGTGCAAGCAGAATGAAATTGAAGTTGATTTTGCCGGCATTATCCCTGATGACCGTGACAGAATTTCAGCTGAGATCAACGCTCTGGTGGAAACCACTGATTTAATTATTATCATAGCCGGTTCCTCAGCCGGCAAAAAGGATTTTACTCCCGGGATTGTGGCCGATAAGGGAGAGGTTATTCTGCATGGAGTCGATATAGCTCCCGGCAAACCAGTTCTGCTGGGCAGTATCAATGAAACTCCGGTGATAGGACTGCCCGGTTATCCCCTTTCCTGTTTGCTGGATTTTCATATCTTTGCCGTGCCGGCAGTCAGCTGGCTGGCAGGCCGCCAGCAGGAATACCGGAATAAGATTACCGCCAGGATAAAGAGGAAGATTAGTTCCCGTCCCGGCCGGCTGGAATTTCTCAGGGCCAACCTTTATTATCCTGAGCCTCAGGAGGAATCTTCTGGCACCAACTCTAACGGGGATAGACCGGTGGCAGTACCACGGAGTCGGGGGGCCGCAGCTATGAAATCCATCCTTCAGGCCGATGGTTTGCTGCTGGTGCCGGCCGACCGGGAGGGTTTGAGTCCGGGAGAGGAGGCCGAAATAATTTTGCTGGAAAGGGAGCAGGATATCAAAGAGGGATTGCTGCTGCTGGGCAGCAATGACCCACTATTGGAGACCCTGCAACAGGAACTTCGGCTGCTGGATAACCCGGTGCAGTTGAAGATTCAATCCCGGGGCAGCCAGGCCGGCCTTCATGCTTTGGTCCGGGGAGAATGTCAGCTGGCCACCTCCCACCTGCTGGATCCAGATAGCGGTGATTATAACCTTCCCTATCTCCGGCAGATAGCCCGGGAAAAATACTGTCTGCTGACCCTGGCCTGGAGGGAGCAGGGTCTCTTGGTGGCCCGGGGTAACCCCTGTAAGATTGAAGGTTTATCCAATCTGGCAGATGACGAAATCTCTTTTATCAACCGTCAGCGGGGGGCCGGAACCAGGATCCTGCTGGATCATCAGCTGAGCAGGCGAGGAATTGAGCCTGCTGAGATCAGCGGCTATCAGCGGGAGGAATATACCCATGCCGCGGTGGCTCAGGCTGTAGCAGCCGGCACTGCCGATGTCGGCCTGGGAATCAAGGCGATGGCCGAAGCCTTTGAGCTGGACTTTGTGCCCCTGACCAGGGAAAGATTTGAAGTGATTTTCCCGGCCCGCCTGGAAAACAGCAGAGCAGTTGCCAGACTTAAGGAAGTAATTTTAAGTTCTGATTTTCAGGATAGTTTGAAAAATAGATCCGGTTATCAGCCTGCCGGAGATTCTCAGATAAGATATCTTAAACCCCGGAGGGATAATAATGGGAATTGAAGCCAGCTGTAACCGTCAGATTAATTATCTCAGGATTTCAATTACCGACCGCTGTAATCTGCGCTGCCGTTACTGCATGCCTCCAGAAGGGGTGGAATATAAAAGCCATGATGATATTATGCGTTATGAAGAGGTTGAAAGATTTGCCAGGGTGGCTCTGGAAGCCGGGATTGACAGATTCAGATTGACCGGGGGGGAGCCCCTGGTGCGCAGGGGTGTCCTGAAACTGGTTGAATCTTTAGCACGCCTGCCCGGCCTGAACGAGCTTAGCATGACCTCAAACGGTTATTATCTGGAAGATCGGGCCTATGAATTAAAACAGGCCGGACTGGACAGAATTAATATCAGTCTTGACACCCTGAAAGCAGAGAGATTTAAAAAAATTACTCGGGTAGATGGACTGGACCGGGTCAGGCGGGGAATTGATAGAGCTCGAAAGGTCGGTTTGAATCCCGTAAAAATTAATGTGGTGATTATCAGAGATTTTAATGATGATGAAATTCTGGATTTTGTTAATCTGAGCCGGAAAGAAGGCCTCCAGGTCAGGTTTATTGAATTGATGCCCTTGAATGGCGAAAGCAAAGAGAGACAGAAGGATTATCTGCCCACAGCTGAGATTATTACCAGAATTAAGCAGGCTGGCTATCAGCTAAAACCGCTGGATATAATCGGCTCCGGCCCTGCCCGCAACTACGAAATTGTCGGAGGAGAGGGCAGACTGGGCTTTATTTCTCCTTTAAGCCATAATTTTTGCAGCAGCTGCAATAGGCTGAGATTGACGGCCGATGGTTATTTAAAGCCCTGTCTTGCTGAAGACAGAGAATTCAAACTTTATGATGAAGCAGGCAGGCTTCTTTCTCAGGAGAATCTGGCAAAGATTCTGGCTCAGGCCTGCCGGGTTAAACCAGCTGCTCATAGTTTAACAAAAGAACAGCAGCTTGCCAGAAATATGTCCCAGATCGGGGGCTAACAGGGGGGATAAAACATTGGAGAATAAACTCACTCATCTCACAGAATCAGGAGAGGCAAAGATGGTTGATATCTCAGACAAGGAAACAACCAGGAGAACAGCAGTGGCAGCAGGAGAGATCAGCATGCAACCGGCAACCTTAAGGCAGATAGAGGCCGGAGAAATTGAGAAGGGTGCAGTCCTGCAGACTGCCCGGCTGGCCGGCATTATGGCCGCTAAAAAAACCCCGGATTTAATTCCACTCTGCCATCAGATTCTTCTCAGCAAGGTTGACCTCAGCTTTGAAGTTGTTAAACCGGATACCATCAGAATTCGCTGTCTGGCCAGAACCACCTATACCACCGGAGTCGAAATGGAAGCTCTCCAGGGGGTAAGCTCAGCAGCTCTGACAATCTATGATATGTGCAAGGCAGTTGATAAAACCATGAAAATTTCTGAAATTTGCCTGCTGGAAAAAACAGGAGGACAATCCGGAGATATTAGCCAGGAGAATTTACCCCGTTATCGGGGTCAGGTCATTGCAGTAGCGCTAAGTGAGGAGAAGGGAACCGTGAAAAAACCCCTGCCGGTTATTGAACTTGAGAAAAATCTGGGAGTTAAAAATGATGCCCATGCCGGAGACTGGCACCGTCAGGTCAGCCTGCTGGCTGAAGAAAGTATCAGTAAAATGCGGAATAAAGCAGGCTCTCAGGCTGCTATGATTGGTTATGGAGATTTTGCTGAAAATATTACTACCAGGGGCCTTGAACTTCACAACCTTCCGGTGGGAAGCAGGTTATACCTGGGAAGCAAGGTGCTGCTGGAGGTAACCCAGATCGGAAAGGAATGTCATTCCGGCTGTGCCATCGCTCAAACTGTGGGAGAATGTATTATGCCCCGGGAGGGTATCTTTGCCCGGGTGCTGGAGGGCGGCAGAGTCAGACCGGGAATGAAAATTCTGGCAGAGGAGGTTTCAGCCGGTGAAAATAGCGATTCTTACAGTTAGTGATAAAGGCTCACAGGGCCTCCGGGAGGATGCTAGTGGCCCGGTTATCAAAGAAATATTTACTGACCGGGGTGATGAGGTAGTTTTTTATGAGGTTATCCCCGATGAGAAAGAGGTTATCAGCGAAAAACTGCGGGAGCTGGCCGATAATGAAAGGGCTGATTTGCTTGTCACCACAGGGGGAACTGGCTTTGCTCCCCGGGATGTTACTCCGGAAGCAACCGGAGAGGTAATAGACCGGGAAGTTCCAGGTCTGGGTGAAAAAATGCGGGCTGAAACAGCTAAATATACTGAACTGGCCTATCTTTCCCGGGCAAAGGCTGGACTGCGCCATCAGAGTCTGATTTTAAATCTTCCTGGCAGTCCCAAGGCAGTCAGAGAGTGTCTTGCTACTGTGATTGATATTATCCCTCATGGAATTTCGGTTCTGCAGGGTGAGATAACCGAGCATTAAGAATTATTTTTTATTCACTCCCCGGGTATTGACATTGAGGCTTAAATATTTTATCTTGTAGTTGGCATTGTTAAACAGATACCTTCCCTGATTATTTTTATAAATAAATTTTTATTTTAATTTAACTGCTGCTGGAAAGGAAAATTGTTATGCCGGGTTGGATGGGAAAAATTTTATATATTGATTTAAGCAGTAAAGAGCATCAGATCTTGGAATCCGGGGAAGACTTTTATCATAAATTTCTGGGAGGACGAGGGCTGGGAGCCAGGCTGCTTTTTAAATTCCTGGAAACTCCTCACACCGAACCCCTTTCCTCCAGAAATACACTGGTTTTTTCCACCGGGCCTCTGACAGCAACTGTGGTACCTACCACAGGCCGGATGACCCTCACTACCAGATCGCCTTTGACGGGAACTATTTTTGATTCTAATGCCGGAGGTTACTGGGGACCGGCTCTGAAAGGAGCAGGATATGATGCTCTGGTTATCACGGGGAAAGCCGAAACCTTGACCAGACTGGAGATTAACGAAAACAGCATTAAATTTGTTAACTGTCCGGAACTCTCCGGCTGGAATAACAGCCGAACCTGGGAGCATTTAGACCAGAAGCTGCCTGAATATCAGCATGTCTATATCGGTCCCGCCGGAGAAAATCAGGTTTATTTTGCCTCGGTCTCGGTGGGAAAAAATCGCACCCTGGGACGAGGCGGCATGGGGGCTGTTTTAGGCAGTAAAAATTTAAAGGCAGTTTCTCTGAAAGGATCCCGGCAGCCTGGTGTGGCTGACAGAAAGAGGACGGAAAAAATCAAAGAGAAATCTTTAACCTGGCTGGAAAACAGCCCCCTGACTGCCAGCAGGCTGGAAGAGATGGGGACCTCCATGCTGGTTAATCTAATCAACGAGGCCGGGGTTTTACCCACCAGAAATTTTCAGGAAACCCAGTTTGCCGGGGCGGACAGCATTTCCGGAGAGAGCCTGAGAGACCGGATGGAAGCCAGTTCTGGCAGTTGCTTTAACTGTCCTATTGCCTGTGCCCGCCAAATAATTGGCCCGGAAGGCGAGCAGGCCGGGCCCGAATATGAGACAATAGGTCTGCTGGGTTCTAATCTGGGAATTTCTGACCCGGAACTTATAGCAAAGTTTAATCAGCTCTGTAATGAACTGGGCCTGGATACCATCTCTACCGGCTCGGTAATTGCCTGTTTAATGGAACTGGTTGACAGGGGATACTTTGATTATCAAATATCCTTTGCCAGTGCCGAGGGGCTGGCTGATTTGATTGAAGATATTGCCCGGCGTCGGGGTCTAGGAGACAGACTGGCCCGGGGATCCTTGAGATTTGCCAGGGAAGCCGGTCATCCTGAGCTGGCCATGCAGGTTAAGGGTCTTGATATTCCGGCCTTTGATCCCCGGGGAATGAAGGGCCAGGGATTGGGCTATATTACCTCCAACCGTGGCGCCTGTCATCTCAGAGCCAACATGCTGAATATTGAGCTCCTTGGGCTACCGGAAAGAATAGACCGCTTTACTGAAGAGGGGAAAGCCGCCCTTTTGATCCAGCAGCAGGATCTCAATGCAATTCTGGATTCACTGATTGTCTGTAAATTCACCCTTTTTGCCCTAGCAGAGGGCTTTTATCGGGAAATGCTGGAAGCTGTCACCGGAGTTAGTTTTCCGGAAAAAGAGTTTTATGCTATCGGGGAAAGAATCTGGAATCTGGAAAAAATTTTTAATCTGGCAGTCGGCTTCCAGCGTTGCGATGACAGCCTGCCACTTCGCTTTAAGGTTGAAGGGGGCAGCGGTCCTCTGGCCGGAGAAATAGTGGAGGAAGAGAAAATGTTAGAGGATTATTATCGGATAAGAGGCTGGAACTTTTCGGGAATCCCTGTAGATGAAACTCTATCCAGATTAGAACTTAGGGAATTTAAGCACTATTTTTTGGGAAGTGATATTAATGACAGCTGAAATAACTGTCAATCTTTACGGAGGTCTGGAGAGATACAGTCCTGAAGGCTTAAGGAAGGGCAACAGGGTTCCCGGGGATCAGGTTAATACCGTAAGAGAGGTGCTGGATTATTTTGAGATACCCCGGGAGGAAGCCCGAATAATATTGGTGGATGGCCATCATGCCAGCCTTGAAGACCAGGTGAATCCCGGTAAAGTTATCAGTATTTTTCCTCTGGTCGGTGGAGGTTAAAGGAGGTTTAGTATGCGTGGATTTCATGAAAAAAAACTGGATAGAGAGCCGCTTTTTAAAGTTCATCCCTGGTATGTGATCGAAGAAGACTTTGATCCGGCTAATAATCACCGTAATGAAGCCATATTTTCTCTGGGCAACGGTCATTTAGGAATGAGGGGCACCCTGGAAGAAGATTACAGCGGACCACCCAGCACTTCTACCCCCGGTTTTTACATAAATGGAGTTTATGATTCCGAGGATATAATATACGGAGAAGAGGCCCCTAATCTCCCCAAATACAGCCAGACAATTGTTAACCTGATGGACTGGACCGGAATTAATCTTTTCCTTGAGGAGGAAAAACTTGATCTCCTGACAGGCAGGGTTCTGGATTATCAGCGAATTCTTGATATGCGCAGCGGTGTTCTCCGGAGGAAATTTGTCTGGCTGAGTCCGGAAAGACGGGAAATAGAGGTCGAAATTCTCCGGCTGATATCCCAGGCAAATAAACATCTGGCCCTGATAGATTATCAGCTTAGACCTTTAAATTTTAAGGGCAAAGTACGGCTTGTCTCCAGCGTAGATGGCAAGACCGGCAATCTTCATCATTTCCGCAAGAAGCGCACCATGTCGGTCAGCAGCGCCGGTTTTGCTAATAATCGCAGCTACATGATACAGCAGGCTTCACGGAGTGGAATTGATGTGGCTGGAGCCTTTAAACATGACCTGGAACTTCCGGCTGATACCAGACTCACCCAGGATAATTTTGTCATAGATGAGGAGATTGTGGAGGAATTTTCCTTTAACGTTAGGCCAGATCAGAATTACCGGCTGACTAAATTTGCCGCCTTCTACAATTCCCGGGAAACCCGGAGGGACAGGATTCTAAATCAGGCCATGACCGGAGTAAATCGAAGTTTTAATCAGGGAGTCAAAAAATTAAAGACTTCCCAGAAAAAATATATGGAGGATTTCTGGCAGGACTTCGATATCTTTATTCGTGGCGATGCCTCCCTTCAGCAGGCCCTGCGTTTTAATGCCTTTCAGCTGATGCAGTCCACTGGACGGGACAGCCAGACCAGCGTGGCCGCTAAGGGTTTGACAGGGGAGTTTTATGAAGGCCATTATTTCTGGGATACTGAAACCTACATAGTTCCCTTTTATCTTTTTAACAGGCCGGAACTGGCCCGCAACCTGCTGGAATACAGATATAACATCCTGGAAGAGGCCCGCCAGAATGCCAGCCGGGTCAGAGTTCAAGGTGCACTATTTCCCTGGAGAACGATTAACGGCAAGGAAGCCTCGGGATTTTTTATGGGATCCACTGTGCAGTTTCACATTGATGCCGATATTGCCTATGCTATCTATCTTTATGTTACTGCCACTGAAGACTATGAATTTCTCTATGATAAGGGGGCTGAAATTCTGGTAGAGACAGCCCGGATGTGGGTCAGCCGGGGTGATTATGTTGAGGACTGCGGAGGAGAATTTTATTTGAATGAAGTCTGCGGTCCCGATGAATATAAACCGGGTGTAAATAATAACTGCTTCACCAATTACCTGGCTCGCTTCAATCTGATCTTTGCCCGAGATACCATTGTCAGAATGGAGGAGGAAGCTCCTGATAAATTCAATCAACTGGTGAAGAAGATAGATTTAAGCCAGGCCGAGGTTAACGACTGGATGAAGGCTGCTAAAAGAATGTATCTTCCCTATGATGAAGACCTGGAGATTCATCCCCAGGATGATTCCTTCCTTTGCAAGAAGCAGATCGATATTGAAGAGGAGATACCCCACAGTGAACTACCTCTGGCTAATAACTGGCACCCTCTGACAATCTGGAGATATCAACTTATCAAACAGGCCGATGTTATTCTCCTGATGTTAATTCTGGGTGATCAGTTTTCGCTGGAGGAAAAGAAGAACAACTATGATTTTTATGAGCCCAAAACCACCCATGATTCTTCGCTTTCACCTTCAGTTTATAGTATCATTGCTTCTGAAATAGGATATCTGGAAGAGGCCTATAATTATTTCATCCAGACAGCCCGGCTGGATCTGGATGATTTTAATGAGAACACCTATCAGGGTCTTCACACTGCCGGGCTGGGCAGTGCCTGGATGACAGTAGTTTATGGTTTTGCCGGCATGAGAAATTATCATGGTTCCATAAGCTTTAAACCCTATCTGCCCGAGCAGCTGGAAAGTTATCAGTTTACTATTTATTTTAAAAGCCGGCATCTCAGAGTTAAAGTTACCAAAGAGGGAGCAGGATACCGGATTTTGACAGGAAAAGCACTGGAAATAGAACACTGCGGTGAGGTTGTTGAGCTGGAGTCCTGCTGCGAAAAAATAATGCCTCTGAGAGATTTCAGCAAACTGCCCTGGAAGGAATAAGAATGTTTAAGAACTTTGATCTTGATAAAAACATATATTTTATCCTGGCCGGGGGTATTTTTGTTATTTCCTTTGCCGGAATTTTTGTAGCCCTATCTGATGCCCCTCCGCTAATTATAGCTTTTTACCGGATGTTTCTGAGTGTGGTTATTTTAACTCCGACCTTTATTCTGCGTAGGGACTGTCATCTTTCTCTTTTTAAGGATTTGAGACCGGTGGTAGTAGGATTTTTTCTGGCCATTCATTTTATCCTCTGGGTTTCGGCTTTTGAATATACCGCTGTGGCCAATGCCGTGATTTTTATAGCTTTACAGCCTATTTTTACCCTGTTGTTTGAAGCGATCTGGGCCCGGGAGGATCTCAGGCCGGGCTTAATGATAGGTGTTCTGCTGGCGGTTACCGGTAGTTTTATTGTGGGGATGGGGGATCTGGGCAATCTCTTTGCCAATGTTTTTGGTGATACCCTGGCGGCGCTGGCAGCTTTTTTTGCCGGTCTCTATCTCTTTTCCGGCCGCAGTCTCCGCCGGGAACTGGACTATTTCCCCTATATTTATATAGTCTACAGCTATGCCTCTTTATTTCTGGTGTTAGGTGTCCTGATTTCCGGGACTTCCTTTACCGGTTACGGTACCAGCAACTGGCTTTATTTTATCGGACTGGCTGCCGGGCCTACGGTAATTGGTCATTCTGTTTTAAATCTGGCAGTCCGCTTTGTACCTGCCACTCTGGTCTCGGTTGCCATCATTGGAGAACCTATTCTGACCACCATTCTGGCCTGGATTCTGCTGGGAGACAGGATAACCATTCTGACCTTTGTGGGCGGAGCAATGATCCTTTCCGGAGTTGTTTATACCATGCTGAAGCAGTCTCGAAGAGCCGCTACCACTCCTCCCCGGGAACATTAAAAGCAAATACTGTCTATTAGCTCAAAACAATGACTGAGATGGAATTCTTGATAGACTATTTGTTTCCACCAGGAAAGGAAGAAAAAATGACTGAAGAAATAAAAGGAAAAAGAGAGAGACAGCAAGAGCCGAACAGCGATTATTTAATTCGGGCAATTACCGGAGATCGCCAGATTCGCGCCATAGCAGTTAAAACAACCGGTTTAGTTGAGGAAGCCCGGATGATTCAACAGACTTCTCCTCTGGCAAGTGCTGCCCTGGGTCGAACACTGACCGGAGCTTTGATGGTGGCCTCTCTATTGAAATCGGGAAAAGAGATTTCTCTGCTGTTTCAGGGAGATGGCCCGCTGGAGAAAATCGTTGCTGAAGCCGATCTCAATGGCAGCGTTCGTGGTTATGTTAAAAATCCTCGTGCCAATCTGCCCATGGATCAGGAGGGTAAGCTGGCTGTATCCCGGGGAATAGGCAGGGGCACCCTGATTGTCAGAAAGGATCTGGGCTTAAAGGAACCCTATGAGGGCCAGGTCCCCCTCGTCAGCGGGGAGATAGGAGAAGATCTGACTTATTATTTTACCAAATCCGAACAGACACCTTCCTCGGTGGGAGTCGGTGTTCTGGTCAATACCGATCTTTCCATAGCAGCAGCCGGTGGTTTTTTAATTCAACTTTTCCCTGAAGCAGAAGATGATTCTGTTTCCCGGCTGGAGAAAAATATTGAGGCAATCAAATCGGTCAGCAGTTTGATAAAGCAGGGTATGAGCCCGGAAGATCTACTCTCGGAGGTGCTGGAGGGTCTGGAGTTTCGTATTATGGAAAGCAAAAAGGTGCAGTACAGCTGCCGCTGCAGTCGGGAGAGGGTGGCAGCCCTGCTGGAAGGACTGGATCCTGAAGAAATCAAGCAGACTCTAGATGAACAGGGAAAGATTGAGGTCGGCTGTCATTTTTGCAATGAAAGTTATGAGTTTTCGGCTGAGGATATAGAAAAACTTGAACTGGACTCTGATAATTAGTAAAATAGTAATTAAATTTGCGATTAATTTCATGACCAAACATAAAGTTCAATTATTAAAAACTTGTCAGGGAGGGATTTTTTGTGATAAATAGAGCAGCAAATATAGTTAAAGGACTGGCAGCAGATGCTGTAGAAGCAGCCAGTTCCGGACATCCCGGAATGCCAATAGGCTGTGCTGAAATCGGAACTTTATTATTCAGTGAGGTGCTCAATCATAATCCTGAGGCTCCGGAGTGGCCGGACCGGGATAGATTCGTTCTCTCCAATGGACATGGTTCCATGCTGTTATATTCTCACTTGCATTTATCAGGTTATGAGCTGTCGCTGGAGGATCTAAAAAATTTCCGCCAGCTGGGTTATCCCACTCCCGGCCATCCGGAATATGGTGACACTCCGGGGGTGGAAACTACCACTGGACCTCTGGGTCAGGGTTTTGCCAATGCTGTAGGTATGGCGATTGCCGAAAGGATGCTGGCAGCAACTTACAACCGTCCGAACTATGAAATATTTGATCACTACACCTACACAATGGCCGGGGATGGTTGTATGATGGAGGGAGTCACCAGCGAAGCAGCTTCGCTGGCCGGTCATCTGGGGCTGGGGAAGTTAATTGCCATTTATGATTCCAATGATATTTCAATCGAAGGCAGTACCGAGCTGGCCTTTACTGAGGATGTAGCGGCTCGCTTTAGAGCCTATAACTGGCAGGTTATAGCTGAGGTTGACGGACACAGCCTGGCAGAGATGCGCTCTGCCCTTAAAAAGGCTAAGGCTGAGCAGGACAGGCCAACTTTGATTGTGGCACGAACTAAGATTGCCCATGGTGCCCCCAGCAAGGAGGGTAGCGCCTCTGCTCACGGTGCCCCCTTGGGTGAGGATGAAGTTCGAGGCCTGAAGCGAAATATTGGGCTGCCGCCGGAGGAGAAGTTTTATATTCCCGAAGAGGTCCGGGATTTTTGGCAGGAAAGAATGGCAGCCAAAAAGCAGAAATATCAGGACTGGCAGCAGCTTTTTCAGGACTGGCAGCAGCAGTTTCCCGAATTATATATGGAATGGCAGCGGGCTAAGAATCTTGAGCTGCCAGGGGATTTGGAAGAAAAAATAGCTGAGCTGGATTTCCCCGAAGAGATTGCCACCCGTAAGGCCAGCGGAAAGGTTCTGGAGCTTCTAGCCGAAAAACTCCCCTATCTTTGCGGGGGTTCGGCCGATCTGGCACCTTCTACCAAAACTTATCTGGAGGGCAAAGGTGAGATCCAGAGAGGACAGTTTGCCGGCCAGAATTTCCGTTTTGGTGTCAGGGAACATGCTATGGGGGCAGTGGTTAATGGCCTGGCACTGCATGGGGGTCTGAGACCTTTTGCTGCTACCTTTCTGATCTTCTCTGATTACATGCGGCCAGCGGTCAGGCTGGCAGCCATTATGCAGCAGCCGGTTATTTATGTTTACACCCACGATTCAATCTTTATTGGAGAGGATGGTCCCACTCATCAGCCAGTTGAGCAGCTGGAGTCTCTGCGACTGATACCCGGCTTTAAAGTGCTTCGCCCGGCAGACGGTGAAGAAACAGCCCGGGCCTGGCTGACTGCCCTGGAAAACAAAAATGGGCCAACAGCCTTAATTCTAACCAGACAGGGGCTGCCAGCTTTGAAGAAGGATAATCCGGTGGATATGAAACGGGGTGGCTATGTTATCAGAAAAGCAGAGAAGCCGGCGGTGATAATGCTGGCCAGTGGCAGTGAAGTTTCTCTGGCAGTGGCAGCGGCAGAAGAGCTTGAGCAGAAAGATATCAGCTGCCGGGTAATTTCTGTTCCTGATCGGGAAAACTTTACCGCTAATCTGGCTGATAATAATGCCGGACCGCTTAAACCTCAGTCAGCCCTCAGGGTGGTTTTGGAAGCCGGAGTTGACCGGGGCTGGCATCAGTTTCTGGGCTCCCAGGATCTTAGTTTTTCAGTGGAAGAATTTGGAGCCAGCGGACCGGGAGAAGAGGTTGGTCGGCACTTTGGTTTAGCTGCTGGAAATATTGCCGAAGAGATAAAAAATTATCTGGCATAGGTAATAAGCTAGCTTACCGAGCCAGACGGTTCATAATTTATGTTTTTCAGGAGGTAATTAGTTATGTTCAGGGATAAAACAAGACAAGGGTCAGGGACAGCAGTCCTGCTGACAGCAGCACTGATAATTGTTCTGCTGACTGCTGCCAGTCTTCAAGCTGAAGTCACTCCGGTTTATCCTTCCCGAGTACGGGAAAGTGAAATGCTTGATTATCCTGAGCTTCCTCTTCTGGAGGCAGAGCTTGATGAGGAAGAGATAGAAAAAATGCAGCTGGTGCTGGATGGAATTTTCTCTCAGCAGCTGGAAGAACATGATATACCAGGCCTGGCAGCAGTAGTTGTTAAAGACGGTGAAACTGTTTACAGCCAGGGTCTGGGCTATGCCAGCCTTAAGGAAAGAGAGTCCTTTGATCCGGCTGAGCATTTAGTTCGTCCCGGCTCGGTGGGCAAGATCTTCACCTGGATTGCTGTCATTCAGCAGGTGGAGGCTGGAGAACTTGATCTCTACCGGGATGTTAACCAGTATCTTCCCGAACCCCACCGCCTTAATCCTCCTGGAAATAATTATGTTACTCTGCGGGATCTTATGACTCATAGTGCCGGTTTTGAAGATCGCATGGTGGGAATATTGAGTGATCCCGAGGCTGACCTTAGAAGTCTGGAAGATTATATTGCCGGTGATGGTCCCGCTCTGATCCGTCCTCCGGGAGAGGTTGCTGCCTATTCCAATTTCGGCACCACTCTGGCTGGTTATCTGGTGGAACTTGTGTCCGGGATGTCCTATATAGATTATCTGGAGGAAAATATTTTCCAGCCCCTTAATATGGAAAGCAGTACCGTCCGTCAGCCTCTGCCGGAAAATCTGGAAGAAAGAATGAGCCGGGGATATAACCTTGAGAATGGCAAATTTATCCCGGGTGATTTTGAGGTATTCCAGGAATATCCGGCCGGAGGCCATACAGTATCTCCTGCTGATATGTCCAGACTGCTGACCTTTTTGCTGGCTGAAGAGGGAAGTGAAGAGGAAGAGATATTGAGCCTGGAGTATCGGCAAAAGCTGCTGGAAATTCTTTTTCGGCAGCATCCCGAGACAGTTGGGCTCAGCCATGGACTGATGGAGTATGACCTTTTCGGGGAAGAAATTTTCTGGCATGGGGGAGATACCAGGCTTTTTCACAGCGGACTCTTTCTTCTTCCGGACCGCAGCACCGGAATTTTTGTAACTTATAACGGTCCCGGGGGAACCTTTGCCCGGTTGGAACTGCTGCGGGCTCTAGGCCGGGCCTACTGGAATCTGGATTATCAGATACTGTCTCAGGCAGAGGATGTTGATCTTGGGGAATATACCGGAAATTACTTTTCCACCCGAAGATCCCAAACAACTCCCGAAAAACTACTGGCGGTTCTGAATCAGGTTGAGATCAGCTCTGATGATGATCATCTGCTGGTTTCCAGTTATCAGGACAGAGCCTATTATCCCCTGGAGAGGGATGTCTTTATCAGCCAGACCGGCGGCGATTATCTTTACTTTACCCGGGATGGCGATGACAGGGTTGAGATGATGTTTGAGGGCAATAATCCGATAGAAGCCTATGAAAAACAGCCCTGGCATCAGAATTATCTGCTCCATTCTGGTATTGTGCTGCTGGCTCTGCTGAGCTATATTCTTACCCTGCTGGTAAATATTCACCGGTTATTTAAGGGAAGTAGAGATTCGAGACTGTCAACCCGCTCCAGAATTCCTTCTTGGCCGGGAATTGCTCTGGCTCTACTGGGATTAATTTTTCTGGGTCTGCAGGTACTTATTATTTACCAGCTGCTTGAGGCTCCCTACGGCTGGCCTGGCCTCATGGGCCTGGCAGGACTTCTGCCAGTAGTCATGCTGCTTTTGATCATTAAAATTATCTATCAGCTGATTAGGAAAGGTCCTCTGGCCCGGGGTTTTATCACTCAGCTTCTGCTGATAATAATTTCTCTGAGCTTTATTCTCGTTCTCTATAATTATAACTTCATAGGCTTCGGGGTGTTTTTTTAGTTAACTCGATAAATTATTATTCAGGCAGGATAGAGGTAATAATTATAGAATAATTACTTAAAGATTAGGTGATATTTATTAAATTGGTGGGTTCAGGAGGTAAAAAAATGAATTTTTCGGGAAGTATAATATTTTTTGGTTGCCGGGATCTTGACAGCATCAGGAATTTTTATGGGGGGTTTCTTGATTTTGATTTATATAAAGACCAGGGCAGCTGCTTGATATATAAGCTGCCCGGAGGTAACTACCTGGGTTACTGTCAGCATTTGGAAAAGAAGGCTGCTGACAGGAGCCCGATAATAACCCTGCTCTGTGAAACTCAGAAAGAAGTTGATGAGTTTTATCATTATTTTAAGAACGCTGATAGACCGACAGATCAGCCCCCAAAAGTTAATGAAAAGTTTAATTTATATCATTTTTTTGCCCGGGATCCCGAAGGATATACCCTGGAAATTCAGTGTTTTCTCTAACAGACAAATTATATCGGAAACTTAAATAATATATCCTGACAGAAGTCCGATAACCAGGCCCAGCAGTATCCCAGCTATAATTTCAAAGGGAGTATGACCAATAAGTTCTTTAAGTTCCTCCTTGATCAGCTCTTTGTTTTCTTCCAGTCGTGATAAATCCAGCTCTCTGATCAATCTGTTTAAAACATTGGCCTGCTTGCCCACTGCTCTTCTTACCCCACCGGCATCATAAATGGTTATCAGGGCAAAAACTGCTGTTATGGCGAAAATATCTGAGTCTAAACCGTGCCTGAGGGCAATTACTGTTGTCAGGCAGGTAACAAAAGCTGAATGTGAACTGGGCATTCCCCCGGATCCGATAATCCGGGAAAACCGGGGAGGAAAGGAATTAAAAACCTTTAGTATTTGGGCAAAAACCAGGGCTAGAAGTGCTGCGGGCAAGGGAGCCATTTGCGATCACCTCAAAATAATATATTTTTTAATCTGGAAAACAAGAGATATAACTGATTTGCATTAATAACCACTCTATAACAGCAGGTCACTGGCACAGCAGTTTTAAGCAGTGTAAGGTTTTTTGTTTTCTACTGGGTATTTTGCTTCCTAAACTAAAGAACTTTTATTTTTATATCTTTTACGCTATATTAGTATTATATCAGATTTTTTTCCCAGTTAAACTAAATTTGCTATTACCGGCTGTGACAGTAACGATTCAACAGCAGATAAATCAAACAAAGCAGGTGAAAATATGGCCGATCCGGTACAGTATTTAAATTCGCTGCCAATGTTTGGCAGCGGAGAAGGATTTAAACCGGGACTGGAAAGGATAGCAAGACTACTTGATTCTACCGGTTATAAAGAAGACAATTTGAAATTCATACATGTAGCAGGGAGCAATGGCAAAGGTTCTGTTATTGCCATACTGGATTCAATTTTTTCCCGGGCTGGTTTTTCAGTTGGCAGATATATTTCACCTCACATCATCGATTTTAGCGAAAGAATTAAATATGCTGGAAAATTTATCAGCCGGGAGGAACTTAAATCTCTGGTGGCTGAGATCAGACCCCTGATGGAGCAGCAGGCACTCTGGCAGGATATCGGCACCCCCACCTTTTTCGAGGTGGTAACGGCCGCTGCTCTTCTTTATTTTTCGCGAAAAGAACCTGATCTGGTTTTGCTGGAGACAGGCCTGGGAGGCAGGCTGGATGCCACTAATATTATATCCAGTCCGGTGGCAGCAGTAATTACCACGATTGATCTGGAACACACCCAATATCTGGGAAATACCCTGGCAAAAATAGCCCGGGAGAAAGCGGGAATAATTAAACCTGATTCTCTGGTTATTACGGGAGAAAAGAAGCAGGAGCCCCTCCGGGTAATTGAAGAAGTTGCCCGGGAAAATAGAGCCAGGCTTTTTTACAGTAGCCAATTTTTTCAGATTAGTCTCCGGGAGCAGAGCCTTGAGGGACAGAGCTTTGAATTTGTCAGAGGGACAGCGGGATCTTACTTTGCTGAATTGGCTGACATTTATTGTTCCCGGAAGCTTTTTCTGTCTTTAAATGGCAGATGTCAGTTGGAGAATGCCAGGCTGGCCTGTGCCATCACCGCCCTGCTGCAGGAAAAATTTCCCGTCAGTAGGAGTGCTGTAGCAGCCGGACTGGCGGCTACCAGCTGGCCCGGGAGGCTGGAGGTGGTAAGAAGCTCTCCTCCGGTGATCATTGACGGCAGCCACACCCCGGCAGGCATGGAATATCTGGTGGAATTTTTACAGGACAACTTTTCCCGGGATGAAAGGATAACTATCATTCTGGCGGTGCTGCGGGGTAAGGATTTAAATAAAATTATTGATGTTCTGGACTTTCGCCAGGAGAAGCTGAAAATTATCCTTACCAGCAGTAAAGCCAGCCGGGCCTTCAATCCCCGGGAAAAGGCTCAAAACTGGAGTGAAAAAGTAACTCTTGATCCTGATACTTCTCTCTGGCAGCTAACAAAAGATTGTTTGAAAAAACAGCAGGAGGATGAGGTGCTTTGTCTTACCGGTTCTCTTTATAATCTGCTGGAAATCAGAAGTGATTTAATAAAACTAATTGCAGAGCAGTAAAATTTTCTTCCGGGAGGTGAAAGCATGGGCAAAAGAACAGCAAGAAACAGGGAGAATAAAAGTAGATTCAGGTTCATAATTTTTCTGATTGTGGCCTCCATGCTGGCTGTTTTTATAGGCTTTCAGCTGGGCAATGTTTTCTTTGCCAGACAAATGGGAAGAAATTCTGACAGTGAGGAGATTTATGAGGCGGTTCCTGAAGAGATAGAGGAGGAGGTTTCAGTTTCTGAAGAGGATGGTGTTCCCGAGGAAACTGTTCCGGAAGCAGATGAAATAACACCTGATCCCATAGAAGAAGCCCCGGAACCGGAGGAAGAGGTTCCTCTGGACGATGCTGCTCCGGAAGAAGAGTTGGAAGAAATTGAGGAGCAGGAAGAACCAGAAACTTTCACCTATTACGTTCAAGTAGGTTCTTTTAGTGACCGCAATAATGCTTTGAATTATGCTGAAACTATTGAAGCGGATGGTTTTGAGGTTGAGGTTGCTGAAACTGAGCCCTACCGGGTCCTGGTTTTAGGGGGAAACAGCAGAGAGGAAGCCGAAGAAGTGGAAGTTGAATTGAGGGATCTGGGTTATGAAACTTTTATTTTCAGCCGATAACTGTACCCCCGGTACACCTGGAGTATAAAAGAAAGCAATCTTGGACAGATGGAGTATAAGAGAAAGTAATCCTGTACAAGAGTGTACCGGGTATTTATATAAGAGAGCAATCTGGTTTGGTGCTATCGAACTGAGAGGGATTGAAAAAACTAACCCTGCTTGTTATTTAAATAATTATGTTTTATAATAGTTATTGAGTAATTTTTTTGCAGTAAAATTCTTTTTGCTATCTAGGGGTGATATTATTGTCAGTTGCAACATTTAAAAAGGGAGTTCATCCACCCTATAACAAACTATACTCCAGCAATAAGGAAATTCAGCAGATCCCTCAGCCTGATGAGATTATAATTCCCCTGCAGCAGCATATTGGGGCTCCTCTGGAACCTGTTGTCAAGCGGAAGGATCAGGTTAAAAGAGGTCAGCTGCTGGCTGATACTGATAGTTTTGTTGCTGCTCCCGTCCATGCTTCCCTGGCCGGCGAGGTGACAGCTGTGGAAAAGGTCCCCTCATCTCAGGGAGGGCGGGTTTTGGCTGTTAGAATTAAACCGGGAGAGGATCAAGAGGAAGAACTGGCTGAGACCCCCGGGGGAGAGCTTGAGGAGGTTTCTCCGGATGAAATCAGGCAGGCAGTCCGTCAGGCCGGGATAGCCGGCATGGGAGGCGCCATGTTTCCCACCCATGTTAAGCTGGTAGTCCCCGAAGGTAAGAACATTGATCATTTGATCATTAATGGAGCTGAATGCGAACCCTACCTGACAGTTGATCATCGAATTATGCTGGAAAGAAGCGAGCAGATTGTTGATGGTCTGCGATATTTAATGAAGGCCACCGGGGCAGAGAAGGGTCTGATTGGAATTGAGGATAACAAGCCTGATGCTCTTAAAGCTATGAAATCTGCTG
Source organism: Halanaerobiaceae bacterium (assembly GCA_007134885.1). GTDB lineage: Bacteria > Bacillota > Halanaerobiia > Halanaerobiales > Halarsenatibacteraceae > T1SED10-84. The sequence continues at coordinate 28,802 of SLJX01000068.1, forward strand.
CAGCTGAGTTTGATAATATTGAAGTCCGTGCTACTGAGACCAAGTACCCCCAGGGCGGAGAAAAGATGTTGATTAAAGCATTGCTGGGCCGTGATGTTCCTGTGGGAGGTCTGCCCCTGGATATTGGGGTGGTTGTCAATAATGTGGCAACAGCAGCGGCAGTGACTGCTGCTGTCCGAAAAGGCCGCCCTCTGATTGATAGGCCACTGACAGTTACCGGAGAAGGAGTTAATAATCCTGGCAATTTTGAGGTGCCTCTTGGCACTCCAGTGGGAGATGTAATTAAAGCGGCTGGAGGTTTTGCTGGTGAACCGGGCAAGGTAATTCTGGGAGGACCGATGATGGGTCAGGCTCAAGCCAGCCTGGATGTTCCGGTAGTCAAAGGAACCTCAGGTATTCTGGTTCTTCCTCGCAGTCAGCTGGAAAAATACTCTCCTGCTCCCTGCATTAACTGTGCCCGCTGTGTTGATGTCTGTCCCATGTATCTGGTGCCTACCAGGCTGGAAAAACTGGCCCAGCAGGAAAAGCTTGATAAACTGGAAGAGTATCAGGTAATGAACTGCATAGAATGCGGCTCCTGCTCCTATATCTGTCCGGCCCAGAGACCGCTGGTTCATTACATTAGAGTGGGAAAAGCCGCTGTAACTGCCCGAAATAAGTCAGAGCAAGGAGGATCATAAATGCAGAGTCAGGAATTGGTTGTCACATCATCCCCCCACCTTAGAGAAAGGACTTCAGTAGCTGAAATAATGTGGACGGTTAATTTCTCACTGGTTCCGGTTATGCTAGCAGCCAGTTATATCTTTGGACTGCGGGCTCTGGCGATAATTGCCGTCGGCATTATCAGCTGCGCTCTAACCGAATACATATTTCTCCGAGCTAGGAATAAGGAGGTAACTCTTTCCGATGGCAGCGCCGTGGTTACCGGGATCCTGCTGGCCCTGACCATGCCTCCGACAATTCCCCTCTGGGTGGTAGCAATTGCAGCAGTGGTTGCCATATCCCTGGGTAAACAGGTTTTTGGCGGCCTGGGAAATAATCCCTTCAATCCTGCCCTGATCGGTCGGGCTTTTGTCACCGCTGCCTATCCGGTTTTAATTACTACCTGGACATTTGATGGTCAAACAGCCGCCACACCCTTAAATTTAAAAATGATGGAAGGAGAAATCACCCCCTACTGGAATTTGTTTATTGGTAATATTCCCGGCTCTCTGGGTGAAACCTCTGCTTTTTTGATTTTGCTGGGAGCAGCTTTGCTTATCTATAAAGGCTATCTGAACTGGAGGATTCCTGCCGGAATGCTCTCCACGGTTTTTCTGTTAACCTGGTTGATGGGTCAAGATCCCGTCTTTCATCTCCTGGCCGGCAGCCTGCTGCTGGGTGCCTTTTATTACGCCACCGATATGGTGACAACACCGGTTACCACCCGCGGGCGCTGGATTTTTGGAGTGGGTGTCGGTATTTTTGTGGTTATTATCCGGCTCTGGGGTGGTTATCCTGAGGGAGTTATGTATTCCATTCTGCTGATGAATATGACCGTACCTTTAATAAATCGATTTACCCGACCTCGCAGTCTGGGAGAGGTGAAATAAATGGCTGAAAAAAATAATTCAATAGCCAGGCTGATTATTACCCTGACGATAATTGGAGCTCTGGGTGCTCTGTTTCTGGCTGGAGTCTATGAGTGGACCATACCCCATATTTTAGAACATGAAGCCCGGGCCCGGGAGAGGGCCATTATGGAGGTGCTGCCTGAAGTTGATTATTATGAAGAGGCCACCCATAATGATCGAATTTTTTATGAAGGCTACGATGAAAATGACAATTTTGTGGGAGTAGCAGTTTCTCTCCGGGGTGGAGGCTATGCCGGCGAAATAGAGATAATGATCGGCTCAGATCCCTATGCCCGGGAAATAATCAATATTTTTATCTTAAATCATCAGGAAACCCCGGGGTTGGGTGCCCGGATCACCGAAGAGGAGTTCCGGGAAAACTTTGAGAATGCACCTTTCAGCGAACTGGAGATTGTCCGTCGTACCCCGGAGGAGCCTCAGGAAATAGAGGCCATTGCTGGAGCAACCATGTCAGTTGAAGCAGTAAAAAATATTGTATCCCGGGTTGGGGATGTTATCAGTGAACATTACGGGGGTGGCAGTTAATGGCTAGATATTTTGCAATTTTTAAAAATGGTCTCTGGAATGAAAACCCCATATTCAAATTGATCATCGGTCTCTGTCCCACCCTGGCAGTGACCAATACAGTGGTCAACGGTTTCGCCATGGGTATGGCCACCGGGTTTGTTTTGATATCCTCCGAAATCGTCATTTCTCTAATTAAAAAGTTTATTCCTAATGATGTGAGAATACCTAGTTTTATTTTGATTATCGTTACTTTTGTTACCTTCACAGATTATTTTCTGGGAGCTTTTTTCCCGGAGATAGCAGATGCCCTGGCCCTCTTCATTCCTCTGATTGTGGTTAACTGTTTGATTTTGGGGCGCCAGGAAGCCTTTGCCTCCCGCAACCCCACCCGCCGAGCTATCTTTGATGCTGTGGGTATGACAGTAGGTTTTACCTGGGTGCTGGTGGTTTTGAGCGCCATCCGGGAGCTCTTTGGTTTTGGTACCCTGGCTGGAGTTGATATTTTTGGTGCCGGGTATACCAATATGATTATTATGATCCTGCCGGGCGGTGCCTTTTTAACCCTGGGTGTTCTGGTAGGAGTTCTTAATCTTCTGGATAGAAAGGTGGGGTCTGATAATGGATAACCTCCAGTACCTGCTGCTGCTTTTTATCAGTACAGTTTTAATAAATAACTTTGTTTTGATTCAGTTTCTGGGCATCTGTCCCTTCCTCGGGGTCTCCCGTCACGTAGAAACAGCCTTTAGCATGGGACTGGCTGCCACCTTTGTTATGACCATGACAGCCTTTGCAACTTACTTTATCAATACCTTTATTCTGGTAGCCTTAAATCTGGAATTTTTGCGTTACATGTCCTTTATTATTGTAATAGCCTCGCTGGTCCAGTTTGTGGAGATGTTCATAAAGAAAGTCAGCCCGGTGCTTTACAAAGCCCTGGGAATTTATCTGCCGCTGATTACCACCAACTGTGCCATCATGGGAATGGCTCTTTTGATTCCCATGAATGATTATAATTTTATCGAAAGTATTATATTTGGTTTTGGCGCGGGAGTCGGCTTCACCCTGGCAATTGTCCTGATTGCCGGGTTGAGAGAGGAAGCCCAGTACGGCGATGTTCCTCGGGACCTTCAGGGGATGCCGATTACCCTCATCCTGGCAGGCCTGATGGCTCTGGCCTTTATGGGCTTTGCCGGTCTGGCGATGGTTTGAGCTTGCTGGTTAAACAATCTGGAGGTGTCAATTAATGGATTCGATCTTTCTTTATGCTTTTCTGAGCATGGGAGGCCTGGCGGCTTTTCTGGCTGCCGGCCTGGGATTTGCCTCCCGCACCTTTTATGTAGAAAAGGATCCCCGGGTTGAGGAGGCTAATGAGATTCTGCCAGGAGCTAATTGTGGGGCCTGCGGTTATGCCGGCTGTGAAAATTTTGCTGAAGCCGTGGTCCAGGGAGAAACTCCGGTTGTCGGTTGCCCGGTAGGTGGAGAAGAGGTGGCAGAGAAACTGGCCGAGCTGCTGGGGGCTGAAGCCGAGACTTCCGAAAAACAGATTGCCCGTCTTCTTTGTAAGGGGGGGCGGCAGGAGACAGCCAAGAATGCCAGTTACCGGGGGATTGAAAGCTGTGTGGCTGCTAGTGCCGTAGGTCTGGC
>SLJX01000155.1 GCA_007134885.1 Halanaerobiaceae bacterium
CTGGCCTACCGCTATTTCAGGCTGGCCCGGATAGGATTAACTATCGATAGACCTGTTGGCATAATAGCCGAAGACCTTGGAGCAACTCTGAAAAACCTGGCAGAACTTTCTCTACCCTCAGAGGGTACAATTAATCAGACCCTGATTGAAGTCATCTCTCGCACTCAATCAGCCCGAGAGAAAATTTAAAGAAATTGCAGCTCCTGACATACCTGCTTCGAAAATTTTTGCTCGGAAAAAGGTATAGAAATATACAGAAAAAACAATATAAAGCTGATATATTAAGTATAAATCTGATATAATAAAAATGTCTAAAAGTCTTTCCTGATAATTTAAAATTCTTGCTAAATAAATTAATCCTGCCAGAAAAATTAAATTAGCAAGAAGCATTGAATTTTTTTAAATACTTTAAAATATAAACTGCTGATACTTTTGATAAATTTCGGCAGCTTTCTTGAGAGAAGACGTACAGGAACATCAGGAACATAAAATGTTGCTACAGTCAGGCAAGGACTAACTGATAAAATAGAGAAGCAGCGAGGTGGAAAGATGGTTTCAGGAAGGATCTTTAATATTCAAAAGTATTCAATTCAGGATGGTTCGGGCATCAACTTTACTAATCACAGGCAGCCATAATTTAGCGGGGAAGTGTAAGCTTATGTCAAATGTTGAGGTCGATGATTATACCTATAAGAAACTGGAAAAAGCAGCCCGGCAGATAATACTTAAGCATATCGGAGAGACTAGAAGTGCTACAGGTCTGCGGAATAACAACTGGGTTTTTCTGGCCCGGGAGAAAAAACCCTATTATCTGGTTAAATTTGTCCCTCCGCCAGAAAAGAAACGGCTGGAGGTTGAAGTGGCTGTTTATGATTATCTCCAGGAAAATACTGCAGTTCCTGTTCCTGAAACCATTTCCTTTGAGCTGCTGCCGGATATCGGAGCCTGTACTCTGCGAAAAATAGTAATCGGCCGGGATCTGGAGAGCTATATCACCGGTGAAGCCTGTAAAGACCAGGTTAAAATTAGAGAGGTCTTTCGTCAGGCCGGTGAGACTCTTGCTGAACTCCACAGTCTTGAATTTTCCCGGAAGGGACTGATTGCGCCGGATCTCACTGTCCAGGAATATGACATTTTTTCCTGTCAGGAATACCGGGGTTTTATTGAGGTTCTCAGTCGGCATAAAGTTATTTCCGCTCAGCAGTTTAATATTCTTAACAGCATTGACATCGACTATTATTTTAGCGGCAGAAAAAATGTTCTCTGCCACTGTGATTATGCTCCTAAAAATATCCTGATCACCGATGACAGGATTTCAGCCGTGATAGATTTTGAGTGGGCCAGTGCCTGCCCTTTCATGGATGATGTTGCTTCCTTTGACCTCTTCGTGGGGCTACTGGGGCCTGATTATCCCATTGAAGAGTTTTACCGGGGCTATAACAGCAGAAAAAAACTTCCGGAATCTTTCTTTCAGGATTTAGATTTTTATAAGTTCTATCGACTGACGACTATGGTTTCCTATCAGCTGAAGGTAGAGGGAGAAAGAATTGCAGAGGAGCGGTTTCAGGGAATGCAGCAGAAATTGCAGAACAGTCTGGGAGAGCTAGAGAATTTTAAAAGTTACAGGTAAGGAAGCTAACTGAAAATTTTTTCACTTCAAAAGCAAAATAACAGCAAAGTTATGATATTAACCGGAGGTTCAAATTATGTCAGGCACTAACTTATGCAGGTCTTTAAATTACAAAATAATAGTCAACCCCACTGCCGGTAATGGCAGGGCCGGGGATCTGCTGCCGGGAATTAAGAAATATTTTTCTTCAGCCGGCTGTAATTTTTTTTTTTATCTAACCTCTGCCCCCGGGGAGGCAGTGGCTGTTTCCCGCAGGTCTATTCTTGAGGGATATGATGTTGTGGTGGCTGTGGGAGGCGATGGCACGGTTAATGAAGTGGTAAATGGTCTTGCCTCTGCTGAAGTTCCAGGTGAAACACCAGGTCTTCTGGGTGTAATTCCAGGAGGTACTGGCAATGATTTTGCTGAAGCCCTGGAGATACCACCCAATCTCACTGAAGCCTGCCGGATTCTTTTCCAGGCAGAGTTTACCAGCATTGATCTGGGCCAGGTGATTGATCGTTATTTTGTTAATGTTGTGGGTGTGGGATTTGATGGTGCTGTTTCCCATACAGTCAATCAGATCAGCAAATTTCTTCCCGGATCCGGCAGTTATATTCTGGCAGCTCTGAAAAATCTTTTTTTCTATCAAACTCAGCCGGTGGAGATACACCTGGATGACAGAAAACTGCAGTGCACTCCTCTGCTGATTGCCGTGGGAAATGGTCGCTCCTACGGGGGAGGTATGCAGGTAGTGCCTGGGGCTGTTATGGATGATGGTTATTTTGATATCTGTATTATAGAAGATCTGCCCAGGATGAAGGTTATTCCCAATTTAGCCCGGGTTTTTTCCGGACAGCATACCGAGATGGAGGAGGTAAGCATATATCGCTCCCGTCGGGTAAAACTGAAGGCCTCCGAACCACTGCCGCTCCATATTGATGGAGAAGATTTTTGTTCCCGGGAAATGGAGTTTACTTTGAGATCCAGCAGTTTGAAAGTGATAAAATAACAGGCTTTAATGTACACGTTTTCCCCGGTTGATTATTGGCTAATTTGAATCAAAGTCCGTTATGACCGGGTATTAACAGATCATGACCGCCTGACTGAGCATGAACAGGTCTAAAAACTCGATGAGCTTTATTAAGTTCTAATCATCTAATTTACCAGGAGCTGATATTTACCAGGGGCTGATAATTTACCAGGAGCTGAGAAACTGAAAGCTTTAATCAGTAGATAATACTGCCAGAAAAGTATTATCAAAAATCCTATAAACCTGGATTGAAAAATGGAGGAGAAGACGATGACAGCAGATAACAGCTGGATGATATTTTTTGAGCAGCATGCTTCGGAATATATGGAGAACCCCTTTGTTGCCAATACGGATTTCGAGGTGGATTTTATTGAAGAAGAACTGAAACTTCCTTCCGGCGCTGCAATCCTTGATGTGGGCTGTGGTACCGGTAGACATTCTCTGGAACTGGCCCGGAGAGGTTATCGGGTAACCGGCATTGATCTCTCTGATAAAATGCTGGAGGAAGCCAGGGAAATAGCCCGTACTGAGGAATTGAAGGTGGAGTTTATCCAGGCTGATGCCACAGAATTCAACCTGGACAGAATTTTTGATGGCTGCATCTGTATCTGTGAAGGAGCTTTTGGTCTGCTGTCAATGGGAGAAGACCCTTTTCAGCGAGATCTCAGGATTCTGAAAAATGTTTCTCAGGTGCTGAAACCGGGAGCCCTGTTTCTTCTAACAGCCCTGAACGGAATGAAAATGATCAGGCAGTATCAGGAAAAGGATGTAGAGGAGGGCCGCTTTGATCCCGTTGCTGTGGTGGAGACCACTCCTCTTTCGGAAATGCTGGAGGAAGGCCCGGAGGATATTTATGTCCGGGAAAAGGGTTTTCTGGCAACTGAATTGAAATTGATGCTGGAGAAGGCAGGTTTTCAGCTGGAAAATATCTGGGGTGGAACAGCCGGAAACTGGAAGAGAGAGAGACTCCGTCTGGATGAAATGGAAATTATGGCTGTCAGTCAGAAGTTAAAATAAATTACCGGGTTCCGGAGGCTCAATTTTAAGCTGACCTTCATAAGGACGAAGCAGTTCTTTGGCCCGGGCTGATTCATATTCCGGATTTAGCCAGGAATCTACTTCCGGCTTGGTGAGAATGGCTGGCATTCTACTGTGGATACCGGAAAGCTGACTGCTGGCCTCGGTAGTTATGATGGTGAAGGCCCAGGTTTTTTCTTTATTATCAGCGGAGAATTTATCATATATTCCTGCCAGAGCAAAGATATCCTGGCTTTCCACCGTTATTTTATGTTTAGTTTTGTTACCCTTAGGGCCGCTCCATTCGAAGAAGGCTCCTGCTGGAATGATGCAGCGTTTTTTCTGAAAAGATTTTTTAAAGGTGGGTTTTTCATCAACAGTTTCACTTCGAGCATTGATAATCAAATTACTGGAAAAGGGCAGTTTGAAACCCCATTTCATTAACCCCAGGCGTCGTTTCTTATCTTTCTCAGGATTATAGATAATTACCGGTGCCTCTTCCGAGGGGAAAATTTCTCCCTTAAACTCAAAACTGTCCACTGTCAAAGCAGCATCAAATATTTTTGCCAGCATCCGGGCATCAATCTTCAGCTGAAATCTTCCGCACATATTTTTCCCTCCCTGAATTTATATTTCTTTTTTCTGCCGGTCAATTCCTTTATTAAGCGGGAATATTTTTTCAAATTACAGGATAATCAACCTTCAGATTGGAAAAACCGGCAGTATTTTAAATTTTTTAAAATATAGGTTATAATAGGTGCATGTTAATAATTTGGAAGTGAAGAAAGCTGGAAATAAATTCTGTTAATATCTGAAAAGTCAGGAGGTGAACCGGTGTGGGAAACAAAGACTTTGAAGTTGCCAGGTTGACTGAGTCAGAGATGAATAAGCTGAAAGAGTTGGAGGAGGAGTTTTCTCAGAATCGGGAACGAAGAGTAGCCCTGGTTGCCTATGAGAGTGAGGAGGAATTTGCTCTGGCAAGTCTATCGGAGAAGGATCAGAAAAGGCTGCAGTCTCTTGAAGACCAGCTGGCCGAGGATCGCAACCGTCATGTGGCCGTTGTTGTTTATGAGAGCAGAAAGGAGAAATAAGATAAGCCGGCTTCAGCAGGGCTGATTTTAAGCCCTGCTGCCCCCTGCTGCCCCTTGAATATCAGCTGCAGATATTTTAAGGCAGCAGATATCTGGCAGCAGATACCTGGTAGCAGATACTTACTTAAAATTTATAATAAAGCCTATTTGATCAGGCTCTCTAGTTATTATAGCATCAGACTTCCTACTGGTTTTACTATTATACTAACTACTGGAAAGGCAGGAAACGCAATGGATAACATTTTCTATCTGACCATAGCCGGTCTTTTAAGTGGCATTCTCGGAACCGGAGGCGGTGGCGTAGGTGTGCTGTTAATCAATCAAATCTGGGATGACATAATGGGATTTTTGCTGGGTTTTTCTGGTGGAGTTATGACGGTAATTATCTTTCTGGAATTAATCCCTGAAGCCCGGGAGGCAGGTTCCTTTATTTCCACCCTGCTTGGCCTTCTGCTGGGAATAGTATTAATAGCATTTCTCGATATTAATTTCCCCCACCAGCATCTCTCGCTGGAGCTGGATATTTCCAGTGAAAATCAACATTTTTACAAGTCCGGTATTCTCTTAAGTCTGGGAGTGGCCCTCCATAATATTCCCGAGGGAATAGCTATTGGAGCCGGTTTCATCGCCTCTCCTTCAATTGGACTCAGCCTGGCTATTCTGATTGGTCTCCACAATATTCCAGAGGGAATGGCCATAGCCACAGCTCTGGGATTGGCCGGTTTAAAGAGACTTAAAATAATTATTATAACTGCCCTGGCCGGGGTGCCTATTGGAATAGGAGCTCTTATTGGGGGGCTTATGGGCGGAATTTCTGAGCTATTTCTTTCAATTGCGCTGGGTTTTGCTGGAGGAGCCATGATGTATATTGTCTATGACGATTTAATTCCTGACTGTCATGAGAGCACCCGCGGGCACACCGCTATTATTGGCATTATAACCGGGATAATCCTGGGCATGATTTTGATTGAGGTTCTGCATTAAAGCCTGGAGATATCCATAAAAAACTAAAACATTTTAAGTTTTACCAAATTTGATTGGTAACCAGATTGGTAACCAGAAGTGAGGTCTTTAGATCAAATTTTAGCTATCTAAATGTTTTCAGGGCTGGAGCAAGACTTTAAGATTGACTTTATCCCGGGCTTTTTCCAGGGCTTCAGGTCCCTTTTCCAGCGGATAGCAGTCCGTTATCAGTTCCTCAAGATAAAAATTATTATCTTTAAGCAAATTCAGAGCCGGAGGAAAGGGGCCGCAGCGTGAGCCCAGCAGTTGAATTTCGTCGATGGCCAGGATTGAGAGATTCACCTCTATTTTGCGGGCAATGGTAGTTTTGAAGATGACCTTTCCTTCAGGCCGGACCAGCTGTAGAGCCCTTTCCAGACCAGAACTGCTGCCGGTAACCTCGACAACTACCGGAATATCCTGAATATTTTTTGGCAGGTTTCTTTCCAGATAGCCTGGAATTTTCAGAGATTTGAGCCTGGCAAGCTTACTTTCATGGCGGCCGATAACCAGAACTGAATAGCCCAGTGCTTTTAAGGTGCGGGCAATTATTAAGCCCAGCTTGCCATCACCCAAAATGGCTATTTCTTCACTGGGCTTGAGATGATACTGTTCGGCAATTTCTACTGCAGCAGCGATCGGCTCCACAAAAACCGCTTCCCGGTCAGAAACAGTCTCTGGTACCAGGTGAATGTTTTCCCGGGGCAGGGTCAGGTACTCGGCAAAAGCCCCATCCCTTCCCCGCATACCCAGAGCTTTAATATTTAAACAGTGACGGAAATGCCTGCGTCTGCAGCGTTCACAGTTATAACAGGGTATATTGACCTCACCCACTACTCTTTTCCCCGATAATTTGTTCCGGGGATCATCAACCACTTTTCCCACAAATTCATGGCCCGGTATCCCTGTGAAACCTAACATTCCTGACATTATTTCCAGGTCAGTATTACAGATACCGGCCAGGCTGACTTCAATTAATACTTCATTATTGTTTGGCTCGGGTTTTTTCAGATCTGTCAGCTTTAATTCGTCATTTCTAAATGTTAGAGCTTTGATATTATCCACTCCTGTTCTGTCAGTTTTTATTATTTTAACACGCCTTATCGGGGCATTTTTTAAAATTTACTTTCCGAATTCATGAATTCATGTAAAAAAGAGAAAATGAATAATTATATAATCAGAGACCAAAAAAGATGAATTACTTTATTTTGTAATAGCTTCTGTAGTTTATCAAATCCCGAGCAAATTATTTTTTGGAGGTGTTTAAAGGTGAATATTATATACCATCCGGAATTTTTAAACTCTAATTATTCTCAAGATCCAGCTGCTGAAAAAGGCAGAATTTTATCAATCCTCGAGGAGCTTAAAAAAGAAGACAGTTTTAACTTCATTGAGCCTGAAACCGCCCGGAGAAAGGACTTAAATTTGATTCATCCCCCGGAATATATAGATAAAATTTATAGAAGAAATAAATTATTATATCAAATTGCTGCCCTGGCAGCAGGTGCTTCTCTGAAAGCAGCTGAAATGGCCTGGAAAGGCGAAAGTTCTTTTGCTCTAATAAGGCCACCGGGACATCATGCCTCTCCGTCATCATCCTGGGGTTTCTGTTTTTTTAATAATATGGGAATTGCTATAGAAAATTTATTTAAAAAAAATAAAATTAATTCTGCCTTTATTCTGGATTTTGACCTCCATATTGGAGATGGAAATATTAATTCTTTAAAAAGTAATAGTCAAGTATCTATATTTAATCCAAAGGCTAGAAATAGAAAAAAATATTTAAAAGAAGTAAAAGATACTTTCAAAGATGCTGGAGAACATGATATTCTTGGTGTTTCAGCAGGGTTTGATGAGCATATCAAAGACTGGGGAGGAAAACTAACAACTGAAGATTACAAAGACCTGGGCATCTTGTGTCGGGACTTTTCTGATAGAAAATGCAAAGGGAGAGTATTTGCTCTGCTGGAAGGAGGATATAATCATCAAGTATTAGGCCAAAATGTCAGGGCTTTTTTAAAAGGACTCCAAAAAGATAATACCTAAAACCTATTTTTAAGCTGATCGACCTGGCCTGTGATGGGCCGGCTTTTTTTATATAAAACTTGGAGGCGAGGGCTGGATTTGAACCAGCAATTGAGGGCTTGCGGCCCCCTGCCTTAACCAGGTTTGGCTACCTCGCCTCAAAAATTAGTTTGTTCTTTACTCTGTTCTATTTTATTTAAATCCTGTTTCATTTAAATTATAGAAGAAGTCTGCAGGCAAGTCAAGAATGACTAAGCTCTAATATTTAAAAAAGCCATAATTTTTTTATCGAAAATTATCAAGAAAAATTACTTTTTAGCTTGACTTGCAATTTGCTGTTCTGATATAATTAAATTACATTTAAAAATTTTAATTTATTTAAAGACAGCATAGGTTCTAAATTTCCTATGCTGGCTAAAAAACTAGCTGGAAAAACAAGGAGGGGCGTTAATTGAAAAAGATTCTGGCGATTCTGTTAATGGCGGCACTGGTTGTTGTTGTCTTCCCCGGCATGGTTCAGGCTGAAAAGACTTTGATGCTTGCTCATTTAAACCCTCAAAACCCCGGAGAAATTGCTACAGCAGCTATGGCTCAGGTCTTTAAGTCCATGGTTGAAACAGAAACGGGTGGTTCTGTTATAGTGGAGATCTATCCGGATGGAGTTCTTGGCAGTGAAAGAGAAATGATGGAACAGGTTCAGAGTGGAGCTATTCAGAGCTTTATATCTTCGGCTGGAGGTATGACTCCTTTTTATCCTAAACTCTCAATAGTAGATATTCCCTTTGCTATCTCCAACCTCAGCATAGCCTACGAAATTTATGATGGTGAATTTGGTGAGTATCTGGCTAGTGACATTGAGGAGAATACCCGTGGTTTTACAGTCCTGGCTTTTGGTGAATCCGGAGGTTTTTTCCAGCTGACTAACAATGTCAGACCTATTATGTCACCGGAAGATATGGAAGGATTGACCTTCCGGACCATGGCAATCGGCATGCATCGAGAGTTTATGCGTTCACTGGGCGCAGCTCCTACAGATATTGCCTGGGCAGAGGTCTATACCTCACTCCAGACCGGAGTTGCTGATGGTCAGCATAACCCGGTTCCCATTATTCATCTGGGACATCTCTATGAAGTTCAAGATTATATGACCCTGTCAAACCATATGTATGCACCCTATGTCTGGGTTATCAATGAAGATTTCATGAATGGATTGACAGATCACGAGCAGCTGGTTGTTAGGGAAGCAGCCCGGGTTGCCAATGTTGCCGGTCGGGGAATCAACCGCCTGCTTGAAACTGGAGAAGATGGTCTGCCCTATCTGGCTGATCATATGGAAATATTTGTTCCCACAGACGAAGAACTAGAGAAGTTTAGAGAAATAACTATTCCTGCAGCCATGGAGTTTATTGAAGCTGAATATGGTGAAGAAGGCGTTGAATTAGCGGACTTCTATTTAGAATCAATAGAAAATGCCAGGATCAAGCTGGGTCTGGAATAGCCTTTAATGAGTAAACTGGAGAGGGTCGTCTCCCTAAGGGGGCGGCCCTTTTTTTCTTACTTCTGATGAAAGAGGGGGCAAGTGATAATGCAGGTTTTTTTTAATACCATAGAGAAGTTGGCCGACATTGTAGCATGGCTGACACTCAAAGTTGTAATTTTGCTGACAGGCCTCATGACAATTACCGTGCTGGTAGGGGTTTTTTACCGCTATGTCCTGGTTAGTCCTCTGGGCTGGACTGAAACACTGGCCCGTTATACCATGGTCTGGGCAGCCCTGCTGGCTGTTAGTGTAGGGATCAAAGATAATGAGCATGTTGGTTTATTTTTTCTGGTTCGTTCTCTTCCTCTGAAGGCAGCCAAAGTATTAAACTTTGTTATTGGTCTGATAATTATTTTTTTCCTGTTTGAATTAACCAGAAGAGGAATAACAATGGCTGTAAACGGTCTGGAACAGCTTGATCTGGCCCTGGGAATTACCATGTTCTGGCCCCTGCTGAGTGTTCCGGTTTCAGCAGGTCTGGCACTTTTTCAGCAGGTTCTTCATATGATCGGAGCTTTTAACCCTGAGAAAGATCATACAGATATTTTTGGAGAGTCGGAAGCAGAGCAGGCCCTGGAAGAATTAGAGAGAGCTGAAAAGAAGCCAGAACCTGTGAAGGGGGAATTATAATGGGAATAGCTCCGATGATGGGGATTGGTTTTTTAATATTGCTTTTGGCCGGGGTACCGATAGGTTTTGCTATGGGAGCAATCAGTGTTTTCATATTTTATCAGCTGGGTTTGGAGCCACTTTTCGGTATGATTCCCCAGAGATTTTTTGCTGGCCTTGATATGTTTACTTTAATGGCCATGCCATTTTTCATTTTTGCCGGTCAGATAATGAATACAGCCGGTATTACCACCCGGCTGGTTAAGTTTGCTAATATTATTGTGGGTCACCTGAGAGGCGGGCTGGCCCATGCCAATATTATTGCCAGTGTTTTCTTTGCCGGTATGACCGGAGCAGCGGTTTCTGATGCTGCTGCTATTGGCTCCATGCTGATTCCGGCAATGGTGGAGGATGGCTATGATGAGGATTTCGCTGCTGCAGTAACCGGTGGTTCATCAATTATCGGCCCCACAATTCCTCCCAGTAATATGATGGTAATCTATGGTTCTCTTATGGGAGTTTCGATAGCCGGACTTTTTGCTGCCGGGATCTTGCCGGGCATTCTCCTGGCCCTGTTAATGATGGTACTGTCAGGTTTTATCAGCAGGAGAAGAGGTTATCCCAAAGCAGAAAAAAGAGCAAGCCTGAAAGAAATGGTTCTTGCCTTCAAGGATGCCATCCTGGCGCTGCTGATGCCGGTTATTATTCTGGGAGGTATTCTAACCGGAGTATTCACTCCCACCGAAGCAGCTGCCGTGGCGGTATTTTATGCCTTTATAGTTGGATTTTTTATCTTTCGTAGCCTGAAATTATCAGATATTCCTGCCTTACTGGAAAGCACAGCTCGGATTACAGGAGTTGTTTTTTTAATAATAGCATCGGCCAATATTATGGGCTGGATTCTGGCTTCTCAACGGGTTCCCCAGCAGGTGGCAACCATGCTGCTGTCAGTAAGCGAAAGCCCATCTGTTATTTTGCTTTTAATATTGCTGTTGCTGCTTTTTGTGGGTTTATTTATGGATATTGCTGCAGCCTTGATTGTTCTGGGGCCTATTTTACACCCTATCGCTGTAAACCTGGGTGTTCCTCCTATTCAGTTCGGGGTAGTGATGGTTTTTGCTCTCAACATTGCCCTGAAAACTCCTCCGGTGGGGGCCTGCCTCTATGTTTTGACCGGTATAACGGGGTTAACCATGGAGGATTTAACAAAGGCAATTTGGCCCTTTATCCTGGTTTCCATAGTCACTCTAATAGCTATAACCTTTATTGAACCAATCACCATGATTGTACCAAAATTGCTGGGTTTTTAATGACTCTGGAGTTTTGGGTATATACTGGCAAACAAATTTTTGCCGGTTTGCTAATAAGACAAATATATTGACAAATAAAAGGCCAGCTGTCTTCTAGTGCTGGCTTTTTTTATTTTTTAGCCAAATTTTATTTTTCATATCCCATATTTACAAGGAATAATTGATTTAATGTTGAAGAATATAATTAGGAAGGTTTTGTTTAAATTAGCTTATGTTTATTATATTTCTTTCTTTACTTTCCGATCTGAGTTGTATAAAGTTTACTTATCTTCGATGCTTTTTAATCAGAGGACTAATTTTTGAAATATTGAAATTAATAA
>SLJX01000160.1 GCA_007134885.1 Halanaerobiaceae bacterium
ATTCGTCCCGCTTCGGTCAGTCTTAGCTCCCGCGACCGGGACCGGTCAAATAGAGTGGCTCCCAGGTCTTCTTCCAGTGACTTGATCCGAGCACTGACTCCGGGCTGGCTGACAAACATCTTCTCGGCGGCGGCGGAAAAACTTTTCATCGTGGCGACATTCAAAAATATCCTGATCTGTTCAAAGTCCATGTGGGTTAACACCTTCCATCGCAGCTTAGTTAATTATACTTCGAACCACCGGCACCGTCCATCAAATATACCGGAAACCCGTCTGCGGCTCATAAAACTTATTTATAGACCTTGAATCTTTAATAATTTATCCTTATTTCCCCTCACTGTCCCGTTTGTTTATAATTTTTGGAGAGTCTACTTTAATTTAAGGAGGTTTTTTTGGTGGGAAGTCTGGATAAAAAGCATATTTTAAAAATTGCCCTGCTGGCAATTTTTAACGCTTTAGCTGTCTGGTCAGCCATAATTTTATTTGTGCAGCGCAATTATGTTATACTGGCAGTTCTGGTAGTGGGAATTATAGTTATTAATTATGTCTATCTTTCCAGTAAGTCCTATCCGGCTAAATATATTTTACCCGGAACAATTTTTATGATCCTGCTGGTTGTTTTTCCGCTCTTATATACAGTTTATATTTCTTTTACCAACTACGGTACCGGCCATATTCTTAATAAAGAGCAGGCAATTACCAGGATTGAAGCTCGATATTATCGGCCGGAAGATCCCCGGGAGTTTGATTTTAAGGCTTTTAAACAGGATGATATTGAAGATATCAAACTTCTCTTAGAGGACCAGGAAGATGGTAGACTATTTCTGGGAATTGAGGGAGAAATTGAAGAGGTGACCCGGGATGATCCCAGGCTGCTCGATACCACGGATGACGGAGAAATTGATGAGATAAACGGATATCAGCGGCTGGAGAGGGCCGAAATAATCCAAAATGTGGCCGTGATTGAGCAGATGAGGTTTGCCTATAATGACAGCGAGATGCGGATGAGAGATTTAAACAGTTTTGCTCTCTACCGTCAGTCCTTTGAGTACGATGAAGAACGTGATGTGATGATTGATCTCAGGACATGGGAAGAATACCGCCCCATCGAAGGGCGATTTACCAATGAGGAAGGAGAACAGCTCTCGCCGGGTTTTCGTACCTATCTGGGCTGGGAAAATTATCAGGAGCTGATTACCGATCCCAGGATCTCGCGGCCCTTCTTCAGAGTTTTTGTCTGGACCTTTCAGTGGGCCCTTTTGAGTGTCATTACCACCTTTGGTCTGGGGCTGTTCCTGGCAATTCTTTTAAATGACCAGGCTATGAAGCTGGTTAAATTATATCGAGTATTATTGATTTTACCCTATGCCATTCCGGCCTTTATTTCGGTATTGATCTGGCGGGGCATGTTTAACCCCACGGTGGGAATTGTCAACAGAATCCTGGTTAACATTGGACTGGAGTCCATACCCTGGTTGCATAATATTTTCTGGACCCGGGCGGCCCTGGTGCTGGTAAATCTCTGGCTGGGCTTTCCCTATATGATGCTGCTTTCAATGGGTGCCCTGCAGAGCATTTCCGGAAACCTCTACGAGGCTGCTCTTATTGACGGGGCTTCACGCTGGCAGCAGTTTCGTTATATAACTCTACCACTGGTCCTGGTGGCCCTGGGGCCGCTGTTGATAGCTTCCTTTGCTTTTAACTTTAATAACTTTAACGTAATTTATCTTTTCAATGAGGGGCGGCCGGCCATTGCCGGGGCACAGACACCGGCTGGAGGTACAGATATCTTAATTTCTTACACCTACCGGCTTTCCTTTGAGGCCGGGAGAGGTTCGGATTTCGGTCTGGCAGCCGCGGTTACCATGCTGATTTTCTTTATTACAGCGGTGGTAACCTGGTTTAACTTTAAATTTACCGGTGCCCTGGAGGAGGTTAAGGAGAATGAATAACTATACCCCGACCTGGATGAAGATTTTAAAACATGCTGTTATCTGGCTGACGATAGTATTCTGTATGTTTCCTATTCTCTGGGCTCTGTCAGCTTCCTTCAACCCGGCCAATACTCTGGTGGGTCAGCCTCTGATTCCCGAGGAGATCAGTTTCAGCAATTATGAAACCCTGTTTACCAGCCAGCAGCATCCCTTTGCCACCTGGCTTTTCAACAGCGTTAAAATTGCCCTGATTGCTTCTTTTGGTTCGGTGGCCCTGACAACTCTGGCAGCCTATCCTTTTTCCCGCTTTAATTTCTGGGGACGACGCAACGGACTATTTATGATATTGCTGGTCCAGGTTTTCCCCCAGATGCTGGCCATGGTTGCCCTCTATCTGCTTTTCTTGAATGTCCAGACTATTTTTCCGGCTATCGGCATCAACACACACCCGGCAGTTATCATAACCTATATGGGCGGAGCTATCGGCGTCAACACCTGGCTGATGAAGGGTTATATGGATACCATTCCTCGGTCCATTGAGGATGCTGCCTTTATCGATGGAGCCAGCGGCTTTCAGATATTCTACCGGATAATACTGCCGCTTTCCAAGCCAATCCTGGGAGTGCTGTTTGTAATTCAGTTTATTGCCAGTTACTCGGAATATGTGCTGGCCCGGGTGCTCCTGAACAGCACCGACCGGCTGACGCTGGCGGTTGGCCTTCACCTCTTTGTGGCCGAGGACTATGGAGGGCGCTGGGGTGTTTTTTCAGCGGCAGCCATGCTGGGTGCGATCCCAATAATTATCCTGTTTATGCTGGTTCAGGATCATATCGTTACCGGCTTTCTTTCCGGAGGAGGAGTTAAGGGATAAATTCCCGGGGTCCGGTTTGCTGGTAGACGGCAAGTTTGCTCTCAGACAGAATGACTTAATAAGTAGCGATAAACCTGAATTCTAAATTTAAAAATCCCGCAGAGGCTTTTATGGCCTGCTGCGGGATTTTTTCAAATGTTTTTGTCGGTTTTGTTTACTGACTGCTACTTAATTATGGGTTCCCGGCGATTTGTGAGTTTTAGCTTTCTGCTTAAGAGAGAGTAAAGTAAGGCTCCTCCAGCTATAAGCACCATTGCTGCTATTAGATGCGGCATTTTTTCACCTCCGGAGGTGGCAGAAAAGGTTTATCCCTGCTAAATTAATCCGGCAAGATCCAGAAAAAGGCCAGCAAAAGCCAGAAAAATTTAGCGGATTGATTGCTTCTGAATTTATCCTATAATAAAGCACTATAGCTATAAAAGCAAACAGCAACAGCTGTATCAGAAACTTTAATTTTGGCACTGGATTTTCTCACCTGGAAATAGATAACTCTCAGGCATTTTTTCTGCCTTTGACTAGTAATTACTGCTACATTTAAAAAATTGATAGATTTTCCTAAAAAATCGAGAAAATTTTCTGGAGAAAGCTTTTACAGTTACTGGATAGGCGGCAATATCACCGCCCTGGGAAAAGAAAAGAGGAGAAAAATTCCCGGGACAGGACTGAGGGGGTGCTGCTGAGGGAATGGGGTAGGTAACTGCCCCGGGAAAAATGCTGACTATCTTAAAGTTATTTATATTTACAATACATATAATTAGACATAAACTCAAACATTCCTGCTTAATTTGTCGAAAAATTTTTATTGACAGGATTTTTTCAGTATTTTTTGATTGCATTTGTCTTATAATAATGAAATTATGATTATAGTTTCCAATTATCCTTTTAAAATAAAGGGGTTATGATCAGTGAGAAGATTATTAAGAAAAGGAAGTTCATCTTTTTCCCTGTTTTGAACTTCAGGCTGAAAAAAGCTTTTTCAGATGATCCGGGGCAAATTGAAAGCTGATTAAATATCTGCTATCTAAAAAATACCTGCAGGCTGATGATAAAATCGGTTCTGCAGGTATTTTCTTTGATTTTTTATTTCAATCGAGAAAAATATCTTTAAACCTGTTTTCTATCAGGGTTGTTCTATCTCCCAGATTAAAATATAGTTTCCATCATTGACAACCAGCCTGGTCTGGTCAGGAGACCAGACCAGGGTTCGGGGAGAAAGCGAGGTGAAACCGGGAAGTTTTAAACTTTGCTCTTCCACAAGTTTGTTCTCTGATAGCTGCCAGATTTTAATCGACTGGTTTTCCAGAGCTGCTGCCAGGTAATTTCCTGTCGGAGACCAGGCCAGGTCAAAGGCTATTCCGGTTTCGCTGATCCGGTCCAGCTCCTCCCGGGCGGGATAGTCCCAGAGGCGGATGGAACGATCATAGTGACTGCTGACCAACAGCTCCTGCTGGTTTGTCCTCCAGCTTAGATTGCGGATTTCTCCTGCTTCCCTGCCAAACTGTTCCAGCAGCTCTCCTTCTACTGACCAGACATGAATGCCGCCACTCTCCCCGCCACTTATTAATTCCCTGCCATCGGGTGCCCAGCAGGCATTGCGGACCCAGCCGGATTCGTGTTCTAAAATTTTGTCTTTGCTGCCATCTTCGGCCTTCCAGATGCCGATTTTTCCATCATAACTGGCCGAGGCCAGAAATTCACCGTCGGGACTCCAGCTAACTGAAAAAACCCAGTCACTGTGAGTGGTTTTTTCCCGGCCCCGCGGCAGAAAAATATCGGTGCGGAATATTCTGCGATGATCTCCAGCAACATACATTAGTTCAAGTTCTTCAGGATTCCAGACAATTACTGCTTCATCCTGGCTGGCACTGGCCAGGGTACGACTGTCGGGAGACCAGGCGATATCCTCAACAGGATTGATATGGCCTCGAAGGTGTTTTTTGCTATCAGGCTGGGGCGGTTGCCAGAGTCTAATGGTGTTATCCTCGCTGCTGCTGGCCAGATAACTGCCGTCAGGAGCCCATTGCAGGCTGTTTATCATAGCGGTATGACCTTCCCGGGAATATATGGTTTCGAGAGTTTCCAGCGACCAGAGCCGGATTGAGCGGTCTCTGCTGCCAGAGACCAGTTTATCTCCAGCGGGAGACCAGCTTAAGCTGCGGACATATTCTCCGTGTCCCTTAAGTCTTATTTCTTCCCAGTTATTCAGGGAAAAAAGGCTTATTTCCCGGTGATCACCGCTGGCTGCCAGCTGACTGCCATCAGGAGACCACTGCAGGCTGTTTACAGCCCGGGCTGCGGGATTGAGGTTTTTCTGAATGGTCCAGTCTTCGGAAGCAATTATTCTGGCTGCTCCGGAATCGTCTCCAGCCGCCAGCAGCTGACCTTCAGGGGACCAGCTTAGAGCTGTAATCCTTCCCCGACTGTATCTCTCAGAGATTTCGGCGATAATTTCTTCTGTCTCCAGGTCTCTAATTATGACCTGCTGGCCCTCTCCGCTGGCGATCATATTTCCCTCTGGAGACCAGCTGACTGCTCTCACCCAGCCCGGAAAATCATCAAAGGTAATGATATTTTCTCCCGAAACAGCGTCCCAGATCCTTACTGTTCGGTCCCAGCTGCTACTGACCAGATAATCACCCTCCGGTGACCAGTCCAGATCGGTAACCCAGTCAGTGTGATCTGCCAGTGTCATTTCCTCTTCCAGACTGCTGATATTCCAGACTCTGACCGTGCCATCAGCTCCAGCGCTGGCCAGAAAATCTCCCTCCGGTGAAAATTTTAAGGCATTGAGGTTATCGGTATGCCCTGATAAAACATAATGAATATGACCAGATTCGGCCTCCCAAAGGATAATATTGCCATCAGCTCCCCCGCTGGCAAAAATCTCCTGAGAGGGAGACCAGGTAATAGCTCGAACTGTATCAGAGTGGCCGCCCAGAATATAATCCGGTATTTCAGATAGATTTAACCTCCCACCGCCGGGGTTATCTACTAAAACCCGCTGGCCCGGCAGGAATAGTAGTGCTGTTATGATAACTATAATTATAACTGCGACTCCCCTGAGGAATTGTAAGGGGCTTAAAATTTTATCCACTTCCTTTCACTCCCTGTCTGGCAAAAATTTTTAAGAATGGTAAACCTTTTAGCCTCTTTATATAATATTAGTTCTCCAAAAAAGGAATAAATCCTTTCTGAAACAAATTTAAAAATATGTTATTATTAATAAATGAAGGAGGGGTAATCATGAATTCGATTAAAACAGCGACCTTTTCTCTGGCTGGCTTTGATCCTGAGACCGGAGAACTGGGAATTGCCGTTCAGTCTAAATTTCTGGCTGCCGGAGCAATTGTGCCTCATATTAAAGCCGGGGTGGGGGCAGTGGCTACCCAGGCCCTGGCCAATCCGGCCTACGGACCCCGGGGGCTGGATCTGCTGGAAAGAGGCCTTTCACCTGAGGAAACAGTTGAGCAGCTGATTCAGGAAGATGAAGGCTCGGATCAGCGCCAGGTTGGAATTATTGATGCCAGCGGCCGTTCGGCGACCTTTACCGGAGAGAACTGCCTGGACTGGGCCGGCGGTACTGCCGGGGAAAACTTTACCGCTCAGGGAAATATTCTGGTTAACCGGGAGACTGTCACAGCTCTGGCTGAAACCTTTCAGGAACAGCAGGGCCGGCTGGCTGACCGTCTGCTGGCTGCTCTGGAGGCTGCTGACAGAGCCGGTGGTGATCGCAGGGGTAAGCAGTCAGCTTCTCTCCTGGTTTATAAAGAAAAAGGGGGTTATGGAGGGCTGACTGATAAATACATTGATCTTAGAGTTGATGACCATTCCGAGCCAATTGTTAAACTGGGTGAACTGCTGGAACTATTCTATCTTTATTTTTCAGAAAGGGATGTTGAACTGCTGGAACTGAAGGGAGAACTACTGGAAGAAGTTCAGAACTTGCTGGAAAAAATGGGCTATTATCAGGGAGATATTTCTGGAGAATACAGCAGTGAATTTGCCGAATCCCTGATTAATTTTTATCATCAGGAAAATTTTGAAGAAAGGGTTCCTGAAGGCCAAAAGATTCCGGCCGATATTCTGGAATATTTAAGAAAACGGGCAGCGGAGTAAGCTGACAGGACAGGCCGAAACAGGAGGTTGATTGAACATGCCTGAACATTATTCCTTTAAATTTGCTGAATCTAAAATTACAATTCATCCAGACTGGACCGCTCTCTTTGCCGATAACTTGAAAACACTTCAAAAGATAGGAAAGAAGATTAAAAAGGAAGACTTTGAACCCCCGGCAGAAAGAGTCTTTGTTATTTTTCAAAAGCCTCGGAAAAGCCGCCGGATTATTATCCTGGGTCAGGATCCCTATCCCCAGCCCGGAACGGCTACCGGGAGATCTTTTGAAGTTAAGGGTTATCGGGACTGGCAGGAAAAGACTCAAAATGCTTCGCTGCGAAATATTCTTAAAGAACTTTATCAGGAGGCCAGGGATTTGCAGAAAAGTCCGCCCATCAAGGAGGTTCGCAGGAAAGTGTCTCAGATTCCAGAAATTTTACCGCCGGCTAAACTTTTCCAGACCTGGGAGGAGCGGGGTGTGTTTTTTCTCAATACAGCCCTGACCGTCCGGCAAGGAGAACCTGGCAGCCACCAGCATCTCTGGCAGAACTTTATCCGGGCGGTGATTGCCACCTTGGCGAGGACGGGCCGGCAAAAATACTGGCTGCTCTGGGGTCAGGAGGCTCAAAACTATCAGGATTTGATTAGAGCAGAAGAAACAGGAGATTTAGAAAGACTTGAAAAGTTTGAAGAAAGTTATACAGGGAAAAATGTGATTATAACAGCACCTCATCCCAGCCGCTATGATTTTGTAGGTTCAGGCACTTTTTCCCATCCAGTTATTAAAAAGATATGTTTGTCCCAGGGAGGTGACTGCAATGCCCGCCAATCTGCCGCCTCAATATTATGAAGCGGAGGAGGTCTATCGGGAGGCCAGCACTCCCGAAGAAAAGATCGCTGCCCTTCAGGAAATGCTGGCGGTTATGCCCAAACATAAGGGTACTGATAAACTGCAGGCTGATATTAAAAAAAGAATTTCCAATGCCAAAAAGGAGAAGGAAAAGAAGTCCAAAAAAACAGCAACCTACAATCCCTACCGCTTTGAAAAGATGGGGGCAGGTCAGATTATTCTGCTGGGTTACCCCAATACCGGGAAATCATCGATTGTAACTTCACTGACCAATGCCAGTGTGGAGGTAGCCAGTTATCCTTTTACCACCTCACTGCCGGCGGCCGGCATGGTGCCCTATGACAACATTCAGATCCAGCTGATAGATACCCCCCCGCTGGTGCCCGAGGATGTTCCCGGACAGCTGATTGGAGCGATCCAGGCTGCTGATTTTCCGGCTGTTGTGATTTCTGCTGCTACCGGCAGATGCCTGGATCAGCTTTCTGGAACCATTGATTTTCTGGAAGAGAAAAGAATAGTCCGGGAGGAGGTGCCGCAGGGGGTCCGGGCCTTTATCCCAAAGGATCTGATGGTTATTGCCACCGGGATTGATGCTCCTGAAGCCCGGGATAATCTGGAGGTGGTGCAGGAATTTTTCCCCGATATAAATATCGTCACCGTTTCCTGTACAGAGGGCACCAATATTGATAAACTTCCTGAAATTTTCTTCGAGAGACTGGGGATAATCAGGATTTACAGTAAGGCGCCTGGAAAGGAGCCTGAGTATGAAAGTCCCTTTACCATGCCCCGGGGCAGCACCGTGCTGGATTTTGCCCGGGCGGTTCACAAGGATTTTGCGGAAAATCTGGAAAAGGCCTGCGTCTGGGGATCCTCTAAATTTCCGGGTCAGCCGGTGGCTAGGGATTATGTATTGCAGGATAAAGATACCGTTGAGCTCCATACCTGAAAAATTAGCATTTCTCAAGCAGGAATTTGCCGGGGGCTGTTTAATTAATATACGGGCAGTTAATTTTTAAGAAAGGCAGGCATAGATTATGAACAGAAAGTTTAAATTTGCATTTGTTATTTTGCTGATATTACTGGCATCATCGGGCTGCCTGAGAATGGAGGCCGAAGTGGATCTGGAAATGGATGGCAGCGGTTATTTACAATATGACCTGGGGGTTGATAATACTCTCTACAGACTGCTTCAGCTGGAAGGAAGTACTGTGGTCCAGCTTGAGGAAACGGCCCGAAATCGTAATTATTCCGTGGAAAATTATCAGGATGATGAATTTAGCGGTCTTTTGCTGGCGAAGGATTTTGCTGATCTTGAGGAACTGAGCCAGGAACTGGCACTCTTCTTTTTACTAAGCAGTGATCGTTTTCAGCAGGAATTAGAAGAGAGAGGGGATGAGCTGGAGGACCTGGAAGAACTGGAAGAACTGGAAGAACTGGAAGAGAAAGAGCTGATTGATGAGATAATTGCCGAACAGGAGGAAAGGCTGGATTTTACCATCGAAGATGGACTTTTCATCCGGCATTTTCGGGTTGATTATAATTTGGATCTTCGGCAGGCAGATATTGAACTTCCTGAGCAGTTTTCCCTGTTTATCTCTGATATTCTCTATGACCGGTTTGAGATTGGACTGACTCTTAATCTGCCCTTTCGCCCTCTTGATCATAATGCCGAGCCGGCAGAAGAAGATGCCCGTTCACTCCGCTGGGATTTTAATTTTGGTGAGGAGAACCAGATTTTCGTGGAGGGTCGGGTGCTGATCTGGGAAAATATTATTACTGCTGGAATTGCAGTTCTAGTTCTGGTGTTGATAATTATCTTTCAGGTCAAAGCCCGGGGATCTGGAAGCACCTGAAGTTAATTTTTGAAATCTCCTGGAGGGAGATATCCAGTGTTAAACTCCGCTCAGCGACGGCGGGGTTTTCTGTTTTAAGAATAAAAATAACCTGAGATAGACAGGAGACTTGTCTTTTTGGTATCTTTTTTGATAAAATAGTAAAGCAGGGATAATAAATGGAATAACTGCAGCAATAATTGCCAACAGGAGGTTGGAAGCAATGAGTGATAAAATAAAAAGTGCCTATGAAATTGCCATGGAAAGAGCTGATCGTCTTCAGGATGAAGGTAATGCAGAGAACCTGGAACGTCAGGACCAGATTAAGCCCATTCTGAGCAAGTTTTTTCAAGGAAAAATCGATGCCGAAGAACTCTGGGGTGAGTTTGAAGATAAGGAAGAAAGCTGGCTTTTGGAAGCTCAGAGGTTAATGATTGATTCTCTGGGTCTCAATTCCAATCTGCAGGAAGTGGAGCTGAGAAAAGAAGGGCTGCTGGCTCTGGAAAATTTAAAGGAAAAGCCAGATGTTTCGAGCATGGAAAAAATTATGGCTGATGTTAAAAAGATGGTGGAACAGTATAATGCCGAGCAGGAGAAGCTGAGAGAAAGGCTGGAAAGGATGATTCGCAACAACACCAGCCGGGAAATGAGGCCAATGCAGACCGAAGATGGGAGAACTGTAATGCAGATGGTGGAAAGCATGGATGAGGATACCAGGCGTCAGGTGATCAAATCCCGGCAGGAAATGGAAAAAAAGTTTCAGCAGCACTGGGAATCATTAAAAGAACAGTTATTTGCCCGGATAGGCCTGGAGGCCTGAGGCAGTAAATGAATCGAAAGTGATAAAATCGGAAGTGATACTATGCAGGGACTTTTTCGAGTCTTAAGAAAGCTGACCAGGGCTGATTTGGTTTTAATAATATTGATTCTGATATTTTCCGGAGCTGGAATCGCAGCGCCCCGGTTTTTCCAGCCGGATCTGGATGAGATGGATCTGGTAGTAATTCAGGGGGGAGAGGTGCTATTCCGTCAGGATTTCCCCCAGGAGGATGGTTATGAGGAGTTTATCTTCGAATGGGAAGGAGAGGAATATACGGCAACCCTGGAGTATGACAATAACCGGGTGCGTCTTCACCGTTTGTCTAAGGATGTTGTTCCTCTGCCCATACATGTTGATATGGGCTGGATTCAGCGCCCGGGTCAGATTATTGCAGCTGTGCCGGTGAAGCTGTTGATCCGTCTGGAGGGCGAAAGACCCGATGATGGATTGGACGGGGTTGCTGGAAGTTATAATTAATTAAACCTGACTGATTTAACCTGACTGAAAACTATCAGCCACCCTTGAAAGGGTGGCAATTTCTTTTATTTGATACTGTCGGGAAGAAAGGAACAGGGTGATGGATTTAATTAATTTGAATTTTATTCTGCGGATTGCAGCAGTACTTCTGGGAATAGTGCTGGCTAGAAAATACAGCAAAAAGAGGGTGACTCCTCGAACAGCCCTGATTCAGGCTCTGATTATCCTGATCCTGGGAGGAGTTCTTTTTGGCTTTGGTACAACCGGCCGGGAGTCTCCTCCCCTGATCCTGGTGATTGATTTCATCATTCCCTTCACTGCCGGCTGGTTCTTTGGCCGCCATGAAAAGATTCCGGGAAAATCTCGAAATAATAAAGAAAGAGATAATTCTGATACCGGTGAAAATGATGATTAGCTCCGCAACCCTAAGCACTTCCGGCCGATATTGCTGCATTGTGTTAATAAATTTATATTATAAAACATATATGGCTCCGCTGCGAAAAGTCATTTTATTGACAATTTGATTAAGATGATAACTGATATGACGGTGATTAAAATTTAAAATTTTGATGATATCGACTTTATGCAGTGCAATCATATATTAAAACAAGAAAAAGCTTAAAAATAAAAAATTATAAAATATAAGTTGAGGCTTA
>SLJX01000060.1 GCA_007134885.1 Halanaerobiaceae bacterium
TTAGCCCATGAGGAACTTCGCCTGGGCTTAAGAGGGATAAAGGGTAGAAGAGATAATTTGTCAGAAATAGAAATAGGGCTGGTTATCAGCGAAAGATTATATTTTGGCAATTATCTGGAATTTTCAGGTGCCTATTATCCTGTTATTTACAGTTTAACCAGTAATGAATTTACTAATGATCATGCTTACTGGTTAGAGATGGCGATAAAAAAACAGCCCTTATCAGCAAGAATAAGATATAAAAGTTCTAATTTTGAGCCTGAGGAAATAAGAATATTAGCAGGTCTGGATTTAATCGACAATCTTTCAATTTTACTTGGCATTAGAGGAAATCGCTATGAAGGCAGAAGTTATCTTGCTGGACTGCGAATTAATATTTAAAATTGTTATTATCTGGTAGATGTTAGCCCCAGGTTAAGGTCGGGTCATCCTGTCCCTCATGCCGGGTGGCCTGACCTTATGACAGAATTAATTTTTAAGAAATTACTGAGATTAATCTAGGCAGATAACCATACTCTAGAAAGGCAGTTGATAATAATGAAGAAAAGAGCAGCTGAAAACTTCAAAATGAATTATCAGCTTAGCTATTTATTAATACTTCTAATTTTAGTATTATCATTGGGGATTGTTTTTAAAGTTGAGGTAAACAGTAAAACTATAAGCTCTCTGGATGTGACTCTAGAATTTCCTGCCTATGCTAGTTTTATCGCAAATCCTGATAAAATTGAAACAGGAGACTCTGGATTTTTAACAGAAACAGAAAATGATTTATGGTCTGAGTTCATTATTGAGCCCGATAAACCTCTTACTGTAGAAGTTCCTAACCCCAAAAAGCAATATTTAAAATCTTTAGAATGGAAATTATTAACTAATTACCCTAATGCTGTTCTATCGTTTTCCTCTATAGGATATGATGGCGATGATTATAATTGTTTGACAGATTCTTATATCTATGAATTTATAAGCTATACTATTCGAGATTTTAATACTTTTATAGAAACATTCCGTCCAGGGGGATTTGTCGAAAATATTTCATTTCATAATGGAACATTTGAAATGAAATACGATCCTAATCTTAGTGATAAGCTCTGGTGTGCCAATGAGGCAGGACAATATCGAGATATAATATTAGTAACCATATCTGCTGATCCCTATTATTCTGTCCAAGACACAGCCTTCGGTGGAGATTCACCGGGAGGTGGCAATCCTTGGTGGTATTATTTCGATACTAATATTGGAGGAGCCCAAACTATTATAGCTGGACGGCATCTTGAAGCTGGAACTGTTAGATACAATCAAAATCAAATTATAATAAATTTAGATTATGGCTGGTATTTAAAAGAAAGAGAAGAAGCTGTAAAAATACAGGGTTTTGATACAATTCCTGGCTCCCGGCCTGCTCCAGGTTTATTTACAACTTATAAAGGGAATGATCTTATAATTACAGTACCTCCCTATAGATATTTTGTCATTCAGCTTGATTTACAGTATTATTAAATCCCTTGCTATCAATTTATCTTGCAAACAATAACAAAACCCCCGATAAACGGGGGTTTTGTTTAATAAATATATCCAGATGACTTATAAAAATGATCATTCATTAAACAACTTGTTTAAATGCTAAATTTGAGTTTACTGATTGTATTCTTTTAAAGTAAAGTCAAAATTGTAATTGCTTTGATTTAATTCTATCTTTCCTGTAGTAGCAAAGTAATCACCATTTTCAAAAATCCCGTTACCTCTTACATCCAGCCAGAGCATCACCTCATATTCGCCTTCTGGAACTTCATCAATTGTAAAACTATTTGAAGTTATAGAAGATTTGGCCTCTGCCACAGCATCAAAATCAGGACCATTTCTTTCTCCTACCAGGATATTGAGTTCAGTTGCTTCATGAACTCCCCAGTAGGAATTTATCATCCCGTGTCCATACCTCTCATTATATCCTGAGTCTCCTAAATCAATAGCTGTTTCTATCATTACATCCAGTACTTTATCATGAGGTATACCTTCAGCAATCATTAATCCTGCCAATCCGGCTACCTGGGGAGCGGCCATTGAGGTTCCAGACATAGGATGGATGTAATCATTTGGAGTTGTACTCCATATTTCACTGCCGGGGGCAACTAAATCCTGTTCTGGTCCATAGCTGGAATAATCAGCCAGTCTCGGCGGGGAGGAATCAGCTTCTGCTAAAGCTCCAACAGCTATAACATCATCAAATTTAGCTGGATATGCAACGTTTCTATCTCCAGTGTTCCCGCTGGCAGCAACGATTACTACTCCCTCTCTGGCTGCTTCATTCACAGCTTCTTCCATAAGTTCAGGGGTTTCATTACTCATCATACCTAGAGACATATTAATTATATCTGCCTGTTGAATGGGAGCATCTTCCATAAGTCCTGCTGCATAGAGAATACCCTGAGCTATTCTCCATTCTGTGCTAGTGCCATAATCATTTAACACCTTTACTGGTATTAAATCAACATCCCACATAACACCAACTACACCTCGGCCATTATTTGCTTTTGCACCAATAATACCGGCCACATGGGTTCCATGCATATGTCTATCCATAAAATCATTTTCATCATCATGGTTGGATTCTGAAAAATTATAACCAGAATCTATATCTACCATACCATCCATTTCCACATGGGTGTAATCTATACCTGTATCAAGCACAGCAACCCTGACATTACTGGAACCTTGGACATCCCGCCAGGTCTGTGGCAATCTCATTACCGAAGGAGCCCATTGTTTGTAATAATATTCATCATTGGGCTCTCTATAATCCATTATAGTGAAAACATTGTTGGGCTGGGCAGATAAAATCCCAGGTTCCGAGCTCGCCTGGCTGATTGCCTGGCTTTGAACCATATCACCCGGGATTTCTACCAGCATGGCATTAAGTTCTCCTGAGTATTCCAGAAAGTTGTAGCCCAGATCTTGAGCTTTAGTTTTTGCTTTTTCCTGATCAATCTCTGGTGACAGCCGCAGAATTATTTCATTGCTTTTTTCTTCTTTAAAGCTGGTATAATCAGAGCTGGCAACTTCCCAGAGTTCTCCAGTTTTATCACTCATGCTGTTAGCCTCAACCACCGAAGAGGGGAAGTTATGTTCAATATCAAAAGTTCCGCTAACAGTAATGTCGCCAGGTTCTGGCTCCTCGTCATCTTTTTCTTCCTTTAAAATATTTACTTCTATAGTGCTGGATTCTCCAGCGTCAAAGGAGACGATATAATTAAATACCTGTCCCGCTTGCGGATCTTCGGCCAGAATGTCATTTTTGCTAATCACAAGGGTGTCTGTATTATCAAGGCCGGCAAATTTCTGTCTGATCTCATAAACATTATCCTGAATTTCCAGCTTGATTCCGGTAATTTCACTGGCTTCATTCCAGGTTATCTTACTTTCAATATCCTGAGGATCATCAAGCCAGAAATCAAATGCTCTGGGATTTAATTCAGCATCCTTTTTAACTTCTTCTTCAACTGTAACAGTCGCTGTTACTTCTAATAAAGTCTCAGGATCTGTCTGGGTTACTCCCTCAGGTAGATCAAATGTCCCTTTAGCCAGATAATCATCAGCAATCTCATCATTGTAATCTTCAATACTCCAGTCAAGTGTGACTCTGTGTTCCTCCTGATCTGAATCTTTAATTGATATCTCATCTGTTAACCTGGTTTTTGCATCTTCCCTGTCTGTCCCGTATTCCACCGTTATATCCTGTACTTCATCCTTAACATCTATCTCTGCAATTGTGGGTAATATTTCTTCTTCCACAATTTCAATCTTTAGCAGAGCATCACTGCCCTGATCAAATTTAACAAAAATCTCTACTACTTCATGTTCTTCCGCTAATCCTGAAATATAAGATTCCTTTATCACCAGCGTGTTACTACCATCGCTTGAGATCAGTGTTATCTCCTTATCAGCATTTAATTCCTTTATTTCAAAGTTTTGCTCATCCACAATTCTATACAGGCCGGTGACTTCGCTGGCTTCATTCCAGATTATTTGAGTTTCCACATCACCTGGATCTTTTATGTTATATTCCACTACTTCAGGATCAATCTCAGCACTATTTTCTTTGATTAAGTCCACCTTAAAATAAGCTGAATCCTGACTGACATCCAGTTCGGCTTTGAAGGGCTCATAGCCATTTTTTTCTACTAATAATTTCTGGCTGCCGGTTTCAATATTTTCAAAGGTTGCTACTCCTTTATTGTTAGTAAATGTGTCCGAATCTTTCAGAATTACCCTGGACCCTTCCAGATTAAAGAAGCTTTGATTTTCAATTAGATTTGCTCCTGGTTCTTGCACCAAAATATTGAACTCATCCAGCATTTCACTTTCTGTTGTATCTCTGGTTGTTGAACTACCCATATCACATGCTGAAATTGATAAAGCTATGATTGTTAAAAGCATAATAATAAGTAAATGTTTTACTTTGATTCTTTTCAATTTAATTAATACCTCCACTTGAATTTATGTAGTTAGTTATATTTTTCAGTCAATAATAAACAATTAACATGAACAATTAACATAATCAATCACTTGATCTTAATGCTTCTTTCATCTCCTTCAATTTACTGTTCCTATTTACTATGCAGTGCAGTCTAATAAGAAAATTTTCACCAATCAAAGTTTCATTTTCCATGAATTAATTTATTACTTTACTAATGACGACTAAATCATTAAAAACACCTCCAGATTTATTGAAACTGAAATCAAGAAAACCTTAATCCGGTTAATTTTAATAGAATTAACTCTCTTATAATTGCACTATAATTGTATAAAACTATTAATTCAACTAATTTAAGGAAATTTATATATTGATGCTAAGCATAATAACACAGTCAAACATTTTCTTCAATAATTCAAAAGTAGCAATATGTCGAAATATGTAAAGCGCTGGTTCATTCCCGTCACTATGGGTTTTATAAAGCCTAATAATTTAATTTTAACATAAATTTATCACATAATTAGAAGTTAAAGAAATATATTATTTAACCTTTGCAGGAAATTAAAGGTATTTACTATAAATATTTGCTACAATATTTTTACAATTTGGGCCCTGAAAAGGGCATGGAGGTTTGCTTAGTAATTTACAGAATAAAATATCCTGCAGTAGATGAATTATCTAAATTGAAATTTCATATTCTTTATGATAATTTAAAGCAATAGTTTTAAAATTCTTCAGAAAATACAAAAATAAGTCTAAAGCCCTATCAATTTCATCTTTGCTTATTTTGAACTTACTTGTAAATTTTAACAGGTAGTTATATAATAATTTTACAATTGTAATTAGTATGTCAACACTAGTTTTTTCTTTCCTGTTGATTATAATTTTTTAGGAGTTGATAATCTTGAAAATTCTGGTTGATGGAGATTCCTGTCCGGTGCTTGATATCATTGAAAATTTTGCCAGGCATCATGATTTGGAATTGCTGGTATTTTCTGAAGTACAAAATGAACTGACCACAAAATATGGCAAAACAGTGGTTATAAAACAGTCAAATCAATCTCTTAATAAAGAAATTTTAAGTCATACTGAAGCTGATGATCTTGTTATTACCCGGAATTATGAACTGGCCCGTATGGTAATAAATATTGAAGCCACTGCCATTAGCCAGGAAGGTTTAATTTACACTGAAGCTAATATTGAAAGACTCCTGAATCAGCGCAGGGCCCGGGCCAGAGAGAGAAAAACTGAATCAGGTAATGATAAACCGCTGACCCGGCAGCGCCAGCAGGAAAGAACCTGGCAGGATGATGTTAAATTTCATCAGACCCTGGAAAAGGTCTATGAAGAAAATCTTTCCACTAAACCGCAGGGAGGTAATAACTGATGGAATTTTTGCGGCAGGCAACCTGGTCACCCTATCTGGTCGGTTTTGCCATTGGAGTTTTAAGCTGGCTTTCTTTTTTGATTTCCCGTAAGGCTCTGGGAACTTCAACCAGCTATGCCCGAACTTCGGGGATGATCTGGCAAAAATATGACCGGGATCTGGTCTTAAATATGAAATATTACCAGCAGTATCTCCCGGAAATCGACTGGCAGTGGATGCTCGTTATTGGAATTATCATTGGCAGTTTTATTTCTTCACTGCTTTCCGGAGAATTCAGCTTAAGCTTTTTACCGGCCACTGAATTTGAGTCTATTTTAAATCAAAATGTTTTGGGGCGAATTTTTTCAGCTCTGGCAGGTGGCATGCTGGTTGGTTTTGGCGCCCGCTGGTCAGGAGGCTGCCCCAGCGGCCACGGAATTAGCGGCACCCTGCAGCTCAGCCTTAGCAGCTGGATTGCTGCCATCTGCTTTTTCATAAGCGGTATAGCTGTTGCTCTGCTGCTCTACTAGAAATTTTACCTGACTCAACAAAACAGGAGGTTTTACCATGACTGCTGAGAAAAAATCCCGCCTCATAAAAGGTTTGATCACCGGTATCATTTTTGGGTTCCTCCTTCAGCGGGGAGGGGCTACCCGCTATAATGTGATAATAGGACAGCTGATGCTGCAGGATTTCACTGTGGTAAAAATCATTGTAACTGCAATCATCACCGGTATGATTGGCATCTACTTTCTCCTGGACCGCGGCCTGGTGGAATTATCCCCTAAAAACCATTCCCTGAAACAGGTGATTCCCGGCGGGTTAATTTTTGGCGTCGGTTTCGCTCTGCTGGGGTACTGTCCCGGGACAATTGCCGGGGCTGCCGGTCAGGGCAGCCTGGATGCTTTGATCCCCGGTTTAATTGGTATCACCCTTGGTTCGGGATTATATGCCCGCTTTCACGAAAATTTCGGAGACTTACTTGCCAGGGGCTCTTTTGAAAAACCAACTCTGCCTGAACGCTGGAATATCAATCACTGGAAGATAATATTCCCCCTGGCCGGGATTCTACTGGCACTGCTTCTTTTGCTGGAATTTAGGGGTCTTTAATATTTTAAGTTTGCCTGTTTTTCAGTTTGACTCTCTAAATTTCCTGGAATACTAGGAAAATATTCCCCGAAAATTTGACAAATCCTGAAATTTGTATTATAATTTTTATCAATCTAGTTAATTCAATATGATAAAGTATAAAAAGCTGTGAACAGACCAGTAACCTTTAATGATATTCCAGCGAATCGGGGATGGTGCAAGCCCGAAAATATCGTTACAGGTGAACCCCCTTTGGGAGCTGCAGGCTGAATAAGAGTAAGCCCCGCCGGTTATCTTCCGTTATAGAGATAGGTCAAAGCACCGAAAGAGTGGACTTCCAGGTCAACTAATAATCCTAAAAAATCCAGGTCTTATTTGCCTGATTCGTTTCAACTGTAATTTGTTTTTCTTATTTGTTTTATTAAGCTTTATTCAATTATTTTTCTTGATTGTTAAGACTTACCTCAAGACCTGTTTCATATTGACCCTGGAGAGTCAACAAGGATGGTACCACGTGGTAGCCTCGTTCCTTACCGGAGCGGGGATTTTTTGTTTTTAACCGGCAAATTTTTACCGGTTATATTTTAAGTTTTGTAGAGAGAAGGGGTAGATATTAATGAAATTAGGTGTAATTGGACTGGGCAAAATGGGAACAGCTCTGGTGGAAGGGGTCCTCAAGGCCGAGGTATATCAGCAGGATGACATTATTGGCAGTGACGTTGTCAAAAAAGAGGTAGCTGGAATTGACAACTATCAGGACAATCAGGTCTGCAGTAGAGAGGCAGAAACTGTCATTCTGGCTGTTAAACCACAGATTATAGATCGGGTGCTGGAGGAAATTAAAGATTCTGTCCGCGACAAGCTGGTAATTTCAATTGCTGCCGGCATCAGTATTTCTCATCTTAAACAAAAGCTGCCTTCCTCAACCCGGATTGTCAGGGTAATGCCCAATGCTCCGGCTGTCATTAATCAGGGAATATCCGCCTATGCCTGCGATACCAGGGTAACTTCTGAGGATAAAGAACTGGTGAATAAGCTCTTTTCCGGAATTGGCGAGGTTTTTGAAATAGAAGAATCCCTTATGAATGCCATCACTGCCCTCAGTGGCAGCGGTCCGGCTTTCCTCTATATCATCATGGAAGCCCTGGCCGATGGGGGAGTGGCTGCCGGACTCTCCCGGGAGGATGCCATCCGTCTATCAGCGCTCACCATGCGGGGAGCGGCCAGCATGGTGCTGGAAACCAAGGAACATCCCGGTCGGCTAAAGGATATGGTCACCTCTCCCGGTGGAACCGCTATTGCCGGCATCGAGGTTATGGAGCGCCGCGGGATGCGGGGAATTATGATGGAAACTATCAGAGAAGCTGCTTTAAAATCCCGGGAACTGGATCAGACCAATAACTAACTTTTGCAGGTCATTTTACTAACTGATAAATGCAAATCAAATATAAATCCGTATATCTTTTAATCTCAGATCCTGATTAATTTCTTTAACAATTATAGGTGCTTGACAGTAAATCCCATGCCTCTTTGGGTTCCAGTAAGAGAGGAATATATTACAGCTTATTTTCAAAGCAATAAGGACAGACAAAAGAAGTGAGATAAAAATTCAAAATCCTTAAATTAAAGAAACAAAGGATTTAAGAGAATTTAAGTAACAAAAAACCCAAAAGAAAGAGGTAATTACATGAGCCAGGAAAAAATCAGCCCAAATAACCAGAACAGCAAAAACCTTCAAAATTCAGGTAAAAATAATGAGAAAACCAGAAGTGAAGAACTGATGGAGCTGACGGACAGATATGGGGCCAGGAACTATAACCCTCTGCCTATTGTCATTTCTCAGGCTGAGGGTATCTGGGTGGAGGACCCCGAGGGCAACCGCTATCAGGATATGCTCAGTGCCTATTCTGCTGTCAGCCACGGACACTGCCATCCTGAGGTGGTGAAGGCTCTGAAAGAACAGGCCGACAGAGTAACCCTGACCTCCCGGGCCTTTCGCAATGATCAGCTGGGGCTTTTCTATCAAAAGGTAGCAGAAGTTACCGGCAAGGAAAAGGTACTGCCGATGAATGCCGGCACCGAAGCCGTGGAGACAGCTCTTAAAGCTGCCCGCCGCTGGGCCTACTTTGAAAAGGGCGTTCCCGAGGATCAAGCAGAAATTATCACCTGTCAGGGTAACTTTCACGGCCGGACAATAACTGTGATTTCTTTTAGCTCCACCCCCGGTTACCGTAAAGGTTACAGTCCCTATACCCCGGGCTTTACAATAATCCCCTTTGGTGATGTCGCAGCCCTCGAGGAAGCTATTACCCCGAATACAGCAGCTTTTCTGGTTGAACCGATTCAGGGTGAGGGCGGAATCAACATACCACCCGAGGGTTATCTCAGAGATACCTATGATATCTGTCAGGAAAACGATGTGCTCTTTATGGCCGATGAGATTCAGACCGGCCTGGGCAGGACCGGCCAGCTCTTTGCCTGCGACTGGGAAAAGGTGGTTCCCGATGTCTATATTCTGGGGAAAGCTCTCAGCGCCGGACTCTACCCGGTTTCAGCTATAGCCGCTGACAGAGAAATAATGGATGTCTTTGACCCCGGCTCACATGGCTCCACCTTTGGCGGTAATCCCCTGGGAGCAGCAGTGGCCAGGCGGGCTCTAGAAGTAATTGAAGAGGAAAATTTTGTTGCGAGATCCCGGGAGCTGGGAGAATATCTTTTGAACGAGTTGAAAAAAATCGAAAACCCGATCATAGAAGATGTCAGGGGACGGGGCCTTTTTGTTGGTATTGAACTGGATAGGCCTGCCCGCCCCTATGCTGAAAAGTTACAGGAAGAGGGTATTCTGGTTAAGGAAACCCATGAAACTGTACTGCGTTTTGCTCCTCCCCTGATAATAACCCGGGATGAACTGGACTGGGCAATTGAACGGGTCTTTAATGTCCTGCATCTCGGTTAAAATATTTCAGCTCTCTGGCTGTTTTGTCTGTCTGTATTAACCATATTTTAGTAAAATATCAGCCAAAAGTACCAGTCAGAAATTTGAGTTTTCCCGGTACAGCAGGAATTTGCTATCTGAAGCTGGTATATGGTATAATGGATTTAACATATTAAATATCTAAAGTGAAGAATCTAAGCTTTATCTCAGCTTTGCCGGGTTCAAATTTTTGAATTTGCCTGCCTCTATTTTATATGGGGGTTATAATATGATTGATATAAATACTGCAGAAATTGATGATTTATTGAAGGTTAAAGGCATTGGACGAGTAACAGCGGAAAACATTCTGGAATACCGTCGGAATCAGCGGGAAAAGGGTGGGTTTTCCAGTCTGGAAGAATTGAAAAATGTTGCCGGAATCGGCAGCAAGAAACTGCAGGAACTCAAACCACAGCTAACTGTAGAGGGGGTAATCAAAATCAAAAAGATTACCGTGGAATTTAACCCAGCTGAATATGACCTTGAGCAGCCTGAAGAAGTTCATCTGGTGGGCTCTATGAATAATTGGAAGCCTGCTGATAAAAGCTATCCTCTGCAGAAGGGAAAGGATGGTGTCTGGAGAAATACCTTTAAGTTCAAGAAGGGTACCGAGTATAAAATCATGTATGATTCTTCCAGCTGGGAAGAAGAAAATCATGTGGGATATTATGGCAAAAATTTTGTAGTGGAATAAAACCTTTGCTGGTTTTATCATTTTATCATCAGCAGGCCGGGATGCTTATCAGCAGACTAGCAGGCAGAGCAGACAGGCTGGTTTCTTTGAACCCGGCAGTTTTAAGGCATCCAGGTGTAAGCAAACTGCTGCTGATGGAAAAATTACAGGAAAGGAGGTCGGCTGATATTGGATAAGCGTAGTTTGAGTAGTGAGCAGCTGGAAGAACAGAACAGGGCTGCCCTGATTGCTGAAGATGAGAACAGAATAATTGAGGAAAAAATCAGGCAGTCATTCCGCAGAGCCCGGAGAGTTTTTAGATAAGAGTAGCAAGGGAGTTTAAAGAGCTGCTAAAAAGCTGAAAATCTTTACCGGAATTAGCTTTAATTTAATTTCTTTTTTCTGCGGAAGCAATTTAGCTTGACCAGATTAATTAAGCTTTACCAGGTTAAAATTTATCGAACATCCGGCTTACTGCCGGATGTTCTTTTATTTCGCCATCCCTGCCTGGGACATCCCGGATATCTCTATATTTTATACTGAAGTTTTTTAGCATCGCTAGCTAACAGGTTGAAAAAACTGGCATAATAACAAATATATTTCAGTTTCAGGGCAGGAAATTTTCTTTCAATATTGAATTTAATAATATATGAGAATTATTTTAACTGGAGGGATAGCAATGAATGGCTCCAAATACCGCGTTCCTGCTGAGGATAACCGGGAAGTTGTCACTATTAAAAAATTCTGCAGTGACTGCAGGGAAGACCCGGAAAATTGCGAAATGGAACCTTCCAGCTGCCTTGAAGAAGCCAGTATTTATCGAAAATTTGCCAGAATTAAAAAGGATTAAAAAGCAATAAATATAAAACCAGGATATCCAGGAGGTAATAACTTTGGAGAATGAACAGGATAAGCTGTTAAAGGAAGCTAAGGAAGAAGACAGGCGGGTAAAAATTTATCTGGTAAACGGCATGCAGCTGGCAGGTAAAATCTCTTCCTTTAGCCGCTTTGTGGTGGTACTCGATATCAAAGGCGAGCAGAATATGATTTACAAACACGCAATCTCCACCATAGTTTTTTAACAAATCTTCTATCACTGCTTTTATCTATTAACAGGTAAATTACTGTTTTTGAAAAATTATATTCCTACAAACTGGCCCCGAATTTTTGGGGCCTTTCATTTTTTAGCCTCTGCGCTGTTTTGTGTGAGTTTTCTCATAAATTTCTTCATGAATTTTTTCGATTCTAGCTTCATTTGGATTAAAAATAAATTTATAGTATAATGAAATCAGCTAATGGATGTTAGTAATTTATGCTGGTAGCTGACCGGTTGAGATTATCGCAAGTTTTATTCCGATAATTGCTGGCGCAGGTAAAGTAAATTTCTTTAACAAAAATATTTAATGATTGCCCTGCCTAAAGTAGATTTATAACAGCAAACCAAAAAGGGGGAGTTAAAATGACTGAAAACATTGAGAAACTTCTGGGTTCTGAAGCTGACTATCTTTTAGATCACCACAGTGAAACTATTCCGGCTGAAAAACTGCATCAGCCCGGTCCTGACATTGTGGACCGCATTTATGCTCCCATGGACAGACCGACTTCCGTACTACGCAATCTTCAGCTGATCTTAAATTCCGGCCGACTGGCCGGCACCGGTTATATCAATATTCTGCCGGTTGACCAGGGCATAGAGCATTCTGCTGGAGCATCTTTTGCTCCCAATCCCGCCTATTTTGACCCGGAAAATATTGTTAAGCTCGGGATTGAGGGAGGCTGCAATGCCGTAGCTTCCACTCTGGGAGTGCTGGGCAGCGTCTCCCGCAAATATGCTCACAAAATACCCTTTATTGTCAAGCTTAATCACAATGAGCTGCTGAGCTATCCCAAAAACTATGATCAGATCTTTTTCTCCAGCGTAGAGCAGGCCTTTAATCTCGGGGCAGTGGGGGTAGGTGCCACCATCTACTTTGGCTCCCAGGAGAGCAACCGCCAGATTCAGGAGGTTGCAGAAGCCTTTGAGTATGCTCATTCCCTGGGAATGGTCACCATTCTCTGGGCCTATCTCAGAAATCCTGAATTTAAAACCGACCAGGATGATTACCACACTGCTGCTGACCTGACCGGTCAGGCCAACCACCTGGCTTCCACCATCGAAGCTGATATAGTCAAGCAGAAGCAGCCGGAAACCAATGACGGTTACCGCAACATCGGTTTTGGCCGCACCGATGACAGGGTTTACAGCGATCTGACCTCCGATCATCCCATTGATTTAACCCGTTATCAGGTGGCCAACTGCTATATGGGACGGATCGGTTTGATTAATTCTGGCGGTGCTTCCGGGGAAAATGACCTCCAGCAGGTCGTCAGAACTGCGGTTATTAACAAACGGGCCGGAGGTATGGGGCTTATAACCGGCCGTAAGGCCTTCCAGAAACCCCTGGAAGATGGTATCGAAATTCTGCATACCCTGCAGGATGTCTATCTAGATGATAGTATTGACCTGGCTTAAATTAAAAGCTGCACTTAAATAATTAAACCGTTTTTAAATTATAAAACTGCAGGCGGCACCGCAATAACTTAAGGCAGTATCGCACTCCGCAGACTCCCGGCCTGGATGAAACTCTTCCTCTTAAAATTCAGGCCGGGAGATTTAAATTTTGTTATAAACCTTGCCAAGAAAAAACATTGTAATTCTGCTAAAAACATTGTATTTATAAGCTTTTAACGGTATAATAATTATAATCAAAAAAATTTAAGAAAATAAAGTATGGTCTCGGACATTTGTCCTGAACGCAAATAATTAAAAAAATATTATTTTTAAGCGAAGAAAAATATGCCGGCAAATTGCTTATTTCCCGGGAGGCAAAAAAATGAAATTTAAAGTTTATGGCGGTGGCTGTTTAAAATGCGATAAAACGATTAAACGCCTGAACAAAGTTCTGCAGGAAGAGGGCAGTCAGGCTGAAGTTCAGCATATCAATGATCTGGATAAAATAGCCAGCCAGGGAGTTTTACTGACCCCGGCCGTTTATCTTGATGATGAACTGATTCACCAGGGAAGGGTTCCCCGTGAGAGTGAAATTAGAGAATGGCTGAAAAAGGGTGTTTCCTGAATATGTCTTTAAGCTACAACAGGAGAGACCCGGCTGACAAAAATCCTGCTCTGACAAAGGCCAGACAGGAGTTCAAAAATATGGACCCCGATTTCATTGTCGGGAGGACGGGCTTAAACTTCAATCAGGATATGCAGTTTTTTAATCTGACAGCCTTCACTAACCAGTATCAGATCAGCTATCCCGGTGGAGATATTTTCCGGCTGAATTCCAGTGATGAACCCCCGGTGGGATTAAAAATTGTTTTGCTCCATTTTCTTCTCCAGGGTAATAATTTTCCCCTCCGCAGCCGGTATATTTCCTTTCAGGAAATACCCGATGCCGGACCCTATGCGGGGCCTTTCAAACGCCAGGCCATCCAGCCTGTGGTTGAAAAATTTGGCCGCAGTCCGGAACTGCTGAAAAAATCCGCCCGCAATCTTAAAGCCAGTTTTATTGAAAAAAGCGATCTCGGTTTTACCCTGGAAGCCCTTCCCACTGTTCCGCTTACCTATCTGGTCTGGTTTGGAGATGATGAGCTGAAAGGAGGAGCTAGTCTGGTTTTTGATTATTCAATTATCACCAAGCTTCCCACGGAAGATATCTCTTTTCTGGGTGAGTATGCAACCGAACTTCTCCTGAATTTTGCTGCTAATTCCTGAGATCAGGCAGGAATTTGCAGCTTCGATCTCAA
This sequence comes from Halanaerobiaceae bacterium, assembly GCA_007134885.1. Taxonomy (GTDB): domain Bacteria; phylum Bacillota; class Halanaerobiia; order Halanaerobiales; family Halarsenatibacteraceae; genus T1SED10-84. The sequence goes on from SLJX01000060.1 coordinate 14,360, forward strand.
ATATAATATTATCACAATTAAACTCAAACAAAGCAGGTGAGAAAATGAAGAAAAAAATTGCAATTATCTTACTTATTTTTTCAGTGGTATTACTCGGTCAGCCTGACCAGGCCGGTGCCTTTGAGCTGGGAGCTGAATCGGCAATTTTAATTGAAGCAGAAACCGGGCAGGTGTTATATGAAACCAATGCCGACCAGGAGCTGCCTCCGGCCAGCATAACCAAAATTATGACCATGCTGCTGACCATGGAAGCAGTTGAAAGAGGTGAGCTGGCTTTAGATGATGTGGTGACCATCAGTCAGGCTGCTTCTGATATGGGTGGCTCTCAAATCTTTTTAAATGCTGGAAATGAAGTTACTGTTGAGGATCTGCTGAAAGCCGTGGTTATTGCCTCTGCCAATGATGCCACCTATGCCCTGGCTGAAGAAGTAGGCGGCAGTTATATGGGTTTTGTCGATATGATGAATGACAGAGCAGCTGAACTGGGAATGGACAGCACCAGCTTCCGTAACTCCACCGGCCTTCCTGCCGAAGACCACTACACCACTGCCCGGGATATTACCAAAATGTCCCGGAAAGTGATTGAATATCCCGAAATTCAGGAATGGGGTCAGATCTGGGTCGATTATGTTGAGCTTCCTGACCGCGATGCCATGCTGGCAAATTTGAACCATATGATAAACACCTATGACGGCATGGATGGAATTAAAACCGGCAGAACTCAGGCAGCCGGTTACTGTCTGGCGGCCAGTGCTGAAAGGGATGGTTTTAGATTAATCTCGGTTATTATGCGGGCTGAAAGTGATGAAGAAAGGCAGCAGCTGACAGCTGATCTGCTGAATTACGGTTTTAATAATTTCACCAGAAAAGTTCTGCTTGATGCCGATGAAGTTATCCAGAATATATCTATTCCTGAAAGCAGTGCCGGCCAGGTCAGCGGCAGACTTGCTGAAGATTTACAGATAATGATCCCCCGTCGGGATGATGAGCTGGCAGAAACCCGGGTTATTTTACCGGATGAATATGAGCTTCCCATAGCTGAAGGTGAGAAGATAGGAGAAGTTGCTGCTCTGCTTGAAGGAGAAGAGGTTAACCGGGTTGATCTTCTGGCTGCTGAAGATATTGCCAGGGCTAACATTTTTTTGAGATTATTTAGAGCTGTTGCTGATTTTCTAGGAGGATTATTTTAATTATTTATTATAAAATAAAGGATTTTCACCTCCCTGTCTTTAATAATTTAAGGGAGGAGGTGTAATTAATGCGGAAAACTGGTATTGTTATCTTATCACTTATGCTTGTTTTAAGTTTTGCTGTGTTATCCGGCAGCCCGGCAGCAGCAGATAATCCAGCTATAGCTTCAATCAGCACCGAGCAAATTTTCCAGGCTCATCCGGCAATTCAGCGGGTTCAGGCCGAACTTCAGCAGAGACAGAGTGAAATGATGCAGGAGCTGGAAGATGCAGATGAAGAAGAAGCTATGATGCTGCAGCAGCAGATGCAGCAGGAACTGCAGATGCTCCAGCAGGAACTTCTGGACGAAGCCTTTCTGGAAATTGAAGAAGATGTCGGCAGAGTTGCTGCTGAGCTGGGTTATGATGTTGTCATAGATCCTCAGGGCATTGTTTATGGCGCTGATGTGCTTGACCTGGAGGATATTACTGAAGAAGTTCTAGCAGCTCTGGAAGAGGAGTAAATCTTCTAATTTATAAATAATATTTTTCCTGCAAAATCAGGACCCCTCCGGGGGTCCTTTTTACTTTGTTCCTGAATCTCGCGGTGCCGGCTGATTGATAATCTAACTCAATAAATAATAAAAATATGAGGAATGCCAGAGGAAACTACCAGAAGAAATTTGAAATAAACCTTGCAAAAAACTTGATGAATAAATTAACAAAAAGAATAAAAATTTGCTGAATTTTATGTTATAATAAAGAAACAAACTGGAAAATTAATCAGGAGGAGATCAAATGAGTTTTACCAGAGATAGGCTCAATTTAGATCTGAAAGATGCCATGCAGATTAAACTGCCGGATGAGCTTCCCGAGAAACCGGATTTTCGTGCTGACATTCGTCGGGCCCCGAAAAGAGAGTTCAATCTGGATCAGCAGGAGATTGAGCTGGCTGTGAAAAATGCCCTGAGATATGTTCCTGCTGAACACCATGATAGGCTGGCTCCCGAATTTTTGCAGGAGCTTCTTACCCGGGGTAGGATCTACGGGTACCGCTACCGACCTCCGGGGAATATCAGCGCCCGGCCGGTAGAGGAATATCAGGGCAGAACCCTGGAGGGCAGGGCTCTCCAGCTAATGATTGATAACAACCTGGATTTTGAGGTGGCCCTTTATCCCTATGAACTGGTTACCTACGGAGAAACGGGGCAGGTCTGTCAGAACTGGATGCAGTACCGGCTGATTAAAGGCTACCTGCAGGAGATGAGAAAAGACCAGACCCTGGTGGTTCATTCCGGCCATCCTCTGGGGCTATTCCCCTCCCATTCCGGGGCTCCCCGGGTTATTTCCACCAATGCGCTGATGGTCGGCATGTTTGATGATCCCGGTCATTTCAATAAGGCAGCTGCCCTGGGAGTGGCCAATTACGGCCAGATGACTGCCGGAGGCTGGATGTATATCGGTCCCCAGGGTATTGTCCACGGCACCTATTTAACTCTGCTCAATGCCGGCCGCAAATTTCTTGGCAATGACGCTGATGAAGACTTAAGCGGCCAGCTCTATGTCACTTCCGGCCTGGGCGGGATGAGCGGGGCCCAGGCTAAAGCCGTTGAAATAGCTGGAGGAGTGGGAGTGATTGCCGAAGTGGATAAATCCCGGATCGAGACCCGGTTGAAACAGAACTGGCTCTCCCGGGTTTCTGACAATCTGGATGAGATTTTTACCTGGGTTGAAAAATACCAGCGGCAGGAGAAAGCTGTATCAATTGGCTATCATGGCAATGTTGTCGATCTTCTGGAATATATAGTTGAAAATCAGATTGAGGTCGATCTCCTCTCAGATCAGACCTCCTGTCATGAGGCTTATTCCGGCGGCTATATTCCTCAGGGCTTTTCCTTTGCCGAAGCCCGGGATTTACTGGCCGAAGACCCGGATAACTTTAAACAGGCTGTGGATAAATCTCTCAAGAGGCATTTCAGTTTGATTCAAAAGATTACGGCTCTGGGCACCTATTTCTTTGATTACGGCAACAGCTTCATGAAGGCTGTCTATGATGCCGGGGTGGATGAGATTGCCCTGGATCCCGATAATCCCGACCGGGGCTTTATCTTCCCTTCCTATGTCGAGGATATTATGGGTCCCATCTGCTTTGATTACGGTTACGGACCCTTCCGCTGGGTCTGTCTTACCGGGGAGAAATCCGACCTCAAAAAGACCGACCGGGCTGCTCAGCAGTGCATTGATCCTGACCGTCGGGCCCAGGATTATGACAATTACCACTGGATTAAAGATGCCGAGGACAATGACCTGGTGGTTGGATCTCAGGCCAGAATACTCTATGCTGATGGTCCGGGCCGGATTAAAATTGCCCTGAAATTTAATGAACTGATTCGCAGGGGTGAAATTGGTCCTGTGATGCTGGGCCGGGACCACCATGATACCGGAGGTACCGATTCTCCCTTCCGAGAGACGGCCAATATTAAGGATGGCAGCAATATCATGGCCGAGATGTCCATCCACTGTTTTGCCGGTAATGCCGCCCGGGGCATGACCCTGGCAGTTCAGAGCAACGGCGGCGGGGTTGGCATCGGCAAGTGCTTTAACAGCGGCTTCGGACTGGTGCTGGATGGCAGTGAAAGGGTTGATAAAATAATAAAATCCGCGGTGGACTGGGATGTCCACGGCGGAGTTGCCCGCCGGGCCTGGGCCCGCAATCAGCCTGCTATTGAGACCATGCTGGACTGGCAGCAGTCCGGCGATCAGCAGGGAAGTGCTCCCGGCCATATTACCCTGCCCTTTATAGCAGATGATGACTTTATTGAAGAGCTGGTTGCTGATCAGCTGGAGCAGCAGAAAACGGAAAAAGGAAATTAATTCTTGACATCTCAGATGAATTAGGATATCATTACTTTTAAGTATTAAATTGATGAGAAATTGATGGGGTGATCCAATGGAAGCACCTGCTGGTGATTATATCACCATTAAGGCTTTGGAAGATGGGGTTAACATTATCGGCCTGACCCGGGGAGAACAGACCAAATTTCACCACACCGAAAAGCTGGACCGGGGCGAGGTTATGATAGCCCAGTTTACCAAACATACCTCGGCAATTAAAATTAGAGGCCGGGCGGAAATAATTACCGAACACGGCCGTCTGGAATCAGAATGACATTTAAGCTGATCATTTAAGCTGATCATTTAACTTGTTTAATTAGACAGACAACAGAGAATTATTTACCAGAATCAGTTGCCACAGAATTATTTGCCAGAACCAGTTACCCCAACAAACTACCGAAAACAGCTACTGGAGATAGCTTATAAAAAATCCATTTAGAATAAAAAAATAATACAGCCGAGATGAGAAGAGTTGAGCCAGGAAAGATGAGCTGAGATGAGTTGAGTGTATCACTATGTCTTATTATGCCTTTAATTAGCCATCGGACCCTGGTCCGGTGGTTTTTATTTTTGCAGTTACCATAAAAGGAGTGTTCTCAATGCTTCAACTTTCAGAAACTGAATTTCTTGATTTAGCCAACCGGTATCAAATTGTGCCGGTCTATAAAAAAATCCCGGCAGACAGCCGTTCTCCCGTTGCTCTTTTTGCCAGCTTTCAAGAGGGGCCCTTTACTTATCTTCTGGAGAGTGCTGAACAGGATGGCAAGATCGGGCGTTATTCCTTTATTGGACTGGATTATTATGAAGTTATCAATTTTCAGGGGGGTGTTTTAACCCGCTTAAAACCAGCCTCCGTTGTTTCAAAGACCGGGCAAACCGGCTCCCTTGAATCATATTTCTCCCTGGAAACCGATCAGCCTCTGGAAGCCCTCCAGAAGATTCTCAAGGAATATCAGGGCCCTCAGCTTGAGGATCTGCCTCTTTTTTATGGCGGGGCAGTCGGGTATCTGAGTTATGATATGGCCGGCTACTTTGAGGATGTAGCTAATCCCGATCAGAAAGATGACCTGGGAATGCCGGAAATGCTCTACATTCTTTCCGATACACTTATTATCTATGACCATTTGCAAGAAACCATTAAAATTGTTAAGAACATAAAAACTGCTGGCCAGAACCGAAAAGAGCTCCAGAATAATTACCAGCGGAGCAAAAAATATCTGGAAGAGGTTTCTGCCAGAATAGCAGCTGCCCCCCGGGAGCCGGGAGCCATAAACTCTAAAGAATCGGCCTCCAGAGGAGAATTGCTGGCAGACAAAACTCAAATTAATACCAGAAACGCCGGGAATGATGATCCGGATATCGAGGAGATTACCTCCAGCATGAGCCCTTCCCGGTTTAAAGCCAGAGTCAGGCAGATAAAGGACCACATCACCCGGGGCGATATTTTTCAGGCGGTCCTCTCTCAGCGGCTTTCTCTTTCCACCAGAGCTTCCGGTTTTGAAATTTATCAAAAACTGCGCCGGATTAATCCCTCGCCCTATATGTATTATCTGGATCTGGATGAATTTGAAATAATCGGTTCTTCTCCCGAAGTTTTGGTCCGGGTAGAGGATGGATTGGTTTATAACCGACCGCTGGCCGGCACCCGAAAAAGAGGAAAAGACTCTGTCGAGGATGAAAGCCTGGCCCGGGATCTAAAGCAGGATAAAAAGGAAAGAGCTGAACATATGATGCTGGTAGATCTGGGACGTAACGATGTGGGCCGGGTTAGCAGTTATGGAACCGTTAAGGTGGAAGAGCTGATGGGAGTGGAGTATTACTCCCATGTGATGCATCTCTTTTCCAGCATAACCGGTAAACTTTGCCCTGACTCTACCCCCTTTCAGGCCCTGAAGGCCTGTTTTCCCGCCGGCACAGTTTCCGGGGCGCCCAAAATTAAAGCGATGGAGATCATAAACAGGCTGGAACCCGTCAGACGGGGACCCTATGCTGGTAGTCTGGGTTATTTCGGTTATTCCGGGAATCTGGACAGCTGCATTACCATCAGAACAATCCTGCTGCAGAACAAAACAGCCCATGTTCAGGCCGGAGCCGGCATAGTCCATGATTCTCAACCAGAAAAGGAATATCAGGAAACCCTCAACAAAGCTGAAGCCCTGCTTCAGGCTGTAAGAGAGGCCGGAGGTGAGATATAGTGATTCTGCTTATTGATAATTACGATTCCTTTACCTACAACCTGGCCCAGCTGGTTGGCCCAAAAACTAAACTTGAAATCTGGCGCAATGACAGCTTTACCCGAAAAAAACTTGAGCAGCTCAATCCCGATGGAATAATCATCTCGCCCGGACCGGGCAGGCCAGAGGATACCGGACTCTGCTTTCAGGTGATAGAGTGGCTGGCAGGAGAGGTTCCGGTTCTGGGAGTCTGTCTGGGGCACCAATTGATTGCAGAAATTCTGGGTGGGAAGGTAATCCAGTCAGGAGAAATAGTTCACGGCAAAACCTCCCGGGTCAGAGTCAAAGGCGGAGAGCTTTTAAAAGATCTAACAGAATTTACTGCCGCCAGGTATCATTCCCTGATTGTTGACAGCAGCAGTACCCGGGTTTCTTATGATATTACAGCTGTGGATGAGAAGAATAATATCATGGCCCTTGAAAATACCGAAAGAAATCTTTTTGGAATTCAATTTCATCCCGAATCAATTATGACCGAATGCGGAGAAAAGATAATTGACAACTTTTTAAGTCTTTGATTTGATATATTTTTGTTGATATATATAACTTTCTAATTTATGAAAATTTATTTATGGACATTTTATGACCTTATGATTGCCAAAAAACACTTATAAGCAGAAGAGGAGCTGAGATGAGATGAGAAGAGAACTGGAGAAAGTTATCGAAAAACAGGACCTCAAGCAGGAAGAAATGGAAAGAGTTATTACTGTGATAATGGAGGGGGAGGCAACCCCATCCCAGATTGCTGGTTTTCTAATTGCCCTGCGCTCCAAGGGAGAAACAGTTGCTGAGATAACCGGAGCAGCCCGGGTAATGAGGAAAAAAGCCGCCCGGGTAATAACCCAGCGTCGGGGCCTGGTGGACCTCTGCGGAACAGGAGGAGATGGTTTAAATACCTTCAATATTTCCACCACAGCAGCCTTTGTGGTAGCCGGAGCAGGACTGCCAGTTGCCAAGCATGGAAATCGATCGGTTTCCAGCAGCTGTGGTAGTGCTGATGTTCTGGAAGAGCTGGGGGTAAATTTAAATTTGAGCCCTGAAGCAGTGGGGTACTGCCTGGACAAAATCGGACTGGGGTTCCTGTATGCTCCTGTTTTCCACCGGGCCATGAAGCATGCGGTTAAGCCCCGACGGGAACTGGGCGTTCGAACTGTCTTTAATCTTCTCGGTCCCCTGACCAATCCCGCAGAAGCTGAATACCAGCTTCTCGGGGTGTATGATGAAAAATTAACCGAACCTCTGGCCAGGGTCCTTAAAAATCTGGGAGTCCGGGGAGCTCTGGTAGTTCATGGACTGGAAGGTCTGGATGAGATCTCAATTACTAACAAAACAAAAATTACTGTCCTCCGGGAGGGTAAGATAACCGGATACTATCTGGATCCAGGAAAACTGGGTCTGCCAACTGCCGCCCTGGAGGAGATAGCTGCCGGTGATGCTGCTGAAAATGCTGCCGCTGTCAGAGAAGTGCTCGCCGGTAAACAGGGCCCCCGCCGAAACATTGTTCTTTTAAATGCTGCTGGAGCTCTGCTTGCTGCTGGCCGGGCCGGGGATTTTTCTCAAGGATTGGAACTGGCAGCCCAAATAATCGATGAAGGACTGGCCCGCAAAAAACTTCAGCAGCTGATTGACCTTTCTAGAAAACTGGCGGCCTAGGATTATGATTTTAGCTAAAATCATTGCAGTAAAGAAAAAAGAGCTGGCTGCTCTTAAAAAAACCCGGCCACCTGCCAGACTTAAGGCGCTGGCTGCCGGTATGACTGAAGAGAAAAAATCGGGCAGTTCCGGCTTCGCTGAGAGTTTAGCTGCTCCCGGTATTTCTCTGATTGCCGAGGTGAAAAAGGCTTCCCCCTCCCGGGGTGTAATTGCGGAAAACTTTAATCCTGCCATCCTGGCCCGGGAATATCAGAAAGCCGGGGCAGTAGCTGTTTCTGTCTTGACCGAGGAAAAATTTTTTCAGGGAAGTTTGCAGCATCTCAAAGATGTTGCTGCTGAAATCAATATTCCGGTTTTAAGAAAGGATTTTATCATTGAGGAATATCAGCTCTATCAGAGCAAAATTGCCGGGGCTCAGGCTGTGTTACTGATAGCTCGGGTGCTTCAGGAAAAGCTTTCCGACCTCCTCATAAGCTGCCGGGAGTTGGGCCTGGAAAGCCTGGTTGAAATTCATACTGAGGAAGAGCTCAGGCTGGCTCTCAGGGCCGGAGCAAAGGTAATCGGCATCAATAACCGCAATCTTTCTGATTTCAGTATTGATCTGGATACTACCCGGAAATTATCAGAGAAAATTCCGGGGGACAGAGTGATTATTGCTGAAAGCGGAATAACAACCGCCCGGGATATTGCTTATCTAAAAGATCATGTTTCCGGTTTTCTTATTGGTGAAGCTCTGATGAGGGCAGAAGATAAATCCAGAAAAATTGAAGAACTTTTCGGGAACATCAACTCTTTAGCTCTGGGAGGTGATTGTCATTGAGGTGAAGGTCTGCGGCCTTGCCAGCCTGGAAGATGCCCGGCTGGCAGCTCGGGCGGGGGCAGATTATCTGGGTTTTATCCTGGCAGAAAGCCCCCGCCAGTTGAGTCCCGACCAGCTTATCAAACTGACCGCCGCTCTAAGGAAGGAACTTCCTCCCGACGACTGTCCGGATCTGGTGGGAGTTTTTCTCAACCAATCCCTGGCTCTGATCAACAGGATAGCTGGAGAAGGCCAGCTTGATTATATCCAGCTGCACGGTTGGGAATCCCCCGAATTCTGCCGCCAGGTCAGTCTTCCAGTCATCAAATCAATCTCTATCAGGGAGCGAAAATCCCTTGCCAGGATCTCTGACTTTGAAGAGCTTGACCGGCCGGCTGCCGCCAGTAATTCTTCCGGTAAAGTCTGCCGGGCCGACAAAAAACAGAAAAGTAAAATTCCTCAGAACAACATTACTCTGAACAACAATATAGCCGCTTATCTGCTGGACACTTATTATCCGGATAAAGGAGGCGGGGGAGGAAAAGGTTTTAACTGGCAGTTGCTTAATGACAGGAGTCTGCAGGAGCTTTCCCGCCGAAAAAAGGTTTTTCTGGCCGGAGGATTGAGCCCCACCAATGTTCAGTCGGCCAGCCGCCAGCCCAATATTACCGGTCTTGATGTTAGCAGTGGGCTGGAAAAATCCCCCGGCAGAAAAGATCCTGGGAAAATCAGGAAATTTTTCAAGGTACTAAGAAAAAACTCAATCAAACAAACAGGAGAGTGATAAAAATGTCAGTACACTCAAAAACAAAAAAAGTAGATCGGGAAACTGGAAAATTTGGAGAATTTGGTGGTCGTTATGTGCCAGAGCTTCTGGTTCCGGTGCTGGAAGAACTGGAAGAAGCTTTCTATCATTATCAGGATGACCCTCAATTTCACCAGGAATTTGAATACTATCTTAAAGATTTTGTCGGCCGTCCCAGTCCGCTGTATTATGCTGAACGCCTAACCAAAAAACTGGGAGGAGCAAAAATTTACTTAAAGAGAGAAGATTTAAACCACATGGGTGCCCATAAAATAAATAATACTCTGGGCCAGGTGCTGCTGGCTAGGAGGATGGGCAAAGAAAAGATTATTGCTGAAACCGGAGCCGGCCAGCACGGTGTGGCTACAGCTACCGTGGCAGCCATGTTTGGTATGGACTGTGAAATATTCATGGGAGCTGAAGATGTGGAAAGACAGGCTCTGAATGTCTTCCGGATGAGGCTTTTAGGTGCCAGGGTAAATGAAATTACCCGGGGCACAAAAACTCTGACCGATGCTGTCGATGCTGCCATACAGCACTGGGTAGAACACTCTGATGATACCTTCTATCTGCTGGGTTCAGCTGTCGGCCCCCACCCCTATCCCGTTATGGTCCGGGAATTTCAGTCGGTAATTGGCCGGGAAACCCGGGAACAGATTCTGGACGCTGAAGGCCGGCTGCCGGATTATCTTCTGGCCTGTGTGGGAGGCGGCAGTAATGCCATCGGACTCTTTCATCCCTTTTTAGATGATAAAGAAGTTGAAATGATCGGGGTAGAAGCCGCTGGACTTGGTCTTGATACTGATAAACACGCCGCTACCTTTTCCCGGGGCTGTCCCGGTATTATCCATGGCTATAAAAGTTATGTTCTTCAGGATGAAAACGGCCAGATAACACCGGTCCATTCTATCTCTGCCGGCCTTGATTATCCCGGGGTGGGACCAGAACACAGCTTTCTTAAAGCCAGCGGCCGGGCCAGTTATGAATCTGCCACCGACCAACAAGCAGTGGAGGCCTTTAAACTGCTTTCCGAAATTGAGGGGATTATCCCGGCTCTGGAAAGCTCACATGCTCTGGCCTATCTGCCCGAATTGGCTTCGCAACTTGACCAGGATAAAATAATAATTGTCAATCTCTCCGGCCGCGGTGATAAAGATGTTTATACTGTAGCCGAAGAAATGGGAACTGATTTGAAGTGAGCCGGATAAGCAGCACCTTTGCAAGCCTGAGAAGAAAAAACAAAACCGCCTTTATTCCCTTTTTAATGGCAGGGGATCCTGATTATGAGCTCAGCCTGGAAATAATCAAGACTGTCGATCGCTCCGGGGCCGATTTGCTGGAGATAGGTTTGCCCTATAGTGCCCCACTGGCCGATGGCCCCACCATTCAAAAATCTTCCCGGCGGGCTTTAGACAGCGGCTTTCAACCCCGGCAGGTATTTGAAATGGTGGAGGATATCAGAAGAGAATCCTCCACTCCTCTGATTATAATGAGTTATATCAATCTAATTCATAAATTTGGGATGGAAAATTTCATTAGCCGGTGCCGGCAGAGCGGAGTTGATGGAATAATAGTTCCTGACCTGCCGCCGGAAGAGGGAGAGGAATTAAAAAAAATAAGCAGCCAGATTGATCTCATCTGGCTGCTTTCCTCCAACAGTCCTGCCGGCCGGATTGACAGAGTCACCCGGGCGGCAGAGGGGTTTATTTATGCTGTTTCCACTCCGGGAACTACCGGAAGCAGAGAAAAAATTTCACTTGAGATTAAAAATACCATAAGTAAGATCAAAGAGATAAGAAAAATTCCAGTCTGTGTTGGTTTTGGAGTCTCCCGTCCAGAACAGGTAAACTCTCTGGCAGAATTTGCTGATGGGGTGATCGTCGGTAGTGCAATTATTGAGGTCATTGAAAGGGCAGTAAATTCTTCTCCCGGTGATATTGAAGATGCTGATTCCGGTGAAGATGCTGAAATTAAAGAAAAGAGCCCTGCTTCAATTAACCAGCAGAATTTGCTGAGTCAGCTGGAAGAATTCATCATAAATCTGACCGAACCTCTCTAATTTAATAAAAAGATTGTTTAACTTCTATGTTCTGCTGGTCTCTCACAGGGGGCAGGGGGAGCCTGCTCTTTACTGACTGTCTTTGTCCTTATCTTCGCTTTTTTCAGTTTCCTCTTCCAGTTTCTCCTGTTCTCCGGTTTCTTCATTTTCCTGTTCCAGTTCTGGTTCTTCCAGGGCTGGTTCGGTCATTTCCGGCATTTCAATTCCCAGCACATTAACGTTAACAGCCTGAACATCAGCTCCGGTGACTGTTTCCAGAGCCTCTTTAACCTTCAGCTGCACCTGCCTGGTTACATCCGGAATTTTAACCTTATACTTAACAATCAAATTCAAATCAACTGTCAGGCCCTCTTCAGTCTCCTCAATTTTAACTCCTTTGGTAATATTTTTCCGACCCAAAATTTTAGCTATTCCTCCAGCCAGACCTCCGCTCATAGCTGCTACACCCTCAACATCCAGAGTGGCATTTCCCGCAGTTATAGCATATACTTCCTCAGCAATATTCATTTTTCCCAGCCTGTCATCATTTTTATCATTCAAGTTATTTTCATTATTATCCGGCTTTTTTTTATCTGACATTTCTATCCCTCCAGTTAGTAGTTAATAATTTAATCTCTAGTGTTTCACTTCAGTGTTTAACTTCTGATTATATTAAATCACATTTATCCCGGGATATCAATAAAATATATAATAAATGATATTTTGGGGAGGCCTTATTGAAAATATCTAGAAATATATATAAAAGAATTAAGAATTGACTTGGAAAAGAAATTTAAATAGTAAGATTTAATTTGATTGTCAGGCTCTCATTCTTAAACTTGAAATTTAAAGCCAAATAGGTCTGGAGGGGATTTAAAAAATGAAAAGCCTACTTAAAAAACTGGTGATTGTGCTTTTTGTCCTGGTTGTTGCCGGCGCTATTACCGGGCTGATTTACCTGTCCTTCCTGGAGGAAGAGCCGGTGGAGGATGGGGTGGCCCGCCTGACACTGCAGGGCCCGATCCAGGAGGGGGTGGCGGGTTTTACCGTGACAGTAATTTCCCCTGACCGGGTGGACAGCAAACTGAGGCAGGCAGAGCGCTACCCCGGCGTTGAAGCCCTGGTTATCCGGCTGGAAAGCCCGGGAGGGGCGATTGGGGCTTCCCAGGAAATTTACAGCCTGATTGCTGATTTTGGCCTGCCGGTGGTAATCTCAATGGGCGACATGGCGGCTTCGGGAGGCTATTATGTATCAGCTGCCGCCGATGCCATAGTTGCCCAGCCGGGGTCCATGACAGGTTCTATCGGTGTTATTTCTACCTTCTTTGACCCGGAAGGGCTCTTTGAAATGATCGGGCTGGAGAGGGAGATTATCACTTCCGGGGAGCACAAGGATATGTTTTCCCGCGCGCTGACCGAGGAGGAGAGAGAAAAGATGCAGGCCTTCTCTGACGAGGCCTACAGCCAGTTTATTGCCGATGTAGCTGCCGGCCGGGATATGGAAGAGGAAGCTGTCCGGGAGCTGGCCACAGGGGAAATTTTCCTGGGGAGCCAGGCCCTGGAATACGGGCTGGTAGATAAACTGGGCGGCAGGCTGGAGGCCCTGGAGCTGGCTGGCGAGCTGGCAGAAATTGAGGACCCGCAGTATGTAGAGCTGCCTGAGCCTTCACTCTTTCAGCAGCTAATGGGGACAGCTATCCGGCTGCCGGAGATTATCTCCCGCTCCCTGGCTGAGCCCGAGCTGGTGATATTTGAAGATATCCGGGACGGATTAAGCCCGGTGGTTGAATACCGGGTCCCGGGATTTTAGGGTGGCTGGCCATGAAAGCCTTTATCCTAATTTTAAATATTATCCCGGGCCTGCCAGGCACCCCGGGCATAGCAGGGGGCCTCAATATGGGCTGGGCCAATGAAAAGATGGGCTGGCAGGAAAAGTTGGGCCGCTTAAATATAAATTTAGCCTGGTTAGGTTGCCTGGGTTGGATTAATATCATGTCAGGGCGGTGGGGCCGGCTCAACATAAAACTGGCCCGATATAGGGATGGTGCAATATGAAGGCTAAAACCGGTTTTGAGCCTGTAAATCCAAATAGTCCAGGAACAGGCGGCAAACCAGCAGGAGAGGCTGATTATGGAAACCCCGGCCTGTTTGAGGCCCTGTACGGGATTCTTTTTCAGCCCCTCCCGGCAATCAAAAAGATAGTTTCAGCCGAGCCTGTCAGCCTGGCGGTATTTATCTCTTTTTTGGCTTCCCTGATGATTTTTACTCCCCAAATAGCAGACAGAGCTGTCCTTTATCCGGATCCTGCCCCGGTTATGCTGCTGGCTTTTCTGGCAGCCGTAGCCAATTTGCTGCTGCTTTTTATTGGGGCCCTGTTTTTCACCCTCTTTGCCAGGTTCCTGGGCGGGGATAGCAATTATTTTGGCTTCTTTGCTGCTGCCGGGATATCCCAGTTTGTTTTTTTCCTTTACCCGGTGGCAGTTTTTATCTCCCGCCTGGCCGGCCTGCCCGCTTACCTGGGCATTTTTCTGAGGACTGTGCTGCTGGCCTGGTATTACCTGCTTTTTCTCCTTTCTTTAAGGGAAAGCCAGAATTTTTCCAGCTTCAGGGCGGTCCTGACGGTGGTGGGCACCGTGGCTGCCTGTGCTGCCCTGGTTTTTCTGCTGGGGGCCGGGGCCCTGGCTTTAGTGTTTTCCCTCTAGCCTGGCAGTTTAATGCTTAATTGACTGGTGTTGAGGAGATTAACAGCAGTCAGTTTAATCCTAAATTGACTGCTATCGTATTGTTTTTAGGTTGATCTTAAATTAATCTTGAGTAGATCCTAAATTAATCTTGGGTTGGCCCTAAATTAATCTTGAGTTGAGCTTGTATTAGTATTGATTTTGTATTATATTTTAATATTGTTTTGATGTTGGGCAGTTTAATAAAGATGTTGGGCAGTTCAATAAAAAGGAGATTATTTTTAATAGGCTGCTAAAACAGCCTGCTAAACCAGATAGGTGCCAAGGCAATTAGTGCTGGTTAGGTTAAGGCTGGTTAGGTTCTATTCCAGCAGCATGAGGTAACTACGGGCCAGGGATAGTGGTAAAAATTAGAGGAAAAGGGGAAGTGCCGCATGAGAAGTGACAGCAGGATTAACATCCGCCAATTCGACCTGGAGCAGGATTTCCAGGCTGCCCTCAATGTCTGGCGGGAAGTTGGCTGGCTGGAAAGCGCCAAGCCGGAGGAGAATGAGGGGATAAAGCATATGTTTGAGGCTTCGGAGTTCTTGGTGGGGGAGGTTGATTCCCGGCTGGAGGCTACCACCGGGTTTATCCCGGCAGGCCTTAACTATCTGGGCCGGGAGCTGAGCCTCCATGCTCTGACCGGCGTGGTGGTAAGCCCGCTGGCCAGGAAGCAGGGGCTGGCAGGCCGCCTGGTAGCCAATTCCCTGCAGCAGGGGGCCCTGAGGGGAGATGCCCTCTCAGCCCTGCTGATGTTTGAGCAGGGCTATTACAACCACCTGGGTTACGGGACCGGGAGCTATGAGCATATCTTTACCTTTGACCCCGCCCACCTCAAGGTTAGCTGTAAGCCGGCCATCCCGGAAAGGCTTACTGCCGAAGACTGGGAGGCTATCCACCAATCCTGGCTTAAGCGCAGGAAAGCTCATGGCTTTGCCACCCCCGGGCACCCGGGGATAATCCGGGACACCCTTTCCTGGAAGAAGGAGAAAAGCTACGGGCTGGGCTACCGCAACGCCAGCAAGGAAATAACCCATATGATGTGGCTTGTCAGGGAGAAGGGCTCCCACGGGCCCCTGGATGTTGCCTTTTTAACCTACCGGAACTACGAGCAGTTTCTGGAGCTGCTGGCACTTTTGAAAAACCAGGCCGACCAGGTTTTTGCAGTTAAGCTTAAGGAGCCGGCCGGCATCCAGCTTAGGGACCTGATCAAGCTGCCCCACAAGCAGTCTGAGGTTACCAGGGGCAGCGATTATAAGTACCAGTCCCGGGCAGAAGCTTACTGGCAGGTCAGGGTTTTGGACCTTAAAAAGTGCCTTCAGGCGGCCTCCCTGCCCGGCCCGGAAATTAGCTTTAACCTGGAGCTTTCCGACCCGGTGGAAAAATACCTGAAGCCTGCTGATGAATGGCAGGGCCTGGCGGGCAGGTACGCTGTTACCCTGGGCCAAAATTCCAGCATCGCAGAGGGCTTTAAGGAGGGACTGCCGGTTATGGAATGCACGGTAAATGCCTTCTCCCGGCTCTGGCTGGGCGTGCTGAGCCCTGCCTCATTGAGCAGGACAGATGAGCTGGCAGCCCCAGCGGTGCTCCTGCAGGGCCTGGGCCGCCTGCTGGCCCTGCTGCCCCGCCCCCAGCTGGACTGGGAATTTTAAGCTTTAGTTTTGATTTTAGATAATATAATGAAACTGCTCAGCTAAAAAAAATGATAAAAAAAGATATTTGAATAATTATTTCTGCCAGAACTGCTGCCCGGCAGGTATTGTAATTTTAAATTTTGTTAAATTAGGCTTTATAAACTGAAACCAGGAATTTTTAAGCAAATGCCTTCCCTGTGAAAAGTCATTTTACTAGCAATTTGATTGACAGGATGACTGATGTGAAGGGGATTATAGCTTCGAAATTTTGATATTACCGACTTTATGCAGTGCAATCAGTAAATTGAATCTTTAAGCAAATAAAATTATATAAGTGAAGCGGGAGATAACATGAAAAAAATCAAGCTGGTTTACAACCCCCGGGCGGGGGACAGCAGCTTCCCCGGGCGGATCAACGAATTTGTCCGGGTATTTCAGCAGGGCTATGAGGTCAGCCTGCTGAACATAATCGGGGCTGACCTGGCAGAAAGGTTCAGCCGGGTAAATTTTACCGAATACTCCTGCCTGATGGTAGCCGGAGGGGATGGCACCATAAACTCCGCCGTCAATGCCCTGCTGGAGAAAGGCATTGAGGTCCCCCTGGCTATCCTGCCAACCGGGACCTCCAATGATTTTGCCGACTACTTAAGCCTCCCCAATGGCTTTGAAGAGTACTATGAGCTTATCAGGGAGGGCAATGTCAGGATGGTTGATGCCGGCAGGATTAATAACCGCTATTTTTTCAATGTCTGCGCCGGCGGCTTTTTAACCGGGGTGCCCCACAAAACCGACACCACCCTGAAAAACCGCCTGGGCAGGATTGCTTACTACCTCAAGGGCCTGCAGGAATTCCCCAGCTTTAAGCCCCTGCCCCTGGAGGTAACTACCACCAGCCAGGAATTTTCCAGCGAGCTCTTCATGTTCCTGGTTTTAAACAGCAGCCGGGCGGCGGGCTTTGACAGCCTGGTTTCGGAGAGCAGCATTGATGATGGCCTCTTTGAGTTTCTGGCCATCAGGTACGGCAGCTTTTATGAAATGATTAATACCCTGATCGAGGTTTTTATCAACAAAAACCAGCAGCAGGAGAATGTTATCCTGCTTAAGGACAGCTATTTTTACCTGAAGCCAGCCGGGGGGGATTCCCCGGGCAACACCGATATTGACGGGGAGAAGGGGCCTGCCTACCCGGTTGAGATAGAAGTGCTTCCCGGGGCCTTGCCCCTGGTGGTGCCGAAGCAAGGCACAAGCTAAGGGCTGTCACAGCGGGGATGCCTCACCGGGGGGGGATGCCTATCAGCTGATCTATTGATCTGGGAATATGCTATTTTTTTTGGATGGCCTGGCAGAGGAAAGAAAGAGGGGAGATAACCAAATGAAATGGAGCAGCGAAGCACTGGAAAAATTTAATGATACCCTGGGGTCCGAAAGCCCCACCCCCGGCGGCGGGGCGGCAGCGGCAGCTGCTGCCAGCATCAGCGTTGCCCTGCTGGAGATGGTGGCTGCCCTGACCGACAATAAGGGTGAAGTTGAGGAGGTTTGCCGAAAGCTTGCTGAACATTTGCAGCAGTCCTACCGGCTGATTGACGAAGACTGCCGGGGCTTTGAAAGGGTCATGGAAGCCTACCGGCTGCCTGCCGGGAGCCAGGAAGAGAAGCAGGAACGGCAGGCAAGGGTAGAAGAGGCCCTCAAGGCTGCCAGCCGGCCCCCGGAGAAACTAATGAGCCTTGCCCTGGAAATCCTTGAAGCTGCCAGTGTAGTAGCCAGGAAGGGCAACCGCAATGCCTGGACTGAAGCGGGGATTGCCGCCCAGCTTGCCTTTTCCGCCCTCCAGGCTTCCTATTATAATGTGATGATTAATATCTGCTCGATTGATGACGAGGGCTTTAACCGGGAGATTGCCCTTGAATCCCGGGAAAAACTGGAGCGAGGTAAGGAGCTTAAAGCCAGGCTGGAAAATTACCTTGACGAAGAAATTATCGAATGCCCTTACCTATAACTTGCATGTTTGTTGGTGCTGTGGTAAAATTATAAAGGAATATATGTTATACTTGGTCTGGAATGAAGGAGTGGGTCTGCTGCCCACTCCTTAATTTAATAGAGCTTAAAATATCACCTGATATAAAATAAACAGCTTTTTTATTATTAAAACTCGAATTGAACTTGAAAATTAATTGATTATCGGAACTTTAAATTCAACTATAAAATATTTCATGCTGCTGGAGGGAATAATGATGAGTATAGTTAAAAGAGTAGAAAAAAAAGTTGAAGATTTACTGACTGAGGGTAATTATGATCTGGTAGCAGTGGAATATGTTAAAGAAGGCTCGGAAAGAGTGTTGAGAGTTTTTATTGAAAATAGAGAGGGTGATCTGGATCTGGATGATTGTGCCCGCCTGAGCCATCGCCTTTCTGACTGGCTGGATGAAGAAAATTTCATTTCTGAGAGCTATATATTGGAAATTTCTTCGCCAGGGGTGGAAAGACCCCTGCGGGGCAGAGATGATTATCAGAGGTTTTCCGGAGAATCTGTTTTCATTAAAACCTACGCACCCATCAAGGGAGAAAAAGAGTTTACCGGTAAGCTTTTGGGGCTAAAAAAAGACCTGGTCCGGCTGGAAATGTCAGAGGATGAAATTATTGAGCTTCCTCTCAAGAGTATTGCTGCGGCCAGATTGAATTCAGATATTTAGATTATTAGGAGGAATTTGCTTATGAATGTAGAATTTTTACATGCGCTGGATGACATCGAAAATGAAAAGGATATTCCCAAGGAAATATTGCTGGAAGCCATAGAAACTGCTCTGGTTTCAGCCTATAAAAAGGATTTTGGCTCCAAGGAAAATGTCAGGGTTGATATCGACTCCTCTTCCGGTGATGTTGCTGTATTTTCCCGGAGAAAAGTTGTCGAAGAAGTGGAAAATAAAAATTTTGAGATTACTCTGGAAGAAGCCCGGGAGATTGATAGCTCTGCCGAAATAGACGATGCGGTTGAGGTAGAGGTTACTCCGGCAAATTTCGGACGGATTGCTGCTCAGACTGCCAAACAGGTTGTTATGCAGAGAATTAGGGAAGCTGAAAGAGATGTAATTTATGAGCACTATAAACAGAAAGAGGGAGAGTTTATTACCGGGACCATTCAGCGGTTTCACAATGATTATATTTTGATCGATATGGGTAAAACTGAAGCTCTTTTGCCGCCTTCTGAGCAAATTCCTTCTGAAAATTACAGTGTCGGAGACCGAATTAAGCTCTATATAGTTGAAGTTAGCTCCACCAATAAGGGGCCCAGGATTTTAGTCTCCCGAACCCATCCTGGTCTTTTGCTGAGGTTGTTTGAAATTGAAATTCCTGAAATATATGATGGAACTGTTGAAATCAAAGCTGTAGCCCGGGAGGCAGGCAAAAGATCAAAGGTAGCAGTTTATTCCGGAAATGAAGATGTGGACCCGGTGGGAGCCTGTGTGGGGCCCCGGGGCAGCAGAGTTCAGGCCGTGGTTGATCAATTAAATGGTGAAAAGATAGACATCATAGCCTGGCATGATGAGCCGGAAGAGTTGATTGCTAATGCCTTGAATCCAGCTGAAGTCAATAAAGTTATTTTAAATGAAGAAGATAAAATAGCAAAAGTGGTTGTTCCTGATTTCCAGTTATCTCTGGCCATTGGTAAGGAGGGCCAGAATGCCAGGCTGGCAGCCAAATTAACCGGCTGGAAGGTGGATATTAAAAAGCAGTCTGAATATGAGGAGGGGGAAGTCGAGGAAGCAGAATCCGGGGAAGCTGAACCTGAGGTAGCTGAAGATGATAAAACTGCGGAATCCGATGCTGAAACTTTTGAACCTGCTGATGAAGTTGATCAATCCGATGAACCTGATGATAAAGTTGATGAAGCTGATGAAACTGAAGAATCCCGGACAGACTCCGCTGGAGAACGGGATACTTCCCAACCAGAAGAATTGACCGCTGAAGCTGAAGAAATTTCTGAAGAACTGGAGAAAAATGCCGGGGAGAGAGAGGCTGAAAAACAGCCGGAGTCCTGAACTGGCAACTAAAATTAAAGGAGGGTATAACTTGCCAGGAGTTGACAGTCTTAAACAATGTCTTGGTTGTGGTGACCGGAGGGAAGAAATTGAATTAATGAGGATAGTCAATAATAAGGGGGAACTCAAGATAGATCCGGGAGGAAGGTTATCGGGAAGAGATGTTTATATCTGCCCCCAGGTCAGCTGCTTTCAGGCAGCCCGCAAAGATAACCAGCTGAGCGAAGAGCTTCACCTTGAAATCACAGAGGAGCTCTTTAATCAACTGCTGGAGGAGATAAATCATGGTTGATCAGTAATTCTGGAGGTGTTTAGTAGATGGCCAAAATTAGAGTTTATAAACTGGCAAGAGAACTGGATATGGCCAGTTCTGAACTGGTTGATATCCTGCAGGATCTGGATATTGAGGTAACCAGTCATATGAGCACAATTGAAGATGAAACAGCGGAATTGGTGCGCGGGATGTATGATGATTCTGCAGAAGTGATTGAAGAAGCTGTTGAAGAAACTGAAGAGGAACTGGTTGCAGAAGAAAAAGCTGTAACAGAGGAAGAAACTGAATCCCGGGTAACTGTTGAAACCAAAACTGCAGAAGGAACAGCAGAAACAGTAGAAACAGATGTAAGAGAATCAGTATTTCCCCCGCTCTCTGTTAAAGAACTGGCAGAAAAAGCGGGAGTTGCTGCCAATAGCATGTTAAAGGAACTCATGAATCTGGGAATCATGGGAAATATCAACTATTCTCTGGATGAAGATACCGTAAAAAAATTAATCGATAACATGGATCTTTCAGTTAAAGTTTCCAGTGTTGAAGAACAGGAACCGGAAGTCTGCAGCACCCAGCGGGTAAAAACTGATTTTGAAGATGACCCGGCTGATTATCGCCTCAGGTCGCCTATTGTGACGGTAATGGGTCATGTTGATCACGGCAAAACTACCCTGCTGGATGTTATTCGTCAGACCAGGGTAACTGAAACTGAAGCTGGTGGTATTACCCAGCATATTGGAGCCTATCAGGTTTCTGCCAATGACAAAAAAATAACCTTTATAGATACCCCCGGTCATGAAGCCTTTACTGCCATGCGAGCCCGGGGAGCACAGATAACTGATATTGCCATTCTGGTGGTAGCTGCTGATGATGGTATCATGCCCCAGACGGTGGAGGCTATCAATCATGCTCAGGCTGCTGAAATTCCCCTGCTGGTTGCCATCAATAAAATAGATAAGCCCAATGCTCAACCAGACAGGGTCAAGCAGGAATTAACCGAATATGGTATGGTTCCCGAAGAATGGGGTGGCAACACTATCTGTGTGGAAATTTCAGCCCTGCAGGGAGAAAATATTGATGAACTGCTGGAAATGGTGCTGCTGGTAGCTGAAATGGAAGAAATTATGGCCAATCCCAATCGACCGGCAGAGGGTGTTATTATTGAGGCAGAACTTGATAAAGGCCGGGGGCCGGTGGCCACCGCCCTGATTAAAAATGGAACCCTCGAGATTGGAGATGCCATTCTGGCTGGTGCCTGCTGCGGCCGGGTTAAAGCTTTGATAGATGAACACGGTCAGAGAATCGAAAGTGCCGGACCGGCTACTCCTGTTGAAGTTTTGGGCTTCTCCGATGTTCCGGCGGCTGGTGACCTGCTTCAGGTTCTGGAAGATGAGAGAAGAGCCAGAGATATTTCCTCGGAACGAAAGGAAGAACAGCATGCAGCCCGGCTGCAGTCAGAAAGCACCGTCACCCTGGAGGACTTTTATGAAAGGGTCCAGGAAGGTGAAGTTAAAGAGCTTAATATTATCATAAAGGCTGATGTTCAGGGCTCAATTGAAGCCTTAAGAGAATCACTTTTAAGGCTAAGCACCGATGAAGTAACAGTTAATATAATCCACACCGGTGTTGGCTCCATCAATGAAACCGATGTTAACCTGGCCAGTGCTTCCCAGGCAATAATTATTGGCTTCAACGTCCGTCCGGGCCTCAATGCCCAGCAACTCGCGGAAAAAGAGGGTGTTGACATCCGAACTTATAGAATTATCTATAAGGCCCTGGAGGATATTAAAGATGCCATGGCCGGCCTGCTGGATCCGGAATTAAAAGAAGTGGTTAAGGGCCATGCTGAAGTTAGAGAACTATTCAAAGTTCCCGATGTAGGCATTGTTGCCGGAGTCTACATCAGAGATGGGATTATTAACAGAAACCATAAAATCAGGGTAATCCGAAATGGTGTCGTCCAGCATGAAGGCGAAATCGGTTCTCTAAAGCGTTTTGAAGATGATGTTCGAGAAGTAAAAGAAGGTTATGAATGTGGAATTGGTATTGAAAATTACAATGATATCAAAACAGGAGATATACTGGAGACCTACGATTTCAAGGAGATTAAGAGAAGCCTGTAAACTTAATCACCCGGATTAGAGGTGATATTAATGTCTAATAATAGAAGCAGAAGGCTAGCTGAGCTTCTCAAAGAAGAGATCAGTGATATAATTTTGCGGGAGGTAAAGGATCCCAGGATAGGATTTGTCTCCCTGACAGATGTTGAGGTAAGTGGAGATTTAAGACATGCCAAGGTTTTTGTCAGTGTTATTGGCAGTGATAAGGAACGTCAGGATACCATGACAGGACTGGAACAGGCCACCGGCTTTATCAGAAAACTGGTGGGAGAAAGAATCACTGTCTACCACACGCCTGAAATCATCTTTCGCTATGATGATTCCATTGAACATGGCATCCACATTACCCAGTTAATTGAAGAAGTTCGGGCTGAAGAAAAGAAGAAAAATAACCCGACAGCTGAAGGAGCAGATAGTAAAAATGCCGGAGACCAGAGTCAATAATGCAATAGCAGAGATAGCTGATTTTATTGCCCCAGAGGATGAATTTTTACTGCTCGGCCATGAGGATGCCGATGGCGATTGTATTGGCTCTCTGGCCGGAATGGCCTATCTCTTACAGGAACTGGACAAAAATCCTGTCATAGGAATTTATCAGCCGATCCCTGAAATGTTTCAGCTGGCAATCCAGGATGATCTGGAGATCGAAAAGATCTCGGAGGACCTGCCGGATATTAACAGGATTATTGTTCTGGACAGCAGCGGGCAGGACAGGCTTGGTCCCGCTGCTGATTTACTTGACAGCCGGACTGTTTTAAATATAGATCATCATGAAGATAATGATTTTTTTGGGGAACTTAATTTTGTCAGACCGGAATCTGCAGCTGCCGGCATGATAATATTTGAGCTGGCTGACAGTTTGAACTGGAAAATTAATCAGAATGCTGCCCGGGCTCTGGCTCTGGCAATCCTCTCAGATACAGGTTTTTTTCGCTACAGCAACACCGGTTCCCGGGCACTGGAAGTGGTTCAGGAGTTGATGGAACTGGGCGCGGACATACATAAAATCAGTAGATCTCTCTACGGTCAAAATAAGCCAGAAGCCATGAGATTGCTGGGACGGGGTTTAAGCCGGATTGAAGTTTCCGGTCAGGGCAGAATAGCCTATTTCTATCTCAATAGGGAGGATTACCGCATAACTGGCACATCCTCCCGTGATAATGAGGGATTTGTGAATTTTGCCCGCAATATTTCCGGAGTTGAAGTAGGAATTTTTTTCAGTGAAGAAGTTGATTGCATAAAGGTTAGTTTTCGTTCCAACGACTATCTCAGGGTAAATGACATTGCTGCCAGTTTTGGAGGAGGAGGTCATCCCCGGGCAGCAGGCTGCAAAACTAGCGGTGAACTTGATAAGGTAATTGACCGGGTAATAAATGAGGTAAAAAAACATGTCTGAGCTTAATGGCATTTTAAATATCCTAAAACCTCCTGGTTTAACTTCTTTTCAGGTTGTGCAGCAGCTGAGAAAAATTCTGGAGCAGAAAAAGATTGGCCATACCGGCACCCTGGACCCTCTGGCAGTTGGAGTGCTGCCAGTTTGCCTGGGAAAGGGCACCAAAATAATACCCTTTCTGCCGGAGGAGAAAAAGCAGTATGTATTTGAAATGGAACTGGGAGTTAGAACCGATACTCTGGACAGGGAGGGCAGGGTTATCTCCCGGGATGACGGCTGGCAGAAAATCTCTCCTGATGAAATAAAGAGGATTATTGCCGGTTTTACCGGCAAACTTTCTCAGGTACCTCCCATGTATTCAGCTGTTAAAAAGAATGGCCAGCCTCTTTATCAGCTGGCCAGAGAAGGTCAGGAGGTTGACCGGGAGACTAGAAAGGTGGAAATTTATTCCCGGAAAATTTATACTGTTGATCCTCCCGTAATTCGCCTGCAACTGGAATGCTCCCGGGGCACTTATATCCGCTCGCTGGTCCGGGATATTGGCGAAGAACTGGGTTGTGGGGCAGTCTTAAATTTTCTGATTCGAACCAGGTCCGGTCCCTTTCACCTGGATTCAAGTCAGCCCCTGCACCGAATTACTGCCGATTCTTCTCCAAGGGCTGAGATGCTGCTTCCTGTTTCAGCTCCCCTCAATCTGCCGGAATTAAAGATCAGGCAGGAGGCTTTTAAGTATGCTGTTAATGGAGCCAGCCTCTATGCCCATAACTTTGCTGACTTTCATCTAACTGCAGCAGATCTGGATAAAAAATTTGTTATTAAAGGTCCTGAAGAAGAGTTTATTGCCGTCAGCCGGGTGGTTAGAGACGATGATGGCAGAATCTGTCTGCACCCGGAAAGAGTTTTTTACCAGCAGAATTGAACTCAATATTATTTGCAGGATTATAATTTCTAGTTCAGTTTTTCCATCCACTTTTTTTCCATACCTTTAAAGATTAAGTGTTCCGCTTTTAGGATAAAAGTTTCTGCCGGAGGTTTTAGAAGCAATGGAAGTAATTTACAGCAGTCAATTTCAAAACTTTAATGGTCCACCTGCAGCTCTGGCTATTGGATCCTTCGATGGTATTCATCTGGGACATCAGCAGATTATAAAAAAAGCCAATGCTCTGGCAAGAGAAAAAAAACTTGTTTCAGGTCTCCTTTCCTTTGAGCCCCATCCCCGTCAGGTTCTACAGCCCGATAGGGATCTGGGCGTTATAATATCCCAGGAACAAAAGATCGAAATACTGGAAAGAATGAATATTGATTATTTTTTCTGTCAGGAATTTACCCGGGAATTTGCCAGGCAGAATTTCGCTGATTTTGTTGAATCAGTTCTCTGTTCCCGGCTTAATACTTCCCATATTGTGGTGGGAGAAGATTTTAGTTTCGGCCGAGGCGGCAGCGGGGATGTCAGGGACCTTAAATCTCTGGGGAAAAAGTATGGGTTTGGAGTAACCGTCCATTCCGCCGTTAAAAATGGAGGAGAAAAAATATCCAGCACTCGCATTAGAAAACTAATTTCCCGGGGCAAGGTAGAAAAAGTTCAAAATCTCCTGGGGAGATTTTATGAAATTAAGGGCAGGGTTGTCCATGGCCAGGGAAGAGGCAAAAGTCTCGGTTTTCCCACCGCCAATTTATGTTTAGAAACCGACTATGTAATGCCTAAGAACGGTGTTTATGCCGGTTTTGTCAGATATCAAAACCGAAGATTTGCCGGCGCCGCTAATTTCGGAGAAAATCCCACCTTTACCAGTAAAGACTACAGTATTGAAATTTATATTTTAGACCTGAATGATAATATCTATAATGAAGAAATTTCTTTCAGTCCTGTTAAATATATTCGACCGGAAAAAAAGTTTGACAGTAAAGCAGAGCTGGTTGAAAGAATTAAACAGGATATTCTTTACACCAGAAAGGTTTTATGTTAAAATTACAGGAGTAAAGATTTCCTCAGCTCGGATATTCGCATCCTCCAGCGGTGTCCTGGCTGCAGGAGAATTAAATTGACAGGAGGTGCTTTAGATGCTTTCTCAGGAAAAAAAGCAGGAAATTATCGAAGAATTTCAGCGGGATGAAAATGACACCGGGTCTCCTGAGGTTCAGATAGCCATTCTAACTGCCAGGATTGGTGAACTGACCGAACATCTGAAAAAACATAAAGGAGATAATCATTCTCGTCGTGGTCTTTTAAAAATGGTTGGCAAACGCAAAAGTCTGCTTAGATATCTTAAAAACAACGATGTGGAAAGATATAGAGAGCTAATCGATAGACTTGGACTTAGAGGTTAGCATATCATCAGGAGCGGGATATATATTGACCCGCTCCTCTCTTTATAAATTTACAGAACTTTTTTCAAAATATTAAGGCAGAAAAAGAAGAGGAAAATATTCAAAATCAGCAGCAAAAGATTTATTAGAATTTAGGAGGTTGATTTATGGAAAAAATCTGGACTAAAGAAATTAATGGCCGGGATTTAAGGCTGGAAACAGGAAAACTGGCCAGACAGGCAAATGGATCGGTTCTAGCAAAATATGGTGATACCACAATTCTGGTAACTGCCACCATGTCAGAACCCAGGGAAGGCGTTGACTTTCTTCCCCTGATGGTTAATTACGAAGAAAGAGTATATGCCATCGGAAAAATACCAGGCAGTGTAACCAGGAGGGAGGGCCGTCCCCGGGATCGGGCCACACTTTTTGCCCGCCTGATCGATCGCCCCTTGAGACCTCTTTTTCCTGAGGGTTTTCGTCATGACATTCAGGTTATTGCCACAGTGTTATCGGTTGATGATGACTGTGATCCCGAAATGGTTGCCATGAACGGAGCTTCTGCGGCTTTAACTATTTCCGATATTCCCTTTGCCGGTCCAATTGCCGGAGTTAAAGTTGGCCTGGTCGATGATGAGCTGGTGATTAATCCCTCGGAAGAAGACTGTGAAGAATCCCGGCTGGATCTGATGATAGCTGGAACAAAGGATGCCGTCCTGATGGTAGAGGCAGGCGCTGATCAGGTTTCCGAGGAAACCATGCTGGATGCCATTGAGCTGGCCCACGAAAAAATTAAGGAACTTGTTGAGCTTCAGGAAGGTATGCGGGAAGAAATTGGACTTGAGAAGATGGAGTACACCCCCGAAGAACTTCCCCAGAATAAGAAAAAACTGGTCAGGGATAAATGTTATGACAGGATGCAGGAAGCTGTCTTTGTCAGGGATAAACTGGCCAGAGAAGAGGCCATGGACCTGGTTAAAGAAGAAGTAATGGCCGAACTTGAGACAGAGCTGCTCGAAGATGAATTTCAGAAACTTTCAGGCCTGCTGAAAAAGGAAATTGACAGCGTCAGTAAAGATATTATCAGAACAGAAATTGTTGAGAATAACCGCCGTCCTGACGGACGGAAAACAGATGAAATTAGAGATATTTCCTGTGAAGTTGCCTCAATTCCCAGGGTACATGGTTCCGGGCTCTTTACCAGGGGAGAAACACAGACTATGACCATTCTAACTCTAGGTGCCACCAGCGATGAACAGACGCTCTTCGGCCTGGGTGAAGATGAAAAGAAATCCTTCATGCATCATTATAACTTTACCCCATACAGTGTGGGAGATACCTGGCCTTTGCGGGGACCGGGACGTCGGGAGATTGGTCATGGCCATCTGGGAGAAAGAGCTCTCAGGCAGGTACTTCCTGCTGAAGAGAAATTCCCCTATACCATCCGACTGGTCTCTGAAGTTCTGGAATCTAATGGTTCAACTTCCCAGGCCAGTATTTGCGGCAGCAGTCTGGCTCTAATGGATGGAGGAGTGCCAATTCAAGGGCCTGTAGCTGGCATTGCCATGGGCCTGATTAAGGAACAGGATGAAATTGCTATCCTTTCTGACATTCAGGGAATTGAAGATCATAATGGTGATATGGATTTCAAGGTGGCCGGAACAGAAGAAGGTATAACTGCCCTCCAGATGGATATTAAAGTCAGCGGTATTTCTAAAAAAATCATGGCCAGAGCCCTGGAGCAGGCTCGTAAGGGTAGGCTGCATATTCTCAAAGAAATGAGCAAGGCCATTGCTGAACCCCGTCCCGAACTTTCTCCCAACGCTCCTTCCATGCAGACCATGAAGATCGATACCGATAAAATCAGGTATGTCATCGGCCCGGGAGGTAAGATGATTAACAAGATTATTGATGAAACCGGAGCCCAGATAGATATTGAAGATGATGGCACCATTTATATTCTCTCCGATGATCAGGAAGGGGGAGAAAGAGCCCGGGAAATGATTGAAGAGCTGACCAAGGATGTCGAAGTTGGCGAAATTTACAATGCTACGGTCAAGAAAATTATGAATTTCGGCGCCTTTGCTGAAATTGTACCGGGTAAAGAAGGCCTGATTCACATCTCAGAACTCGCTGATTATCATGTTGACAAGGTTGAAGACATTGTCAGTGTGGGAGATAAGGTCCCGGTTAAACTGATTGAAATTGATAATCAGGACAGGCTCAATCTTTCCCGAATTAAGGCCATTAAAGAACTGGAGAAAAAGGAAAAATCCTAAAAAACAGAATAGAGATTATAAATAAGGTAACTGACCGTCTATTTGTTTTCCAGGTTTAGTTCGATTTTAGATTAGATATAATTATAAGCATAAACTGGCTGAAATGCTGGTTTATGCTTTTCATATTAATATATCATGCAATCTAGGAAGTGAACATATGAGACTGGGCAAACACGTTTCTATAGCAGGTGGAATTGATAAAGCTCTGGACAGGGCTGTTAAAATCGGCTGCAATGCCGTACAGATTTTTGCCAGCAATCCCAGAAGCTGGCAGGCTAAAGACCTGGATCCCGCTACGGTAAAAAGCTTTATTGCCGGTCGAAATGAACTTGATATTAATCCCGTGGTAGTTCATGCCATCTATCTAATTAATATTGCTTCTCCCGGAGAGGAAGTGAGAAAAAAATCCCTTCAGGCTCTGAAAACTGACTACCGGAGATCTGTTAAAATTGGGGCTGATTATCTGGTATTTCATCCCGGCAGCCATACCGGTTCCGGGATTGAGCGTGGAATTAAAAAAATAGCAGCCGGTATTAATGAAGTACTGGCTGAAATCCAGGGCAGCACCTGGCTTCTGCTGGAAAATGTTGCTGGAGCCGGAACCCAATTGGGAGCCAGTTTTGCTGAACTAAACTCTATTATTAATCAGCTGGAGGAACCGGAAAGGGTGGGTGTCTGTCTTGACACCTGTCATAGTTACTCTGCCGGATACAATCTTACCCGGGAGGAAGGACTGGATAGATTGCTGGCTGAATTTGCGGAAGCTGGGCCGGGACTGGATAAACTTAAAATACTTCATATCAATGATTCTCTTTACGAGCTGGGCAGCAATAAGGATGAACATGCTCATATAG
This sequence comes from Halanaerobiaceae bacterium, assembly GCA_007134885.1. Classification (GTDB taxonomy): domain Bacteria; phylum Bacillota; class Halanaerobiia; order Halanaerobiales; family Halarsenatibacteraceae; genus T1SED10-84. The sequence continues at coordinate 43,568 of SLJX01000060.1, forward strand.
GAGAGGGGAAAATTGGCCGGGAGGGTTTTTCTCTGATTGTCAACAGACAGGAATTTCAAAATCTACCCCTGATTCTGGAAACACCCTGGTTCGATGATAGAGAGGATGACCCTGATGTTGATTTGATAAAATCTCTGCGACAGGAGGAAGAGATTTAAATTGAATTCCAGTGAGGAACTTTTTACTTCAGAAACAAGAGAATATCTCCGGGAATGTATCACCCGGGCCCGGGAACAGGAAGTTTTTTTCCTGGGCAGTTATGATTTTGCCGATCAGAAACTCAATGATATTCGGGTGGCAGCCCGGGGTAATGAATCAATGGCCCCGGCCATTGTCAATAATTTAAAACCGGGAGACTGCCTTATTCACAATCATCCCTCCGGAGATCTGCGGCCTTCTGCTGCTGATATCAGACTGGCCTCCCGGTTGGGGAACAGGGGTATTGGCTTTATTATCATTAATAACACCGTTTCGGAGATCTATACCGTGGTGGAACCGGAACAGGCCAATTCCTTTGAACCCCTGCCCGAGCAGGAAATTATTGAAATCTTAAGTTCTGGAGGCAGCCTCTCCCGGATCATGGAGAATTTCACCGAAAGAAAGGAACAGCTTCAGGTGCTGAGACGGATAATTACTGCCTTCAATGAAAATGATACTGTTCTGATTGAGGCTGGCACCGGAACCGGTAAATCCTTCGCCTATCTTCTTCCCGCACTCTTCTGGAGTAAAATAAATTCTGGCCCGGTGGTTATTTCAACCAACACCATTAATCTTCAGCAGCAGCTGATAGAAAAGGATCTGCTCACTCTGCAGAGGGCACTTTCCTTTGATTTTTCCGCCACACTGGTTAAAGGGAGAAACAATTATCTCTGCAGAAGAAAGCTAAATAATGTCCTTAACCAGCGGGATAAACTTAACGATGAAGACAGAGATTTCCTCAGGGTGGCTGAGTATCTTCAGGATCAGATTAATTCGGAAAATTTTGCCGGAGTCAAAAATGATATTTCCTTTACCATCATCTCAGATTACTGGCAGGAAGTCTGCTCGGAAAGTGATCTCTGTCTTAACAATTACTGCCCCTATTTTTCCAGCTGTTACTTTCACCAGGATAGAAAGAAGATTCACCAGAGCGACATTTTGATAGTCAATCATCATCTCCTGCTGGCAGATGCTGTCCTGAAAAATAACCGTTATAGTGTTCTGCCCGATTACCGGAAACTGATAATAGATGAATCCCATAATCTTCCCGAGGTGGCAACCCAAATCAGTGGTCTGGATTTTTATTCCCACTCCTTAATAAAAACGGCTGAACGCCTGAAAAATTCACCTAATTCTCCGCTGGTACGGGTTAGAAATAACAGCTATGAAATCAACTTTTCTCATCGTCCCCGGATTTTAGAACTGCTGGATCAGAAAATCTGGCCTTTGCTGCAGCAGATTATCGAGGCAGCAAAGAATTATCAGCAGGAGCTGAAGGATTTATGGCAGCAGGAACGGGAAACAAAAATAAGGCTGGAGGAGGATACTTTTACCCGGGATGAGTTGCTAACCTGGCAGGAAAGCGGAGAAAATCTTCTCAAACTACTTGCTTCCCTGAAAACCTGTCTCCAGAATACCGCTGAACTGCTTCAGACTAATGAAAAGAATGGCAGTGAAACCGCAGAAGAGCAGCCCTCCTTTGAAATCAGAGGAGTGCTTTCCAGAATCCTGGAGTTTGGCGAAGCTTTGAATTTAAATCTTAATTTTGAAGATCACCTCAACAATTATGTTTTCTGGCTGGAAAACTCAAAAATTTACAATAATAATGTGATACAAAAAAACGGGATGCTGGAGATAGCAGATTTTCTTGAGGAGGTTCTCTTTTCCCGGCTTACAACTTCTGTTCTGACCTCAGCCACTCTGGCGATTGATGGCAGTTTTGCCTATTATCAGCAGAGGTTGGGCCTTTCCCGTTCCGATAGCCTGCTGGTAAAATCGCCTTTTGACTATTCTTCTCAGGTAAAAATTTATATTCCGCGTCAGATTCCTGCAGCAATGGCTCAAGATTTTATTTTTGAAATTAAAGAAAAACTAGAAAAATATCTAGCCAGCAGACAGGGCTCCGCTCTGGTATTATTTACCTCTTACTCGATGCTGAGAGAACTAAAAGAAGAAATTCAGCCCGGTCTGCAGAAGAGGGGTTATCAGGTTTTAGCCCAGGGAGAAGAGCCCCGCAATAAAATTTTGAATAAACTTCGCCAGCAGCAGGGCACCATTCTGCTGGGAACCAGCAGTTTCTGGGAAGGCATTGATGTTCCGGGAGAAGCGCTCTCCAGCCTTATCATTATGAAACTGCCCTTTGCTGTGCCCTCCGACCCTCTGATAGCAGCTCGCTCTGAACTGATTGCCTCCAGGGGGGAGAACCCCTTCTGGCAGGAAGCTCTCCCCCAGGCTGTGATAAAATTCAAGCAGGGATTTGGCAGATTAATAAGGGATAAAAATGACCGGGGAGAGGTGTTGATCCTTGATAGAAGGTTATGGACAAAATCCTACGGCAGAACTTTTATTAACTCCCTGCCCGAGGGCTGTCAGATCCAGGACAGCTGGCCGGATCTTAATTAATATAGATCTTTTGAAGGAATTTAGCTTTTTATGAAGAATTTATTCAACAGATTTAAATATTTAATTCCCGAACTGTTACATGTCATAACAGGGGTTACACATTTTAAATATTTAATCCTCTAGCCTTGAGTATTTATTTAAGCATTTACATTCAGGACAAATGACTAAGGCAAATGTCCTGTTTCAAATTATGAGTATTTTATATGAGTTTTTTAATAGATTGAAATTATATTCTGAGAAAGATTTCTGAATTTACGTGACTTTCGATCCTTCAGGAGGTAATTCCCTCATGAATCCGAGTAATTTACTTAAAAAACAGAATACTGTTATTTTGCTGGTCCTCATTTTTCTTTTTTTTCTAACTCCAGCAGTTTTATCTGCAGATTTTCAGCTGATCTATGTTGTTCAGCGGGGAGATTCTCTTTCAGAAATAGCTTCCAGTTATAATATTTCTCTTGAAAAACTTATAAAGATTAATAATATCCCCAATTCTCATAGCATCAGGGCCGGGGATGAACTTAAAATACCCGCTAATGAAGCAGAAATTCCGAACAGGGATTTTAATCAGAGATTATTCAGCCAGCAAGAAAATTTCAGCCTTGATTCCAGTCAGAATTATGCGGTTAGAATCAATCCTAAACAGGAAACCCCGGAAATAGACGATATTTCCGATGATGAGCTTATCAGCTATCATGTTTCTTATGGTGATACTCTCTATGATATAGCCAGGGATTTTAATACCTCCATCGGGGTTCTGGAAGCTTTAAATGACTTTAACAACGGTGTGCTGCGTACCGGCCAGACAATCAAAGTTCCCGTTCGCAATTTAAGCCAGCGTCAGGCTCTCTCGCGTTCGCTCAGTTCCGAAGAACTTGATCTGCTGGCCAGGGCTATTTATGGAGAGGCCCGGGGAGAGCCCTATACCGGACAGGTAGCCGTGGGAGCAGTTATAATCAATCGGGTACTATCCCCTGATTTTCCAGGCACCATAAAAGGTGTTATTTACCAGTCAGGTCAGTTTACTCCGGTTGAGGATGGTTCTCTCTATTTAGAACCGGATAATAATGCCCGGAGTGCTGCCCGGGATGCCTTAAGCGGGGAAGATCCTTCCGGTGGCGCCCTGTTTTTTTATAATCCTGATAAAGCAACTGATCGGGAATGGGTTACCCGCAGGCAGAAGCTGGTGTCAATTGGCAACCATGTTTTTTTGAAATAAGTTTTATATATTTTTCTCGCTCATTTTTTTGATTCTTATTTATCCGTTCAAATAGGGGAGCTGAATTTTTTGGTTGAAATTAAGATTACCAGGAAAGATAAATCCATACCACTACCGGAATATCAGCACGGGGAAGAGGATGCCGGGCTGGATCTTTTTTCAGCAGAGGATGAAACTCTTTTGCCGGGAGAGTATAAACTGGTATCCACCGGTCTGTCTATCGCTATTCCCCCAGGATATGCCGGTTTTGTCTACCCCCGCAGCGGGCTGGCTCTTAAGCATGGAGTGACGGTTTTAAATGCTGATGGTGTTATTGATCCCGGTTACCGCGGGGAAATCGGGGTTATTTTGATCAATCACGGAACCGGGGCCTTTCAGATCCAGCAGGGGGACAGGATAGCCCAGTTAATTGTTCAGCAGGTGGCGAGAGTCCGCTGGCAGGAAGTTGAAAATCTTAAATCCACAGAAAGAGGGGCCGGGGGCTTTGGACATACCGGAATACAATAAATTTTATCAGGTTAATGGCAAAGGACCTAAGAAAAACCGGACCAGGGTGGGCTAATTCATAGGGAGGGCTAATTTATGAAATATAAAACAATGGAGTTTGAAGAAGATACTTTAAATTTGCTGGATCAGCGCAAGCTGCCTGAAAAAGTTGAATATTATCGAGCTGAAAATTACGAACAGATTATAGAGGCAATTTCAGAAATGGTTGTCAGGGGCGCCCCTGCCATCGGAGCAACCGGGGCCTATGGAGTTTATCTGGCTGCTCTGGAATTTCAGGATCTCAGCTCCAGTGAACTTATGGCTCAGGTAGAATCAGCAGTTAAAGAAATAAATCAGGCCCGTCCTACGGCTGTAAATTTAACCTGGGCAACCGGTAAAATGTTGAAGCTTTTAAGGTCCAGCAGATATAAAGACCGCAAATCCCTGTTAAGAATTTTAGAAAGAGAAGCAAATAATATTGCCCGCCAGGACATTGAAACCAATAAGGAACTAGCTTCCTACGGTGAAAAATTAATCCCGCAAAATTCCAATATTTTAACTCACTGCAATACTGGCGCTCTGGCCACAGTGGATTATGGCACAGCACTGGGGGTTATCAGAGAAGCTGTTCGCAAAAATAAAAATATCCATGTCTATGCCACCGAAACCCGCCCCCGTCTTCAGGGAGCCAGGCTGACAGCCTTTGAACTGGTCGAGGAAAATATTCCTGCCACCTTGATTGTTGACAGCGCTGCTGGATTTCTGATGCAGCAGAATAAAGTAGATGTCGTGGTTGTAGGTGCCGACAGGATAGCAGCAAATGGAGATACGGCAAACAAAATTGGCACCTATACTCTGTCAGAACTTGCCCGCATTCATAATATTCCCTTTTATATTGCTGCACCCCGCTCAACCATTGATTATCAGATTCAGATGGGCTCAGCAATCGCTATCGAAGAGAGAGGTCCGGAAGAAATTAGGAAGATTGGTAAAGAGAGAATAGCTCCTGAGGGAATTAGTGTCTACAATCCGGCCTTTGACATAACCCCGGCTGAAAATATAACCGGAATTATCACAGAAGCAGGAATAGTTGAACCTCCCTTCAGTGTGGGGCTGGCAGAAATCCGTAAAAAATAATAAATGTTTACCCAGTAAGTATTTTATTCAGCTGCACTCAAAAAGACATATACTGAAGGATTTATCTTTTAGAAGGTTTATTTTTTAAATAAAACTGAATTATCCAAGGAGGTAATGCTAATGGCTGTTAGAAAAGAAGGTGAAGTTTATCGCTGTGGTGTCTGCGGTAATGTAGTTAAGGTTCTGGAAGTTGGAGGGGGAGAACTGGTCTGCTGTAATCAGCCCATGAATCTGGAAGAAGAATAGTTCTGTTCCTGCTCTGTCCCTCAGCCTGGGGCAGAGCATATTTTTTATCCTGTAATAACTGTAATAACCTCGAATTAGACTTTTTATTTTCCTGCCTTGTTGAGCTCTTATATAAAGGCATGAAGGTTTGACTGGATATTAAATATTTGTTAAAGAATTATTTAAAAGCTGGCAGTAATTTTTACATACTGGACCTGGATTCCAATCACTATATATGGATTATTCAATTATACTGAAATAATGGCAAAAAATACAGGAAAATCTGGAATGAATTTAAGGAGGATTGAAATGAAGGATCTACTGGGTGAATCTGAACAGCTGATTGAGTTATATAACGACCACTCTCACACTGTTCGCTCCTGTCTTAAATGCTATGTTAAGGCTATGAAGCAGTATATTTCTGAAGGTTTTACTGAAGAAGTCTCAGCAATGAGAGATGAGGTTAAGAAGCTGGAGACCGAGGCCGATGAAGTTCGAAGAAAAATTGTCAGACTCTTAATTGAAAAGAGATTTTTAATACCCAATACCAGACGGGATTTTTTGAATCTCCTGAAATTTACCGATAAGGTTGCCGATTATTCTGAAAGTTCTCTGGATTATGTTGTGCTGCAGTCCATGGATATTACCGAGGTTGGCCAGCAAAAGCTTCAGGAGATTCTTGAAATCACTGAAAGTCAGTTTGAAAAGCTGGAAAAGGCCATTGGCTATGTTTTTGATGACAACCAAAAAGCCTTTGACCTGGTTAATGAGATTGGCTCGCTGGAGTCCGAGATTGATAATCTGGAAAGGGAGTTAATTGACAGGCTTTCCCGGCGGGATGATTTAAGTTTTGGACTGAAATCTCTTTATCGGGATTATCTAACCATGATGGCCAATATTTCCGATATAATTGAAGATGCTGCCGATGAAATTGAACTGATCATCGCCCTTAAGAGATTATAAATGAGGGAGTGATTTTCATGGCAAAAAACTATATTCTGGCAATAGATCAGGGAACCACCAGCACCAGGGCCATGATCTTCAACCGGGAAGGTCAGGTTGTGGGAAAGTCCCGGCAGGAATTTCGCCAGATTTATCCCCGCTCGGGCTGGGTGGAACACAATCCTGCAGATATCTGGAATTCCACCAGGGAGGTAATGGCTTCTGCCATCAAGGAAGCCAAAATTGAAATTGAACAGATAGCTGCTATCGGCATCACCAATCAGCGGGAAACCGCTGTCATCTGGGATAAGGAGACTTCGGAACCCATTCATAATGCCATTGTCTGGCAGTGCCGCCGAACAGCAGACATCTGTCAGGAGTTAAAAGAGCAGGGTTATCAGGAAATCTTTCAGGAGAAAACCGGACTGATTCTCGATCCCTATTTTTCAGGTACCAAAATCAAATGGCTGCTGGACAATGTCTCTGGTGCCCGGGAAAGAGCCCGTAAAGGAGAGCTTTTATTTGGCACCATCGACAGCTGGCTGATCTGGAAGCTCAGCGGGGGCAGCTGCCATGTTACCGATTATACCAATGCCTCCCGGACCCTGCTCTTTAACATTCATGATCTTGAGTGGGATCAGGAGCTGCTTGATATTCTTGAGGTTCCCCGGGAGATACTTCCCGAGGTGCGCTCCAGCAGTGAAGTCTACACCACCACTGCTGACAGCCTTTTTCAGGGAGAGAAAATTCCCGTAGCCGGGATTGCCGGTGATCAGCAGGCTGCCACCTTTGCCCAGGCCTGCTTTCGTAAGGGCCTGACCAAGACAACCTATGGTACCGGGGCCTTTATGCTCATGAATACCGGTCAGCAGCCCTATATTTCAAATAATGGTCTCCTGACCACCATCGCCTGGGGGATTGGTGATGAAATCACCTATGCCCTGGAGGGCAGTATTTTCAATGCCGGCTCGGCAATTCAGTGGCTCAGGGATGAGCTGAATCTAATTGAAGATGCCGCCGACTCCGATTACTTTGCCCGGAAGGTTGAAGATACCAATGGGGTATATGTGGTGCCGGCCTTTACCGGCCTGGGAGCACCTCACTGGAATCCTGAAGCCCGGGGTACAATAGTCGGCATCAGCCGGGCCACCACCAAAAATCACATCATCAGGGCCACCCTGGAATCGATTGCCTATCAGAGCTATGACCTCTTTCAGGCCATGAGCGATGATGCCGGGATTGAGCTCAAAGAAGTCCGGGCCGATGGAGGTGCTGCCAAAAACAATTTTCTGCTGCAGTTTTTGGCCGGTATAAGCGGCAGCAGGGTACAGCGCCCGGTCAATATCGAAACAACAGCAGCTGGTTCAGCTTTTCTGGCCGGACTGGCAGTGGGCTTCTGGAGCAGCAGGGAAGAGATTGAGAATATCCGCCGGGTTGATGTAGTCTTTCAGCCCGATATGGAGGAAGAGACCCGGCAGCATTTGTATCAGGGCTGGTCCAGAGCGATAAAAACCGTATTAGACTGGACAAATTCCGGAGGTTAACTTTTACAGAAAATACTTGATTAAATCCTACCGTTGCTATATAATAAAATTAAGTTAATTAAATATAATGTAAGTTAAATATATGATGGTTGAGAAAAGAGAGAGAACCATTTCCTGTCGGGGGTGAATTATGCCCAGAGCAGGGGTGGTTCTCTTTTTTGTATTAACAACAAGGAGGGGTTAGATGCCAGTTGAATATGACGTGACAATAATAGGCGGAGGAGTGGTCGGGACAGCCATTGCCAGAGAGTTAAGCCGCTATCAGCTCAAAATCTGTCTGCTGGAAAAGGATGCCGATGTGGCTTCCGGCACCTCCAAGGCCAATTCTGGTATCATTCACGCCGGTTATAATGCCGCCAAAGAAACTTTAAAAAGCAGGCTCAATATTGAATCCAATCCCCAGTTTGACAGGATAGCCAGAAATCTCAAGGTGCCCTTTCAGCGAATCGGCTCGCTGGTGGTGGCCTTTGCCAGAGAGGATATCAGCAAACTGAAAAAAGAAAAAGAGGCCGGCCAGGATAAGGGCATTACCGGCCTGGAAATTCTGAACCAGGAAGAACTTCACCGAAAAGAGCCGGAAATTCATCCTGAAGCCCGGGCTGCTCTCTATGCGCCCACCGCCGGAATTATTTCTCCTTACCTGCTGACCATTGCCCAGGCTGAAAATGCCGTTAAAAACGGAGCAGAGGTCAGGCTTAGGTCCGAGGTTGTCGATATTAAATGTGATTCCGGAGCGGTTTCAGCTGTAGTCCTGAAGGACAGCAGCGAGCTCAGCTCTCGGGTGGTGATCAATGCCGCCGGCTTATATGCCGATGAAATAGCCGCCCTGGTGGGAGAGAGCTATGAAATAACCCCCCGCAAGGGAGAATATAATCTTTTTGATAAGGAATACGGTGGTATGGTCAAGCATGTCATCTTTCCCATGCCCAGCGAGGAGTCCAAAGGGATACTAATTACCCCCACCGTCGAGGGCAATCTGCTGCTGGGCCCCAACTCCAATCCCGTTGAAGATAAGGAAGATCTGGCGGTTACCCGGGAAGGCCTGGAGGAGATCTGGGAAGGAGGCAGAGCGCTCTATCCCGACCTGCCGGCCGAAGGTGTAATAGCTTCCTTTGCCGGTTTAAGAGCCTCTTTGCCAGGAGATGATTTTAAAATTGAGGCTCTGGAGGATCCGGTCGGTTTTATTGATGTGGCCGGGATTCAGTCCCCCGGACTTTCCTCCGCTCCGGCAATTGCCACCATGGTTCGTGATATCCTGGCTGATATTGCTCCTGAGCTGCCAGAAAAATTAACCCTGAGAGAGGGAGATTTTGATCCGAAGCTTAAAAAATTGCCCAGCTTTCAGGATTATCAGGAAAAACTGGATAAGTGGCAGGATATCTTTCTCCAGAACCCCGACTACGGCGAGATTATCTGCCGCTGCGAGCATGTTACCCGGGGGGAGATAGTAGCCGAACTTAACAAGGAATTCACCTCTCCCACCCTAAATGGTATCAAGCGACGGACCAGAGCGGGGGGCGGCAGATGTCAGGGAGGCTTTTGCGGTCCCCGGATAGCCGAGATAATTGCTGAAGAGCTGGGGATCTCTCCTCTGGAAGTTACCAAAAGTGGCCCGGGATCTGAAATCCTCTGGGCCCGGGTCAAGGATGTCAAACCAGATTGCGATCTTGTTTATGGATTGGGTGAGAAAAAATGATGAGAGAACATCAACTGGTAATCATAGGAGCCGGACCGGCCGGCCTGGCCGCTGCTCTGGAAGCCGAAAAAGCAGGCCTGGAAGATATTGTGCTGCTGGAACGAGATGAGTACCTGGGAGGAATCCTGCAGCAGTGCATTCACAATGGTTTTGGACTGAATTATTTTGGAGAAGAATTAACTGGCCCGGAGTATGCCGAAAGATTTATCGACGATGTCAGGGAAAGCAGCGTTAAAATCAGGCTGAAAACCATGGTGCTCAATATCTCCCCGGACAAGAAAATCACCGCCATCAATGAGGAGGAAGGCATGATTTTCCTTAAAGCACAGGCTATAATTTTAGCCATGGGCTGCCGGGAGAGGACCAGGGAAGCCCTTAAAATACCAGGCACCCGGCCGGCCGGGATTTTAACGGCCGGCACCGCCCAGCGCTTTATCAACATTGAGGGCTATCTTCCAGGCAGAGAGGTGGTCATACTGGGTTCCGGCGATATTGGCTTGATAATGGCCCGGAGAATGGCCCTGGAGGGAGCAGAGGTCAAGGGCGTGCTGGAGATAATGCCCTATTCCTCCGGACTGGTGAGAAACAAAGTTCAGTGTCTCGATGATTTCGGGATTCCCCTCAAGCTTCAGCATACCGTTGATTATATCTACGGAAAACAGAGGCTGGAAGCAGTTGATGTGATCCAGGTCGATGATAATTTCAACCGCCTTACCGAGACCAAAGAAAGGATCGAATGTGACACCCTGCTGCTTTCAGTTGGTCTGATTCCGGAGAATGAACTGAGCCAGGATATGGGTCTCAAACTGGCAGACGGTTCAGGAGGCCCCCCTGTCAATGAGCTGAGAGAGACTGAAATTCCTGGAGTCTATGCCTGCGGCAATGTGCTTCAGGTCCATGACCTGGTTGATTATGTCAGTGAGGAGGCCGAGGTTGCCGCCCGGGGCGCCGCAAATTTTATCAAAGACAGCCTGAAAAAGCGGGAAAAGGAAATTATTATCGAACCCGGCAGAGGCATCAATTTCGTTATTCCCCATAAAATCAGCTATCAGGATGAAAGCCGCAAGCTTATCAGGCACTTCCTCCGGGTTGATGAACCCCGGGAAAACATCAAAATTGTTATCAGGGATGAAGCCGGCAGCCAGATTGCCAGATTTGGCAGAGAGATAGTGACTCCGGGAGAGATGGAAACGGTGAAGCTGCCTGAGTCTTTAATTCCTGAGGGGACCGGCAAACTGGAATTTTCAATTGAGGCAGAAGGAGTTGAAGAAAATGGAAAATAATGATGCCAACGAGAATACCATCGTCTGTGTCAACTGTCCCCGGGGCTGCCGGGTCAGGGTGCAGTCTCAAAACGGTGAAATCACCAATATTACCGGCTATCAGTGTGACCTGGGAATAGATTATGCCAGGGAAGAATTCAAAAACCCCACCCGGATTCTGCCCACCACCGTCCGGGTCAAGGGAGGCGAACTCGAGCTGGTTCCGGTAAAAACCGCCCGGCCTATCCCCAAGGCCAGCATCGGTGAAGCGATGCAGGAGCTTGCCGGGGTCAGGGTTCAGGCTCCGGTAAAGAGGGGCCAGGTTGTTGTTGAAGATATCGCCGGCACCGGCATTGAGGTGGTTGCCACCAGGTCAATTGCTCTTTCTCAGAAAGAGAACAACACCGGTAATAAAAAAGAAACCGGCTAGGAAAGAAATATGTTTTCTGGCTTTAACTGCAGTTTAATTAAAAAAATTATCTATGGTTTCACTGCGAATAGTCATTTTCCTGAAATTTGTTTGACAGGAATTTTGGCATGTTAAGGATTACAGTTTCGAAATTTGACAATATTGGCTTTATGCAGTGCAATCATCTATAACTTTTTAACTGCTTTAATTACCGGCAGTTCAATACTATTATAAATCGGGTGAATTTTTCACTCGATTTTTTCTTTATTATTTGATAAAATTATAGATAATAAAAAGACAGGAAAAAATTATAGCAGGAGGGAAAAACAGATGAACTATTTTGAGCGGACTAAAATAGATGATATAGTTTATGATAATATTGATGATTATCAGGATGTCCTGGTTTTGGGCTGGGTCAGAACCAAGCGGGTTACCAAAAATATTGCCTTTATTGAGCTGAATGACGGCAGCACCGTACATAATCTTCAAATTGTAGCTCTAAACCCTGATAAGTTTCCTCTGGATAATATTAATAACGGTGCCAGCATTAAGGTCAGGGGTTATCTGGAAAAGGTAGAGGGCCGGGAGCAGTCCATTGAAATGAAGGCTGAGGAAATAGGAGTGGTAGGAGAAGCTCCTTCGGATTATGTTCTTCAGAAAAAACGCCACACCTTTGAGTTTTTGCGGGAAATAGCCCATCTCCGTCCCAGGACCAGCACCCTGGGTGTAGTGAATAGATTTCGCAGCAAGATGTCCTATGCTGTTCATAAGTTTTTTCAGGAAAGAAACTTTCACTACATTCATGCTCCGATCATTACCACGGGAGATGCCGAAGGAGCAGGAGAGATGTTTCGGGTAACCACCATTGATCCCGCTGATCCGCCCCGCCGGAATGGCGGAAAAATTGATTTTTCCCGGGATTTTTTCGGCCAGGAAACTGGCCTGACAGTTAGCGGTCAGCTTCAGGCTGAACTTCTGGCCTGCGCTCTGGGGGATGTTTATACCTTTGGCCCCACCTTCCGGGCCGAAAATTCCAATACCTCCCGCCATGCTTCCGAGTTCTGGATGATCGAGCCTGAAATGGCCTTCTGTGACCTTAATGAGATGAATGTTTTAATTGAAGATTTTATTAAATATCTTTTTCAATTTGCTCTGGAGGAAGCTGAAGAAGAAATGAAATTTTTTAATGACAAAATTGATGAGGACCGGATAGAGGTTTTAAAAAGTATAATCCAGTCAGATTTTGCCCATGTAAGTTATACAGAGGCCATAGATATTCTTAAAGAAAGTGGAGAAAATTTCGAGTTTCCGGTGGAATGGGGAGCAGATCTCCAGTCCGAACACGAGAGATATTTAACTGAACAGCACTTTAAGAGACCGGTTATGGTAACCGATTATCCCAAGAAAATTAAAGCCTTTTATATGCGGATAAACGAAGATGAAAAAACTGTCCGGGCTGTTGATTGCCTGGTGCCGGAGGTAGGAGAAATAATTGGAGGCAGCCAGCGAGAAGAACGGCTGGAAGTTCTGGAAAGAATAATGCAGGAAGAAAACATGGACCTGGAAAAGTATGACTGGTTTCTGGATATTAGGAGATATGGTACTGTCCCCCATTCCGGGTTTGGCCTGGGTTTTGAAAGAATTCTGATGTATCTTTCCGGCATGGGAAATATCAGAGATGTTATTCCCTTCCCCCGCACTCCTGGGAATGCTATGTTTTAACCCTGAACCTTTTCTAACTGTCAAAAATAGTCAACTGCTGAATAGTTAATAGCTATCTGCCAATCTGATTTCTCAAGATCGGGCCTCCCTGACTGCCTTATTCCGGAGCCCGATCTTTTTTGGTTATTTTTAATCCCCGGCAATATTTTTCTCCGGGGTCAATTTATTTATTCTTTCCAGGTAATCTTGCATCTTAAATTTCCTCTCAAGCCCCCTGCGGTTCATGTATCTGACCTTACCGTAAATCGGCCTCTCCTGCCAGGCCCTGTCGTGTTTGCCAAAGCACCAGGCAATTCCAGCATAACTGTTGGGATCCCTGCCATCCAGAGCATACCTGTTATTGAGATATAAAGCTGTGGTAAAAGCCGGCTCCGGCCCGGTTGACCATTCCAGAATTTTTTTACCCCAGTACATCCTCATATAATTATGCATATTGCCGGTATAGATCAGCTCCAGTTGAGCAGCGTTCCAGTATTTATCATGGGTCTCAGCCTGTTCAAATTCTTCAGGGGAATAGCAGTAATCCCTCTCATCCTGGCTGTGCTTCTTTAAGGTGGTTGCCGCCCATTCCGGCAGGCAATCAGGGAATTTATTATAATTTTTATTATAATAAACAAAATTATAGCTGAGTTCCCGGCGAACTATAAGTTCCTCCAGAAATTCTTCTTTAACCTCCTGCCGGGAGGTGCTGTTAATCACTTTTAGAGCAATTTCCCGGGGAGAGATATTGCCAAAGTGAAGATAGGGACTAAGCCCGGACTGAATATTGAGATCGGGATCATTACGCTGGTCATATCGCTTCAATTTCCTGTCAGAAAAACTCATAAGCTGTTCTTTTGCAGCATTATATCCTCCTTTTTTTTCCGCCTTTAATTCCGGGGTCACTTCCGGTAAATTTAAGGATGCCAGAAATTTATCCCTGCTGGAAAAATTATCTGGTATCCTGGTATATTTTTTTCCGCTGTGATTCAGCTCAGGAAATTCCCATATTTCCAGAAATTTATCTCTGAGAGAATTAATTTTTTTCCGGATGGTATAGGCGGCATATTCTTCTTTTTGAGAGGCTGCTGTCACCGGTACCACAGTATTGCTGGCAATTTCTATCACCGCTGTATCTGCAATTTCCCCCAGTTTTTTTCTCCAGTTTCTCGGCTCCTGTAAAAAAGCCTGGTCTGTGAGTATCAGGCCGGCTTTTTCAGAAATACTTTTGAAAAATTCATTTCTTTTCCCAACCCCCACCTTAATACCAGCTCCTGCTGCCTGTAATTCTTCGAGACTTTCTCTGATTCCCTCATACATAAAATTAAAATGCCTGAAATTTGAACCGGGATAATCGGGCATAAAAAGAAAGCCCACAACCAGAGGTTTTTTTAAACTGTTGGCCAGTTTCCCGGCCAGAGTTAGAGCTTTATTATCACTTACCCTCTGGGAGGACTGCAGCCAGTAGAGTATATAATCTTTATCGCTGTTAACAGCTTTGGAATTAAGACAGCTGTAGTGCTCGCTGGAAATATCAAGCTCCCCCAGCAAATTTTCAGCTGAAATTTTTTTAATGGTTGCCATCCGCTGATTCACTCCTTTTCTGAATTTTTTTAAATTTTAACACTTCCGGAATATGATTAGTTCTAAAAGCAAAAAACCTTGCCAGGAAACTATCAAATGAAGTTAATTTTTTACTTGCTGTTAAGACAATTACATTATATAATAAATTTGTACATTAAAGTTAAAATTCCTTTATTCTCACTACTAAAAGGAGGTTAAATTAATTATGTTAAATGAAGAAATTCAGGAAAAATTAAATCAACAGGTCAACAATGAATTATATGCTGCTTACATTTACCAGGCCATGGGTGCTCAGTTTGAAGCTGAAAGTCTGGAGGGCTTTGCCAGCTGGATGGACCTGCAGACTCAGGAAGAGCTGGAGCACGCCCGAAAAATTTACGACTACATTAATGAAAGAGGAGGAAGGGTTGAGCTGAGGGCCATTGCCGAACCCCCCAAAGATTTTGGCACCCCTCTCGAAGCCTTTCAGGCTGCCCTGGAGCATGAAGAAATGGTAACCGGTAAAATCAATGAACTGGTGAGCCTGGCCAGAAAGCATGATGATTATGCCACCGAATCCTTCCTGCAGTGGTTTGTAGATGAACAGGTGGAGGAAGAGGACTCGGTTAATGCCATAATTGATAAATTAGAGATGATTGGAGGCGCCAGCTCAGGAATATATATTTTAAATAACGAGCTGGGGAGAAGACAGTAAAGAAATATAAGGGGCGGGCACTTTGCCCGCCTTTTTCTCTCTCAACTCAGCACTGAAATACTTGATAATTGCTTGAAATATAAGTAATAATCAGGTATAATTGTTATAGGAATAAAATAAAAATCATCAAATATATTATACCTTATATATTTTATCCGATAATTTCTCAATTTTTCCTGAAGTTTTATCTGCTGGTCTTTTTTATTAATCCAGAACAACTTAAGGTGATAAGATGCTGCTCATCGACAATATTGCAGAAATCTATACTGGCGGTAGTTCCTCTCCAGCCTACCGGGGAGGCTATATTTTATTGGAGGAAGACATTATCACCGCCATCGGCAGCACTGATAGTCAGGATTATATTAAATATAAAGAAAATGATACAATAGAAAGCTACAATGCCGATAACATGATTGCTCTGCCCGGACTTATTAATACCCACTGTCACGCTGGCATGAGTATTTTGAGGGGTTATGCCGATGACATGGAGCTGATGAGCTGGCTTCAGAATAAAATCTGGCCCTTTGAAAGCAGAATGGGCGACGAAGACATTTACTGGGGAACTATGCTGGCCATAGCTGAAATGCTTCAGAATGGAATTACCACCTTTCATGATATGTATTTTGCTGTCAAAAGGATAGCCGAAGCAGTGGAAGAAACCGGTATTAGAGCAGTTATCGGTCTGGGGCTGATAGAGGCCAGTGATGGAGAAGAGGGGCTTCAGCAGACGAGAAATTTTATAAATAATTACCAGAATACAGCTGAAGGCAGAATTACAACCAACATTGCTCCTCATTCTCCCTATACCTGCAGCAGGGATTATCTTCTCAAAATAATTGATCTGGCAGTCCAATTAAATTCCTTTATTCACATCCATGTGGCAGAAACAGCCGGGGAAGTTGAAAATATTAAAGCTGATTCAGGAATCTCACCGGTGGAGTATCTGGATGAAACTGGACTTTTTCAGATTCCGGTTCTGGCAGCTCACTGTGTTCATCTGGAGCCTTCCGATATAACCCTGCTGGCTGAAAATAATGTCTCTGTTTCTCATAATCCAGCCAGCAATATGAAACTTGGCAGCGGAATTGCTCCGATTAGTTCAATGCTGGAAAGCGGTGTCAATATCAGTCTGGGAACTGATGGAGCGGCCAGTAATAATGCTCTTGATTTAATTCAAGATGCCAGACTGGCTTCCTACCTGCAGAAGGCAATAAATCACGACCCCCGCAAACTGGACCTCTATCAAATATTACAACTGGTAACTGTTAATGGCGCCCGGGCTTTAGGATTAACAAAGACAGGACAGCTGAAAGAGGGATATCAGGCTGATATTATTCTAGTAGACAGCAGTTCCAGTCCTAATTTTTACCCTGGATTTAATCATCTTTCAAATTTATTTTACGCTGGAAGCGGAGAAGATGTTAAAACTGTATTTGTCGCCGGAGATAAGCTGGTAGAAAACAATAAACTGCTGACCATTGATCTGGAACGGGTATATCATGAAGTTGAGAAGAGAGCTGACAGACTGGCCTGACTTCATAAACAAATAAATTAATCATTTTTCTTTAATTTATTTCTCCCGTGATAATAGAATTTTTCAGGAAGGGAGATGAATATTATGCAAAATATTGAATGCTGGCAGTGCGGCAAAGAAATTAAAAACGATAATATACTGGGCGTTGGAACCTTTAATAAGGATATCGGACGGCTTTATGGTAAGGGGTTCATTTCCTTTAAATGCGAATGCTGTGATGAAATCCGCTATCAAATCCTGAATAAAGACAATCCCATGTTGAGAGACCGGGAAATTTTTGATCGCAGTATCCCTGCTGAAATGATTAAAGGAGAGAAAATTGACATCAATCAGGTTATTGATTTCCATGGAAAATTAAAATCCATTGAAAATATCGGCAACTTTTTACGCCGCTGCGGTACAGCTGAACCTGAAGATGATAGTTTTCTCAACAAGCCCCTCCATCAGAATAATGATATAATTGAATTATTCGAGTTCCTGAATAAGGAGAATAAACAGCGGGCTATGATAGTGACTCTGGATCAGGACCGTTTTCTCCGCAGCTGGAAAATGATGGGAGTAGGAACCGGACAGAAGATAAACTTTGAACCACGTGTGGTTTTCGGCCCGGCCATGCAGCTCAAATGCAAAGCACTGGTTTATCTCATTGATAATTTCATGCGGGAACAGGAAAAAAAGCCCAACCATCAGGATATTGTCCACGTTAAACGTCTGATCAAGGCCGCCAAAATCCTGGGGGTTGAATTTAAGGACCGATTGGTGGTAGAAGGTGACGATTTTTACAGTTTCAAAAAACTAAATTTAATTTAGCGGGAATGGTGATTCTTAATGTTAAAAAAAAGTCGAACAATTCCTCTAATTATTGGGGGAATTGTTCTTTTATTGTTAATAATTATGGCTGCCGGCAGCAGGTTTTTTACCGACCTCTACTGGTTTTCTGAACTTGGCTTTAGAAATGCCTATCTGATAAGAGTTTTTGCCCAGCTTATTATACGGGTATCTGTTGGTCTGATAATATTTGCTTTCTTTTATTTAAATTTACGTTATACTCGCCAGGAACTTCTCTATTTAATTAATCTTTCCGAGGATCAGCAGGTAAGTTCGATTTTTCAGAACCGCAGGCCTCCGCTGCTGGACTGGCTCAACGCCCGCCGGTTAAATTATATTTTTGTCGCAGTCAGTGTCTTTCTGGGGTTGATATTTTCAACAGTTGGTGCAGCTAACTGGGAAACTATCCTGAAGTTCATCAATCAGGTTCCGACCGGAGAGGTCGACCCCATATTCGGTAATGATATTTCGTTTTATTTATTTACCCTGCCGGTCTGGGAAATTATCAGAGAAATAGCTGTGGTTATTATTATCTTTGCCCTGCTGCTGGTTGGGGTTATCTATCTGCTGGGCTCGGGCATCAGCTCCCTGGATGACTTAAAATTTAAGCTTTCCCGCAAGGTCAAAAATCACTTAAGCCTGCTGCTGATACTTTATCTTTTGACCAAAATCTTTGATTACCGCCTGCAGATGTATCAGCTGCTTTATTCTCAGAGAGGTGTGGCCCTGGGAGCCAGTTTTACCGATATTAATGCTACCCTGCCGGGTTTGAGAATTCTGATGGTGGTGGTGGCAGCGGTGATTGCCCTGGTTATTTACAGTCTCTACAGCAGAAAATATCAGCTGGTTCTGGGAGCTGTGGGTATCTGGGTTATTGCTTCCCTGCTGTTAACCGGAGTTTATCCCCAGTTCGTCCAGCGTTTTCGGGTTGAGCCCAATGAACTGGCCCGAGAGTCAGAATATATTGCTTACAATATTGACATGACCCAGAAGGCCTACGGCCTGGATCAGATTGAGCACATTGATTTTCCCTTGAGACTGGATCTGACCTGGGAAGATATTGATAATAATCGGGATACTTTTGATAATGTCAGGCTCTGGGATCATCGTCCCCTACAGGCCACCTACAGCCAGATGCAGGAATTGAGGCAGTATTACAGCTTTGCCGATGTTGATGTTGACAGATATCATATTAATGGCAATTATCAGCAGGTCTATCTTTCCCTGCGGGAGGTTGACCAGAACAGACTGCCCTCTCAGGCTCAGACCTGGGTTAACCGGGTGTTAAAATATACTCATGGTTTCGGAGCGGTTATGTCTTCAGCCAGTGATATTACTGGAGATGGTCTGCCCACCTATATCTTCAGTGATATTCCGCCCATAACTAACTCAGATCTTAAGCTGGACAACCCCTCAATCTACTATGGTGAGAAAACCGATCAGTATGTAGTGGTCAATAATGCCGAGCAGGAATTTCATTATCCTGACGGAGGAGACAATGTTTTTACCGATTATACCGGTGATGGCGGCATTCAGCTTACTAATTACTTCCGCCGGGCTCTCTTTGCCCTGCGCTTTCAGGATATGCGTCTGGTGCTGGCCGATGATATCACCCCGGAATCCCGGATGAAGTTTGACCGCAATATTCATGACCGGGCCCGGAAGGTAGCTCCTTTCTTGAAGTTTGATGGTGACCCCTATCCGGTGCTGGCTGATGGCCAGTTTTACTGGATCTATGATGCCTACACCTATTCCAACCGCTACCCCTATTCCGAGCCCTATTCAGCCGGTATGAATTATATCAGGAATTCGGTAAAAATGGTTATTGATGCCTATACCGGAGAGACAACTCTCTATATAACCGAAGAGGATGATCCGGTGGTTCAGACCTATGCCAACATTTTCCCGGAAATGTTTGCCCCGCTGGATGATATGCCGGAAAGCCTCAGGCCTCACATCAGATATCCTGAAGATCTCTTTACCATCCAATCCCGAATCTATTCAGTTTATCACATGGATAATCCCCGGGTTTTCTATAACCGGGAAGATGTCTGGAATATTCCCAATGAAAATTATGCCGGCACCACAATCCAGATGGAGCCCTATTATATTATAACCAGGCTGCCCGGTGAGGATGAACCGGAGTATATCTTAATGCTGCCCTTTACTCCGGCTGAAAGAAATAATATGGTGGCCTGGATGGCTGCCCGATCCGATGGGGAAAATTATGGCGGCCTTAAACTCTATGATCTTCCTCGGACCGAACTGGCCTTTGGGCCCTCGCAGATTGAATCCCGGATCGATCAAAGCGCCTATATTTCCCAGCTGTTAAGTCTCTGGGATCAGCAGGGCTCCAGTGTCATCAGGGGTAATCTGCTGGTGCTTCCCGTGGAAAACTCCATGGTTTATATTGAACCAATTTTCCTCCAGGCAGATAGAGGAGCACTGCCGGAGCTGCGTCAGGTAATCGTGGCCTACGGCAATATGGTTATTATGGAGGATGACCTGGAAACAGCTCTGGAGGTAATCTTCGGAGAGCGGGAACCCACCATGGATGTTGATCCCGATGAACTGGAAGTTGACGAGCCCCTGGATCCCGAAGAGGCCCCCGAGGTTATGATGCCGGAAGATTTAGAGGAGCCGGTTGATGTTGAAGAAGAACCTCTTCCGGAAGAAGTTCCTGAACCCGAAATGCCTGAGGAGGAGCCGGTAGAGATCGACATTGAAATTCCTGATGATTATTCTGACCTTATTGATAGAACAGTAGAGGTATATGAAGAAGCTCAGACAGCCATCAGCGAGGGAGACTGGCAGACCTACGGAGAAAGAATGGCAGAACTGCAGGAACTTCTTTCCCGGTTGAAAGAGCAGCAGAATTAAGATGAGTCCCAGTAATTTAACTAAAATCTTCCAGTCTGCCAGGAAGTATGATTTTATTGCAGCCGGGGTTATAAAGACTGAAACCATCCCGGCTGCAGTTCTGAAAAAGGCTGACTTTCTGGAAGAGGCTCGTTCTCTGCTGGTCCTGGCTCATCCCTATCCCAATAAACCGCGGGAAAGTATTTTTAATAGTGAGCTCGACATCTATCTTTCCCGCTATGCCCGGGGATTGGATTACCATCTGGTTCTGGGAGAAAAGCTAAAAAAACTCTCAGCAGAGGTCAGCAGATTTACCGGTAAAGTCCACAGCTGGACGGGGGTGGATAACCATCCCCTGGATGAAAAAAGAATTGCTGCCAGAGCCGGGCTGGGCTTTATCGGGCGAAACAGTCTTCTCATAATACCCGGAATTGGTTCAATGGTTTTTCTCGGGCTGATTGCCAGCCCGATTGATATCAAGGGTAAGCCCCTGGCTGTCAGCTTAAAACCAGAAGATAATTTTCCCTCTCTTGAGCCCGGAGAAACCAGCAGGTGTAAAAATTGTCAGCTCTGTGTCACCAGCTGTCCTGGCGGAGCACTTTCCGGTCAGGGAAATCTGACCAAAGAAAAATGCATTAGTCAGCTGACCCAGCAGCGGGGTTACCTCGAACACTCTCAGCTCAGGCTGATAGCCAATCATTTCTGGGGATGTGATGACTGCCAGCTTGTCTGCCCCTATAATTCTTATAATAATTCGCTCTCAGACTGGAACCTGCCAGGAAAGATTGATCCCCGGGAATTTTTACAGCTGGATTATAAATCCAGTATTTTCAGAGACATTTCCCGCTATCCCTTCAGCTGGAGAGGAAAGAGAGTTCTGCAGAGAAATATGCTGATAGTCATCTCAAACCTGAAAGCCGGGAATTATCACAGCAGTGTTCAAGAACTAAGCGGGAGTCCTTCTCCAGTTATTAGATACTACTGCGGTTATTATTATTATAATCTGGCAGCTGCAGGAAATAAATGGGCAGCAGACAGCCTGACATCACTGCTGCAGCAGGAAAAGGAACCTGAAGCCCGGCAGAGGCTGGCTGTTCTGGTTGGAAAGCTAAAAGAAAAGCAAGAGTAGCATCTACAGGAGAGGAGCAGGTTATGCAGGAATATATAATAGATGAGGAGCTTTATAAGCTTCCCCGGGGATTAACCCTGGCAGAAATGATTGAGAGAGCAGGGCTGGCCAGCAACCGGATTGTTGCTGCCCTGATTGATAATCAGGTATGCCGGTTAAATTATGTACCGGAAAAATCCTGCCAGATAAAAACCGTAAGCAGGGGGGATGAACTGGGAAACCGCATTTATCGCAGAAGCCTCTTCCTGCTGCTGGCCAGAGCTGTCTACGAGTTATATCCTGAAGCAGACTTAAAAATTGAGCACTCCCTTAGCAATGGAATTTATTGTGAAATAACTAAAAACTCAGCTCTCAGCCAGCATGACATAAAAAAAATCAAAATTAAGATTGCCAGCCTGGTTAAAAAGGATCTCCCTATTACCAGACATGAAATACCCCGGGGAAAATTACTGGAGATCTATCAGGAGCAGGGATTTGAGGATAAGGCAAGGCTTATCAAATACCGAGAAGAAGGTGAAGTTTTCCCGGTTTATGAGCTGGAAGGTTATTATGATTATTTCTATTATCATATGGTTCCCAGCACCGGTTATCTGGATAAATTTGATCTGCATTTCTGCATGCCTGGTTTTATTCTGCTCTTTCCTCATAAGGAGGACTCCGATCATGTTCCTGACTTCATAGATCAGCCAAAGCTGGCCAATGTTTTTCTTGAATATGAAAGGCTGGGAGAAATCCTGGGCGTCGGTCATGTCAGCGATTTGAATGCTGCTATCGAGAACGGCAGTTACCGGGAATTCATCAGAATAGCAGAATCCCTGCACGAAAAGAATATTGCCCGGATTGCCGACCGCATCTATGATGAAATTGAAACCAGGAGAGTTATTCTAATTGCCGGACCTTCCTCTTCGGGGAAAACCACCTTTTCCCACAGGCTTTCCACTCATTTGCGAATAAATGGGCTGGAACCGGTGGCCATATCAATCGATGATTATTTTGTCAACAGGGAAGAAACACCGCTTGATGAAGAGGGAAATTATGATTTTGAAGCTCTGGAGGCTATAGATCTGGAGCTCTTTAACAATGATCTCCTTAAACTTCTTCAGGGAGAAGAGATAGAACTCCCAGAATTTAATTTTCAGAAAGGAAAAAGAGAATATCGCGGGAATTATCTCAGGGTGGAGGAAGACCAGCCGATTTTAATTGAAGGTATCCACGGGCTGAATGATCGTTTAACTGAAATGATCCCTCAAAACCATAAATTTAAGCTCTATGTCAGCGCCTTAACCCAGCTTAATGTCGATCAGCACAACCGGATACCTACTTCCGATACCCGCTTAATGCGGAGGATAGTCAGGGACCATAAATATCGTGGTCATGATGCTCCTACTACCATTGATTGGTGGCCCCGGGTGAGAAAAGGAGAAGAAAAAAATATATTCCCCTTTCAGGAAAATGCTGATATAATTTTCAACTCAGCTCTGATTTATGAGCTGGCTGTTTTGAAAAAATATCTTACTCCCCTGCTGAAAAGGATAGACAAAGATAATCCTGTCTATTTTGAAGCTTCCCGGCTGCTGGAAATGCTGGATAATTTTCTGCCCATGCCTGATCTCTCGGTTCCCAAAACATCAATTCTGAGGGAGTTTATTGGTGACAGCGTTTTTCGAGAAGCCTAGGACAAAAATTCCTTTTTAATTATTCTGTTTATTTCCTCCCAGTCTTCCACCCGCTTATAATACATATCAGATGTGGCATCCAGGTTGTGATATCGGGTGTAAAGCAGGACGGGAATATTGTTATTCATCAAATCGCTGGCATTTTCCTTGTGGTCATCTACAAAAACTTTAATCTCTTCCCGGGCTGCCAGGAAACCCTTATTATCAGTGTGATAGAGTTTATCAAAGATAAAGTCATTTCTCGCAAGCCAGTTTTCCGTTATCTCCCTGAATTTTTCGTCCCGGGCGGTGATTAAGACTATTCTGTTTTCCTGTTTTTTCAGTTCCTCAAGGGTATTTCGGGCTTCCAGAGAAGGAGGAACTGAAGAGTAAATTCTGGCCAGGTTTTCTGTCATAAATTCATCCAGCTCAGCAGCTGATAAATTAAAGGCTTCAGCAAAATCATAGGTGTTCTTTATCTTTTTGAAATCTTCACCAAAATATTCTTTTAAATTTTTATACCAGATGTTGTTTTCCCCCTGGCCTTCAGCGGTAATAACACCATCTATATCAAATCCAAGAACCGGCATATCCTTTCACGCCCTTCAATATTTTTTGGCTTATTAATGATACTATATCTACTACCATCTATTATAAAAAGGGATTGATACAAATGCAAGTCCGTGACCTGGAAAAAATCAGTGAAATTCTTGCAGAAAATTATCCAGTTCCTGAAACTGAATTAAATCATAATTCTCCCTTTGAACTTTTAGTAGCTACCATTCTTTCAGCCCAAACCACCGATAAACAGGTTAACAAAGTTACTGAAAACCTTTTTCAAAAATACAGCAGCCCTGAAGATTTTGCTGAACTAGAACCGAAAGTATTGGAAGAAGAGATTAAATCCATCGGCCTTTACCGCAATAAGGCCAGGTTTATTATTGAAACCAGCAGGAAACTTATAAGTGATTACCAGGGGAAAGTGCCAGCTGATTTTGCTGAACTTTTAAAATTAAGCGGAGTTGGCAGAAAAACCGCCAGCGTTGTTCTCTGTTCTGCCTTTAATAAACCGGCCTTCCCGGTAGATACCCATGTTTTAAGGGTGGCAAACAGACTGGGTCTGGCTGATAGCAGCAACCCCGATGAAGTGGAAAAGCAGCTTAAAGACCTGTTTCCCCGGGAAGAATGGGGCAGCCTGCATCACAGATTAATCTTTCACGGCAGAGAAGTTTGCCAGGCTCGCAATCCCGCCTGTGAAATTTGTGATCTCAGGTTTTACTGCAGGTACTATCAAAATTCCTAAAAAAATTCATAAGAAATATAATAAAACCACTCAATAATTATCAACTGCCTGGAATAAAATTATCCGTAATAAACCTCTGTTAATCAATCAAGGCTATCCCGGAAATACCCGATAAAAAGTTAGGAACAAAATGTTTTTTACTGGTGCTGGAAATGTCACAAGAACTAGGAATACGGAGTCTATCGAGGAGGGACTAGAAATGAATACTGAACTGGAAAAATTTAAAGGTTTTACCGGTTATCAACCCGGTCAGATTATTACCGGCCGGTTGCCCCGTAATCAGGACCTACTCAAGTCCATGACCGAACTGGTGCAGGATGCTGAAATTGAATCCGGTTTCATTAAAGTGCTGGGAGCTGTGCGGAATGCTCGGCTGGGCTATTTCAATCAGAAAACTACAGACTATGAATATCTTGATTTTAATCATCCCCTGGAAATAATTCACTGCGGCGGCAACATATCACTGCTAAATGGCGAGCCCATGATTCATGCCCATATTGTTCTGGGAGACCAGCAGGGTCAGGCCTATGGAGGGCATCTGGCTGAAGGAACCGAAATATATGTAGCTGAAGTGGTTTTACAGGAATTTATCGGTGATCCCCAGGTTAGACTGGAGGATCCGGAATCAGGGTTATCCCTCTGGAGCACCTCATGACCAGAAAAATCTTCATTCTTGACACTAATGTGCTGCTGATGAATCCCGAAGCAATTTTTTCCTTTGAAGATAATGAGGTTATTATACCCCTGGCCGTGGTGGAAGAGATCGATGATATGAAAAATAAATCCTCGGATCTCGGTTATAATGCCAGAGAAACCTCTCGAATTCTCGACCGATTAAGAACAAAGGGTAAGTTGAGTGAAGGCGTTGAAATTAATGATGATGGCATTTTAAAGGTTATAATTAATGGTGATACCGGCAATCTGCCTGAAGCAGTGGATCTAAAAAAAGTGGATAACCGCATCATTAATTCCGGCTTAACCCTGAGCCAGAAATATCCCGAAAGACGGATAATCCTTGTTTCAAACGATATTAACTTAAGGCTGGTAGCCGATGCCTTCGGTTTGGAAGCTGAGGAACATAGATCCGACAGGCTCAGCGAAAAGGAGCTTTACTCGGGATTTCTGGAGCTTAGTGTAACTAAAGAAATTATTGATGAATTTTTTCGAAATAATAAAATACCCTTCGAAAAACTGGACAGATTTGTTATTGACAATAACTACAATAATTACAACAACAATAATGACAGTAATAATATAAATATTAACAGTAAGAGCAACAGCAACAATAACAGCAGCGCTAATAACAGCAATTCCGGCATTAATTTTTATCCCAATGAATTTGTCCAGCTCATCAATCAGCAGACTTCCAGGCAGTCAGCCCTGGGCATAATTGAGGAGGATTACCTGGGAAAACTGCGTTATCAGCAGCGGGAGGTTATGGGAATAAAACCCCTGAACAGGGAGCAGACCCTGGCTTTTGAGCTTTTGCTGCGCGATGAAATAAATCTGATTACCCTGGCAGGAAAGGCCGGAACTGGCAAGACTCTACTTGCCCTGGCTGCCGGTCTGGAGAAGGTTGTTAATGAAGATATTTACACCAGAATTCTGGTAGCCCGCCCGGTAATTCCCATGGGTAAGGACATTGGGTTTTTGCCCGGGACCAAGGAGGATAAACTTCAACCCTGGATGCAGCCTATCTTTGATAATCTAGATTTTATCCTGAAAAAAAGCGGGCAGTCAGATCTAACCTTTAATAAGCTGGTGGAAAGAGAACAGATTCAGATTGAACCACTTACCTATATCAGGGGTAGATCGGTGCCGGAACAGTTTATCATCATCGATGAAGCCCAGAACCTGTCAAAGCATGAAGTGAAAACCATTATAACCAGAGTGGGTAAGGATTCCAAGATTGTCTTAACTGGCGACCCCTTTCAAATTGATAATCCTTTCCTGGACCGCCATAATAATGGACTTTCTCACCTGGCTTCCCGGCTCCGAAATGAAAAAATATCCGGTCACATCTTATTAACCAAAGGAGAAAGATCGGAACTGGCCAGAATTGCCAGCGAAAAATTGTAATTTTCTTCTGACTGGCCTCCAATACAGAAAGCGGTGAAAATCTATGTGGCTAAAATTTCTGGGGACCGGCACCTCTCACGGTGTTCCTGTCCCGGGCTGCCGATGTCAGACCTGCACCTCGGATGATCCCCGCAATCAGAGGATGCGCTGCAGCGTTTTTCTCAAAGTAAAAAATAAAAAGATATTAATTGATACCTCTCCGGAGCTCAGACTGCAGCTGATAAAACACCGGGTAGGAATTCCTGATATAATTCTCTTTACTCACGGCCATGCAGATCATATCATGGGTTTTGATGATATTCGCAGTTTTAACTGGCGCAATGACAGGGCTATAGACTGTTTCAGCAATTCAGAAACCCGCCAGCGTCTTCAAGAAGCCTTTTCCTACATATTTTTAGATTCCAGCAGCGGTAATACCGGGGGAGGATTGCCGGAGGCCAATCTTTATAACATTTCAGCCCTGCCGTCGGACTGGCAGAACATTATAACTCCCCTGCAGATAAAGCATGGGCCCACAGAGGTTCTGGGTTATCGGATTGGTGAGCTGGCCTACCTGACAGATTTAAATTCAATTCCGGAAGAAACCTGGCCGGAGTTAAAAAATTTACAGGTTTTAATCCTGGGGGCTTTAAGATGGAGAGAGCATTCCACCCATTATAATATTGACCAGGCAGTTGCTGTGGCTGAAAAAATAGCTGCTAAAACAACTTATTTTACCCATCTTTCTCATGATGTTGAGCATGTTGAAGCCAGCAGTTATCTCCCGGAAAATATCAAGCTGGCCTTTGATGGATTGAAAATTAAACTGTAAAGGAATTTAACATAAATTAGGGCAGGAGTGATTTGATGAATGTTGTCCTGGTAGAACCAAGAATTCCCCAGAATACCGGAAATATTGCCCGAACCTGCGCGGTTACCGATACCCGACTCCACCTGGTCAGACCGCTGGGATTCTCTCTGGAAGATAGGTATTTAAAAAGAGCCGGCCTTGATTACTGGGATCAGCTTAAACTTGAAATCCATGATGATTTCTCAGCATTTCTTGCTGAATATGGCGATAAAAATTTGCTGCTCTTTTCCACCAAAGCTCAGCGGGTTTACACCGAACAGCACTACCGGGGTGATGAATTTTTGCTCTTTGGCAAGGAAACTACCGGGCTGCCAGAAAGTTTTATTGCCGAAAATCTCTCCAGTTCTCTCCGGATTCCTATGAAAAACCATGCTAGATCACTTAATCTGGCAAATTCTGTCGCCATTGTAGTCTTTGAAGCTTACCGCCAGCTGGGATTCCCGGAATTTCAAAAAAAAGGGAACTTCCTGCAGGAATTTTGAGATTAATAGAGAATTAGGTAATGAATGGAGGAATTTTAATCAATATGACACAAATAGATAATAGATCAGATATAAAAAAGTTAATAAAGGAACTTTCTGAAAAAAGTGCCGTATCAGGCCAGGAAAGAGGTGCCTTCGACCTGGTTAAAGGCTTTCTCTCCCATTATTCAGATGAAGTCAGGACTGATCCCCTGGATAATTTAATTGCCAGAAAAACAGGAACCGGTAAGAATATAAAGATTATGCTGGCAGCCCATCTGGATGAAATAGGTTTAATGGTAAAGAGCATAGATGAAAAGGGGTTCTTAAAATTTGCCACGGTTGGTGGAATAGATCCCAGAACTTTGCCGGCACAGGAAGTAATAATTAACGGCAGTGAAGAATTGCCGGGGGTCATTGGAGTAATGCCTCCCCATCTTCTTTCCAGGGAAAAAAGAAAAAAAGCTCATAAAATAGAAGACCTTTACATAGATACAGGGCTTAACCGGGAAGAAGTTAAGAAAAATATCAATATAGGTGATACTGTTACTATTAAGAGGGAATTAACCTATCTGGAAAATGACTTTATCAGCGGCAAAGCTCTTGATGATAGAGCTGGCGTTTTAATGATGCTGGAAACTGCCCGGGAACTTGATAAAATCAAACATGAGTCTGATGTCTTTTTTGTTGCTACCTCCCAGGAGGAAATTGGAATTAAAGGTTCTGAAACTGCAGCCTATGATCTTTTTCCAGACGTTGGAATTGCTATAGATGTCTGTCATGGACTGATGCCCGGGGTAGATAAAGGAGATGCTTCAGAAATGACCAAAGGGCCGGTAATAGCTTTCGGTCCCCATGTCCATCCTGATATATATCAGCTCTTAACGAAAACTGCTGAAGAGCGCAGTATTCCCTATCAGAAAGAA
>SLJX01000002.1 GCA_007134885.1 Halanaerobiaceae bacterium
AATAATTTTTTTGGACAGATAGAATTTTTGGCCTGCTGGCTGCTTTAATATTTTGTTTATAAAATTGTATAGTGTACCTCAGCTAAATTTTAAAAAATGTCTGAAATTAATTTTCAGAGCTGAATATAAAGGATTTTGGCTGTCAATCAATAATATTAATTAATAGCAACCATTGAAAAAATATGATTAAGCAATACGAAGACAGAGATAAAAAATGCTATTTGGGAGGAGATAAATATGATTGCTTTTGGTGGAGATTTTGACCGGCTGGAAGATGATTTTAAGAATATGGTAAAAAGTGTGGAAGAATGTCTGGATGATGCTCTTAAAGCCATAATTCTCTACCTCAATGAAGGAGAAAGCGAAGAGGTGCGCAGACTCAACAAAAAGGTCAATGCCAGCGAAAGCCGGGCTGATGATTACCGCAGAAATATTATCAGAAGCATTCTCAAGGGCTCGCTGATGCCCAATACCAGAGCAGATATTTTAAATCTGGTTGAAGCTATCGATGATATTGCAGATAACATGGAAGATGCCCTGGAGGAGATTATTTTTTTAAATCTCGATTTCTGCTGCATCAATGAGGACAAATTTTTAGAGACAATGGATTTGATAGAAAAACAGTATGCTGAAATGACAGAAGGTGTGGACCTGCTATTCACCGATATGAATCAGTCTCTGGTATATGCCCGCAAACTGGAAGAAATTGAGTCAGAAATAGATGATATTGAGGAAAGCCTTATCCGGGAAATAGGTCAGATCCCCGATATCACCACCGCAGAGAAGATCATCCACCGCCAGTTGATTAAAAATGTATCGGATATAGCTAATATCATAGAAAATGTGGGAGATCATATCGAAATAATAGTTTCAGTTAGAAAGGCCTAAATGCCCTGATACCCTGCTTTCCCAGGTTATCAGCCGGATAATCAGTTCCAGATATGCAAAAAAGATCAGCATTTAAAACGAGGTATCTTTGAAATTGCGGTTGGCAGCCAGCTGTTAAATTCCTTATAGGTGATTCTGCCTGCAGGAATATCAAGAAATTTGTCAATTATTCGGGGTTTACTGACAAACCTGTCAAATAAAAATTCAGGAATATTATGAAATTTTCTGGCCAGCTTTAGGGAATAGTTGAGGTTGCCGCCAAATTCCTGCTTACAGGCTTTTACATATCCTTCAAGAGAACTGCCGTCTCTTTTGCCGGACAAAATTTCATAAATTGTCCCGGCGGCCAGCTGACCGGATCTGACAGCATAGGTTATGCCCTCCCCGGTGAAAGAATCTACAAAACCGGCAGCATCGCCTGCCAGAAAAATTCTTCCTGTTTGGAGCTTTCTCTTTATTTCTCCTGCCGGAATGAAATTCCCTTTGAGTTTATACTCACCTGTAAAGCCGTTCTCTTCCAGAAAAGTTTTCATGATTCTTTTAAAACCCGGATTGCTCCCGGCCAGTCCTGCCAGCCCTACAGAATAATAATTATCGTGAGGAAATATCCAGCCATAACCCCTGTGAGTTAATCCAAAGTGAATATTTACAGTATTAGACAGGAAACCGACAATAACTTCATTTTTTTTCGGAATCTCGGTAACCAGGGAGGCATAAATCTGATCCTCACTTGTTTTATTTCTCACCAGTTTTTTTAAGTTTCCCCGGGCTCCCTCGGCTATAATTACATATTTTGCCCGATAAACACTGTTTTCACTAAAAACTTCAACCCGGTCTTCTTTTTCCTGACAGTTTAAAACCTTTTCTCCCATAATTACATCCATCCCGGTTTTTCGGGCTTGCTTCAGCAGGTAATCATCAAAAATACTCCTGGATACCAGAGTTGCAATACGATAATCCTTCTGCACTTCGATTACCTGCTTTGCCCTGTTATTAAACTGGACTCTGGCCCCAAAAATCTCCTTTTCTGCTATCCAGGCGGGGATGACAAAATTCAGATAGGATCTGGCCAGATTGGATAACCCTCCCGCACAGGGCTTATAGCGGGGAAAAATCTCCTTTTCTATCAACAGAGTTTTCAGCTCCAGTTCACCTGCCCGTCTGCCTGCTGAGGAACCGGCAGGCCCTCCTCCGATTATCAACACATCATACATTTTTTATCCCCCCCGGTCGAAACCACTAAAAGATTTCTAACCTGCCGGATAAAATCTTCCTCTAGAAACTATCTCCCTCCGCAGGAACTATGCACATGAACTCAAATTTCTCTTCTCCGGTATTCTCAAAATTGTGTCTGAGCTCAGGAGGAACAAAGACATAGGATCCTCTTCCCAGAGGATAACTTTTCTCCTCTGTTATCACCGCTCCCTCTCCCTCCAGAACAAAAACCCAGTGAGGCCATTCATGCTGATGCCGGAAGGTTTGTCCGCCTTCTTCCAGGGTAAAAATTCTCATAACATGACTGTCCCAGTGTTCCGCCGGAGAAAAAATCACCCGTTTTTGGGTTTTAAGGGCATGTTCTTCATCCACTTCCCTGGCAATAAGATCATCTTTCCTGCCAATTTTAATTTCCACAGCATATCAACTCCCGGTTAAATGTTTTAAGATAAAATTCAATCTAAAGATCCTGGACAGCTGATCATCTCACTAAATTAATTATACCTATTTTATCAGCTGTTAACAACTCTGCTGTTAGCATACTGTTCCAGCCTGCTCTTACAACTGTTCCCGGCCAGGAAAACTGTTACCTGATAGTATTATCTGTCTATCCTCTGCTGGATCCGGGAAATTGTTTCCTGATCCAGGCGGTAATTTTTATAAAAAATAAAGGCCAGAATAATAAAAAACATTCCCCCGATTGCCAGCAACAAACCCATCAGCATAAGGGTCAGGCCAGATTGAAATTCCCGGGCAGCATCAAAGCCAATCAGGTCGAGAAAAACCCCCAGCAACAGTATTGCAATGGACTGGGAGGTTTTATAGGCAAAGGTGAGCCCTCCATAATAAATGCCCTCGAGCCTGATACCGTTTTTCAGCTCTGCTACATCAATAATATCCGCCACCATTGAGGCTGGCAGAGTAAAAAGACCTCCGGTCCCAAAACCAGCCAGAACAGCATAGGGCAGCAGCAGCAGATAATTTTCAATTATCTGTCTCCGAAACAGGACAGCTGCCAGCAGCAGCAGTCCGGCCAGGAAGGAAAGACTCAA
Organism: Halanaerobiaceae bacterium; assembly: GCA_007134885.1. GTDB lineage: Bacteria > Bacillota > Halanaerobiia > Halanaerobiales > Halarsenatibacteraceae > T1SED10-84. Next base: position 3,156 of record SLJX01000002.1, read on the forward strand.
TCCCAGGAGAGCAGCCGGCTTTTTATCCAGCTTTGCTGATATTTTAACCCAGAAGGGCTGGGAAAGAATACTTAAAATAAACTGCACTCCCACTACTATGGCAATTTCGGTATTAATCATGTTAAAGGTGAAGGTAAAAACATGAAGTCCCAGGGCAGCAAAGAGAGCTACAGTGAGATTGGTAAAGAGATAACCCAGAACCACCGCCCGGTAATCAAGGTTCTTTAAGGCGATGATCAGATCAGCAATTACCCCCCGAAGAGTACTGCCAACACCAGCTGTCAGTGACATACTATTCTCTTTTTCAATCTGATAAAGCCGGGGAATATATTTAAAGGTCACAAAAAAGGTCACCAGACCAAAGGCCAGCATTATGATTGAGGAGGCCAGTCCCAGGTTTCGATAGGACCCTGGATTTAACTGTCCCAGAGGATATTCAGGAGTGGGGCCGAAAAAGAGGTAGAGACCCAGAGCACTGGCCAGAAAAATTCCCAGAATAAAAAATACCGTTCTGATGGCCTGGATTGAGGTCCGCTCATTATAATCGCAGGATAATTCAGCTCCCATTGCCACATAGGGAGTGCTGAAAATAGTTAAAAAAGTCTTTACCAGGATTACTCCTGCCAGCAGCCAGAGAAATTTAATGTTAAGAGGAAGTTCGGGAGAAATTACCCAGAGATAATAATTAATCAGAGCGGTAAAAAAAGCTCCCAGCAGCAGATAAAAATGCCTCCGACCCAAAAAAGACATACTAGTCCTGTCTGAAATATAACCCATCACCGGATCGGTAAGACCATCCCAAATTATGCTGATACCCACTGCCAGCCCCACCAGCAGTCCGGGTATATTTAAAACTGCTGTGGCATAAAAAACGATATAGGTGTTCAGAGCTTGAAATATTATCCCGCTGCCCAGATTTCCTGCTCCATAACCGAGCTTATCATTGAAGGGGATATTTCTCAGGGGCTCATATTTTTTTTCCTCCATGCTAATCGCCTTCCCGGATAAGCAAAAATTTTAGATACTCCCCGATTTCAGTCAGATTATAAGCTAGTAATCGCCCAAGCTCGTAATCGCCGAGGTTGTAAAAATATACTCTATTATACCATATAAATCCTGAGAAGTGCAGGTGTAATTGTTCATAAAAGTCACACATTTTGTTTTGAAATTTATCAGATAAAAACCAACATTATTTTATACTCCAGCCACATTATTAACATATTCATCAGTTATACTGATTTTGCAAGATGAGAAAGGTAAAAAATTCTTCATGGAGGTGCGAACAATGAGGAAATATCATAAGTTTATTACTCTGGCTCTTGTCCTGACCCTGGTTGTCTTCGCAGCAGCTGCCTGTGGTGTTCCGGATGAAGAGGAATTTGAAGAGTTTGATGAAGACCCCGTAGATGAATTTGGTCTGGAAGAGGACATTTCTCAGGAACTGGTAGAGTTTAACCTGGAAGTCCCTGCTGTTAGCTTTCTGGTTTAGTAACAATAATTCAGAGCTGACAATAATTATATCCAGATAAATTTTCAGGTATATTTTGCAGGCAAGATTATCCCCGACAGTTAACAGAACCACTCTCTTTATTAAAAACAAAATAAGAGCGAAACAGATAGATTTAGCACAATTTGTAACTGATAATAAAACAGCAGGTAGCATAACAGCCCGCCTTCATCGGCGGGCTGTTTTTATTTTAATGCTACTGCTATATGTTCTTAATCCTGCTGTAATATGTTCTGAAATAAACTGCTAAATGACAGGATACCAATTTCTGTAATCTTCTCAATCATAAATTCTCATTATTGCTGTAAATCTCTCTACCAGCTCCGGATCAAACTGGCTGCCGGCCAGCCTTTCTATTTCTGCCAGAGCTTCCTCTCGGGAGAACCTTCTTCCCCGGGTGTGGTCTCCGGTCATTACCTCATAGGCATCCAGAATGGCAAAAATTCTGGCAAGATAGGGAATTTCCTCTCCAACCAGACCATTGGGATATCCCCTGCCATCCCAGCGTTCGTGGTGGGAAAGGATTTCCCGGGATATCGGGGCATATTCTTCAGTAGCTGAAGCAATTCTAAATCCTTTTTCAGAATGCTCCCGGATATAATCCCATTCTTTTTCAGTCAGGGGGCTTTTTTTGAAGAAAATATGAGAGGGAATTGAGGATTTACCTATATCATGCAGATTAGCCAGCAATTCCAGCCTCTTTGTTTCTTTTTCTGACAGGCCAAGTTTCCCGCCAAATTTATGAGAAAGCTCCTTCAGCCGGCCAAGATGCTCTTCTGTTTCGTCGCTTTGCTGATGCAGATTATCCAGCAGGCCATTTACCACCCTGCTTTTAGTGTTTCTACTAGTTAATAATTTATTTTGATACATGTTATTATCAGCTTTCTTTAAAATTTCTTCAATTTCTTCCTGACTGTTTGTCTTGGTGGCAACCCCTATACCAAGAGAAACAGGAAAAGTACAATCCCTGGTTTTTTTGCAGCTCTCTTCAATTCTGTCAACTATCTTTAAAGCCTCTTCCCGGCTGGTCCTGGGCAGCAGTATGGCAAATTCATCTCCACCAAAGCGGGCCAAAATATCCTCCGAACGAAGGATATCCTGCATCAGTTCAGCGGCTGCCTGGATAACCTGGTCACCTTGATTATGGCCATAGCTGTCATTAATGATTTTCAGTCCATTTAAATCTGTCATTATAATGCTTAAAGGCAGCTGTCTTTCGGTATCCAGCCTGTTTAGCTCTTCTTCAAAAAATCTGCGGTTATAGGTATCGGTCAACTCATCATGGTAGCTTTTATAAACTATACCCCTTTTATATCTAATTTGCTCCAGAGCAGTTGTCATATGAGCAATGAGCAGCTCGGATAACTCCAGATCCTGGCGGGTAAAAGCATTTTTACTGGTTGCCACCGCCTGAAATACTCCAAAATTCTTGATTGGCAGACTTAAAGCAGATTTATATTTACTGCTGGCCGGTCGGGCATAGCTGTTTTTCTCCAGGTTATTGACCAGATAGCTCTCCCCGGTCTCTAGAGTTCGGCCTGCCAGACCTTCAGTGATGGGCACCTCCATTTTGGTTTCCACTGCTGCCGCTGCTGAAGTAGCCTTCGTCACTATTAAGTCATCTTCCACCAGACTGATGTCACAGAGGTTAAAATCCAGAATATTTTCTGCTGCTTCAATAGTAACTTCCAGGGCTTCTTCCTCGGACTGGCAGTCACTTAAAAGCAGCGCTGTCTGGTGAAGTTGCTGCACGATATTTTTCTGCTCCATAACCTGTTGTTGAGCACTTTTCAATTCGGTAATATCAATATGGGTTCCCACAATCTTATTGCTGGGACGGCCTTTTTCATCAGGAATAGCACTGCCCCGGGAAAGAATCCAGACCCAGCCTCCCTGGCTGTCTCTCATACGGAAGGTATTTTCGTACATCCCGCTGGAGCCGCTCTCCAGATATCTGGCAAAAGCCCTGCTGGCCTGCTCCTTATCCTCAGGATGTATCAGATCAATCCAGGTTTCCTGAAGGTTGGGTTTCCCTGAGAAATCAAATTCCTCTCTCTTCCGCCCCAGCATGGTGAAATACTCCCGGCTGCACCAGAGATAGTCCGATTCCCTGTCATACTGCCAGGCTCCGGTATTGGACACTTTGATAAAGGTCTTAAATCTCTCCGCTTCTTCTTTTAGCTGCTGTTCCATATTCTTTTTATCAGTTATATTCCTGACAATTGCCAGGGCCAGTTCTTGAGAAAAACGCAGAATTCGGCTTTCATAGTAGTTAATTTCCTCTTCAAAGGGTAACTCAAACTCAAATATTTCGGTCTCACCTTTATCAAAAACCTTTTCCAGTATCTTTTCGGCCTCAGCTGCATAGTCAGCCGGCAGCAGCTGATCTATACTGCGGTTAACTATATTTTCCAGGGGGATGACTAAATTTTCCGGATCATCTATTCGATAATCCACCACTAACCCCTCGTCATTGATCATTAAAAGCACATCAGGAATAATATTGAGCAGAGCTTCATCTTTTAGGCTATATTTCCTGGAATTATCATCGATCGACATACAGATCCCCCCAGCAGCTGGAAAAATAAAAATAATCACTGTATCTTAACTGTTTTTCTGTACCTTAATCTCATATTAAAGAAACTGTTAAATATATTCCAAGCAAAAGCTTTAAGTTTTACTCTAAGTTCACAACAGGCCCCATTTCCCAAAAGAGCCCTTATTTATAATGTTCTTCTTTTATTTAATAATTCCTGCTATTACCTGTTCTTTTTAATTTGTTGATTATTGTAACCATTGCCAAAATTATGTCATCCCGGACTTCCCGGAAATTCAGCAAGCAATAATATTTTATAATTTTCCTGCAAAATAACTCTCCGGAATGTAATTAAATAATCTACTTTGATTGCTGTCAGAGCCCTGGGTATTTATCTGCATATTTAACTGTTTAATTAAATTCTCTAAGAAAATTTAATTAAACAATTTATAATAGAATCTGCAGGAACTCAAGGTTTTTTGCTCAATATTAATTATAACCGGAATAATGGTTGACAGCTTATCCTGTTAGATTCATTTGGCAAAAATTATTCAGAATCAGTCAAGGAAAGGAAGGAAGGTAGGTAGTAATGAAAAAAATAAAAATTGACAGCTTCACAAATTATAAGTTCCTGGCAGAGCCCCGGTTTTCGCCTGACGGCAGGCGGCTCTGTTTTCGGGTAACAGCAGCGGATCAGGAAGAAAATGAATATAACTCCCGGCTCTGGATCTATGACTTTGAAGGGGAACCCGGTAAAGAACTTTTTCAGCTCACCACTGGAGATAAGGACGGAAGCTTTGCCTGGCTAGATGAAGAAAAAATCATCTTCACCTCAGAAAGGGAGGAAAAGGATGAGGAAAGGCTGCTGCCCAGGACAGAATTCTACCTGATCAATGTCACCGGAGGCGAAGCTCAGCATTTCTTAAATATTTCTCAAAAAGTCCAGAATTTTAAAGCAGATGGCAGAGGAGGACTGATTTTTACTGCCAGCAAGGATCTCCGGGAACGGGATGAAGAAAAGCTTAAAGAAGATAAGGATATTGAGGTGCTGGAGGAGATCCCCTTCTGGGCAAACGGTAAAGGATTTACCGATCATTACCGCAATCATCTCTACCGGCTGGATTTAGAAACTGAAGAAATCAGCGAACTTATTGGAGGAAAACATAATATAGAGAATTTTACCCTTGCTGAGAACGGCAGCAGGGTAGCTGTCAGCCTGAAATATTTCCAGGACAAAGCTGATACAGTCAGCAATATTTATCTCTATAACCTGGAAGATAAGGGTTTAACCCAGCTGACCGATCGAGAATGGGCTGTCGCTTCGCTGGATTTTCAGGATAATGAACACCTGGTTTTTGCAGCCAATGAGATGGAAGATATCGGTCTGAACTCCAATCCCGATCTTTTCCGGCTGAATATTATTTCCGGAGAAATCGAGCAGCTGACCCATAAACTGGATAGAAGTCTCTGGACCTCAGTTGGCAACGACTGCCGCTATGGCAAAGGCCAGACCAGCACCTGTGAGGCTGGTAAATATTACTTTCTCAGCACCGAGGAGTATAATACCTATCTTAACTGCCTCAATCTGGAAGATTCCGGCTATAAGGTGGAAAGGATTATTGTCCGGCAGGGTACGGTTGATATGTTTGATGTCAGCCGGGACCGGATTGTCTTTGTTGGTTTCCGGGATAATAAACTCCAGGAGCTCTATCTCTTCCAGCAGGGGGAGGAAAGGCAGCTCAGCAGTTTCAACCGAGAAACTCTGGCCGACAAAACTACTGTCACCCCGGAATATTTTCAGGTTGAAGCTTCCGACGGCTGTCAGCTTGATGCCTGGCTAATGAAGCCGGCAGATTACCAGCCCGGAGAAAAATATCCGGCGGTTCTGGAAATCCATGGAGGTCCCAAGACTGTCTATGGTACCATCTTCTTTCATGAGTTTCAGGTGCTGGCAGCAGCCGGCTATGCCGTTATTTTCAGCAATCCCCGGGGCAGTGATGGCCGGGGTAATGAATTTGCTGATATCAGGTCGGCTTACGGCAGCCGGGATTATCAGGATCTCATGGAGGTTACCGATGCCGCCTTGGAAAGTTTTGATTTTATTGACAAAGATAAGCTGGGGGTAACCGGGGGATCCTACGGCGGCTACATGACCAACTGGACCATCGGTCAGACCGACCGCTTTCAGGCTGCTGTCTCTCACCGCAGCATTGCAAGCTGGATCTCAATGTTCGGCACCACCGATATCGGCTACTATTTCGTTGAAGATCAATATCAGGGTGCCACACCCTGGTCCGGGATGGAAAAACTATGGGAGGGCTCACCGCTCAAATATGCCGACCGGGTCAGTACCCCCACCCTCTTTATCCACTCGGAAGAAGACTACCGCTGCTGGCTGACCGAAGGTCTGCAGATGTTCACCGCCCTCAAGTATCATGACGTGGAAAGCAGACTCTGTCTTTTCAAAGGAGAAAATCACGAACTTTCCCGCAGCGGCAGGCCTAAAAGCCGCATCCGCCGGCTTAAGGAAATGCTGGACTGGTTTGATAAATATCTCAAGTAGCTAAGTGAGCGGGCTAAATCACTTCCCGGCAGGCTTTGAGAACCTCATTGATATCAGGAAGTTCATCCGGGTCATAAACCTTAGTCCAGACTACCTCACCCTCCGGGCTTAGAAGAATATTGGCCCGGCGGGAAAAACCTTTACTGGGAAGATAGACACCCATCATCCGGGCGGCAAAACCCAGGGGATAAAAATCCGATAAGATTTTCAGCTTTTTCAGACCCAGTTTTTCCGCCCAGGCTTTTTTGCCGGGAACCGGATCCACGCTTATACCAAAGGGAATTATGTTTAATTTTTGAAATGCATCGAAGTGCTCCTCCAGCGACTGCATCTGCCCGGCACAGGTGCTGGTCCAGGCCAGCGGATGAAAGGACAGTAATTTATAGCTTTCATCATAATCGCTGAGATAAACATCGGTATTGTACTGATCAGGAAGCACAACTGCATTGGGATTCTTGCCTATTTTGATAACCATGCTATTACCTCCTCTTTTTCTTTAAGCAGAGCTCAATTTCGAGTTTTTCCTTTATCTCTTGTAATGTTCATGTTTGCCCTGGTAGGCTTCTGGTTGTATTCGCCTCCTCAGTTTCAGGATCTGCTGTTCACCTAAAGGTTCAAAATTCCGGGCTATTTCCAGGTTCTGCTCCAGAACTTCAAAGGAATCTATCCCACTAACCAGAGTGCTGATCGGCAGGGAAAGGGCATAGGAAATGGCCTCCCTGGCGGTGATATTGACACCGCTATCAAAAATACTTCCACCCGCCAGACTTTTCATTCCGATTACCGCCATCTCCTGTTCCCTGGCCTGGGGCATTATCTGATTTTGAAAGCTGCGGTAATGATAATCCAGGAGATTAACCGGAAACTGCACGGTGTCCCAGTCTACCTCCAGTTCCAGCATCTCCTGATGGAGTTTGGGCAGGCGGTGGCCGGTAAAGCCCAGATATCGTATTTTGCCGGCCTCCTTGGCTTCCAGGGCTGCCTCCAGGGCTCCTTCTGCGGCTATTTTTTCCGGTTCACCATCATGAACAATTTCATGGAACTGCAGCAGATCAATATAATCTGTCTTCAGCCTGCTGAGACTGTCATTGAGCTGCTTCTCAAATCTCTCCCGGTTCCTGCCGTGATTTTTGGTCATGAGAAAAACTTTTTCCCGATAACCGTTCTCCAGAGCTTTGCCCATAATTTTTTCGCTGAGGCCCTGATGATAGCACCAGGCATTGTCAAGAAAAGTTATGCCGTTATCGACGGCCTCTCTAATCAGCTGAACAGCTTCTTTTTCAGGAAGTTGGCCGATATGATAACCACCCAGACCCAATATCGAAACCTTTTCTCCGGTTTCTCCCAGCTCTCTAACAGGAATCTGCTGTTTGCTCATCATTTTCACTCCTTCTTGGATGTAATTACAGGTTTTTCAGACATTTTCTGTAAGTTAATTTAACTATACTACAGACCCAACTGGATTTCAATTACCTTTCCAACCAGTCGGTCTTGCGGTCCCGAAATTACAGATGATAAAAAACTCCTGATAATCCTCCTGAAATAAACCCAGCAGTAAATGTCCCGATTTTGCTGCTCGGGATCCAGAAGAACAAGTCATTTTTTTAGTGAATTTTTCT
>SLJX01000103.1 GCA_007134885.1 Halanaerobiaceae bacterium
CTTAAAAGCACCCAGTTGAGCTTAAAGATTTTTCTGCCGACAAAATAGCCGACCAAAATCGAGATAAAAGCAACAATTACACTGCTAACTGCCAGAATAGGGCCTCTTCCCAGTATTGCTGTTCCTACATCATGGCCGTAGCGCAGGCCGATGACTGCCAGGAAAAATGCCAGAGAAAATTCGCGGATCATCCCCAGGACACGGCTGTGCATGCGGAAGGTAAGGGGGCCAAGCTGGCCAAGGCTGCCCAGCAGCAGAGAAACTATCAGTACCGAGCCGGTAGAACCAAGGCCGACATAACCTAACGGGCCCAGATTTAACTGCACTGCTCCCAGGGTGTAGCCCAGCAGGGCTACCAGTCCAAAGGCCATAATATCAAAATTAACGGGATCAATTTCCTTGCCATTACCATTGTTGCGGCGGGCTTCTTCCATTTCCTGATGAAATAACTTCTTCTCATCCTGGACATTAATTTTAAAAAGCACCGGCAGAAAGTTGACAGCCAGAATTACGGCCATCACTCCGAAGGGATAGGCCACAGCATAGCCCAGACCCACTCCCCCATCGCTGTAAGCAATATACTGCTGCTGCTGTTCCTGACTTAAACTTTCTGTTTCTTCTGGAAGATATTCTTGAGAATTAATTTTTACCAGGATCTTCTCTCTTTCAGCCGGAGAAAGTTCGGCGAATTTTTCCACCCGCCTTTCAGCATGATCGGTGGCGGCTTCAATAGCAGCCCCCAGACCAGGCGAGCTGGTCATAGCCCCGGTATAGACACCTCCCATTTCATAGCGATCGGCCTCAGCAATTACAAAGGTCATTCCGTAAGCAGTCAGCATGCCGGCCAGGGTAACGATCAAACCCAGCAGGACAAATTTAGCCCCATATTTTTTAACCACCAGCACTATGTCCTCCGAAGCCAGCAGACCGACTGCAGCAACAAAAAGAATCAGAAAGAGTGTAAAAAAGCCCTGGGGGACAACCCTGCTGGCAAGCATCTCCTGAGCCTGCGAGTAGGCTGGATGACCTTCACCCAGACCGAGGGCATAATCATAAACAAAATAGCCGATTATCAAACCGGAAAATAATGTGCCTGAAGCACCGAATTTAAATCTACCAAATTTGATTTTTCCCAGCAGCAGGCCGGTGAATACGGCCAAAAACATCAGCATAAAGGGACTGGTCCACCAGTCTGTTAATAAAAATTGCATTTCTATCCCTCATTTTTAGGTTTTTAGATTTTTTGATTTCGATTCTGTTTTTGTACATAAGAGCTTTTTATAGATTTTTTGGTTTCTATAGGCGTTTATAGCTGCCTATAGCTGTTTATAGATCTTCATAGGTTTTTTAGGTGTTCTATTGGTGTTCTATTTGTGTTCTATTTGTGTTTTACCGGAAGTTTGGTGTTCTATTTGTATTTTATTGGTTTTTTATTGGTATTTTATAAGCCGCTGATTCTCTACTTTACAACAGGAAAGCCCCGACCAATCAAAAAAACTTCATGATTAACCGGGGCTCATCTGCCAGATGACAATGAACTTGTAGATAGAAGGGCTGCTTCTACCGGATCCATTATCTGCGGCAGATAAAAGGCAGGATTATTTAATTATTTTTTCTAGAAAATCTCTAGAAAACCTATTACTGATACAAACTTTTTTCTCTGCTGGGCCCTCACTGGGGCATGGAGAAATTCTTTCAGCGACAAGCAAATTTGCTCTCAAAGCTCAATTCCAAAACTCCGGAATAAACTTCCTTGGGTTGCGTTAAATTGGGCTCCTTTGAGTTAACCATCTGGTCTTTTGGGCCTTAAGTTTTGAGCCTTTGGAACTTACGGCTTTGAATTTAAACCTTTGAGCCTTTGGGCATTTGGGCCTTATGACTTTGGGTTCTTAATTTTAAGGCTCTGGGCTTCAGAAAGATCACTTATTCTGTACTATCTGTAATTTTGTCGAGATACTGCTTCTGGGCCGAGCGCAGGGAGGCAATCAAAGCTCCCCGGGCATGGCCAAAATAGTGATTTTCAAAATCAGCTACTGCCGGCTCCAGGTTCCGGATATTTCTGCCAATGAGTATTTCAGCAGCAAATTCCCGGGCAGTGCGGGTAATCAGCGAGCAGTCAACATCGATAATTTTGCCGGTTTTCTTATCAATGAGCAGGCCTATGGCGACCTCCTTGTAAAGTTCATGCCCGGTGATATTCTGAGGAAATTTTGCATAACCTGAAACGAATATGCTGTCCACAGCTGCCGCCTCCGCCCTTTATTCTAGTATTTGGTATATATCAGTTATTATCAAGAGCCTGTAGAGAAAGAGGTTGTAAGAATGGACTTGTAAAAATGAGCTTGTAAGAAAAGGTTGGATAGAACCTGTTAAGAGTCTTATAAAAATCAGTTTGAAAAAGCACTGAAAAAGCAGCCTGCAGGGTGAAAATGTTTAAGAAAGTCTGGATAATAAGAGCTGTGCGAGAGCCTGTGAATATTTGTATTATGCTGAGTTTATTCAAGTTTGATCAGTGATCTTGATGATTATTTCTGGATTATAAACTGGGTTATAAATTAGTACTGTTTAGATTATAAAAGCAGGAGAGCAGGATGTCAAGTGAATTTGTTGCTGGATATTAAATTAATTTTTAAACTCAGCTTAATTTTTAAATTCAGCTTTAGTAAATAATATATAAAATTGGGGGTCAACTTGTAAACCGTTGGTTAACATTAAAGTATTTAGATTATATTATAACCAGTTAGTTAATATTAAAGGATTTGGTCATCTTTTAAACTTTTAGTTGACATTAAAGGGTTTCTCACATTTAAATTCCCGCATTTCTGTGAAAAATGATATCTTTGAAAAATGAAATTGAAAAATGAAATTTTCAGACACATTACACATACTTTTTCTGCCCGTAAA
>SLJX01000093.1 GCA_007134885.1 Halanaerobiaceae bacterium
ATTACCTCTGCAGCCAGGTCCTCCAGACCGGTCTGTCCCTCCTCAGTTTCCCGATTATTTTTAGCTTTTTCAGATTTCAGATTTTCTCCCAGAAAATTTCCCAGCTCCTGCTTGAAATATTCCAGCAGCTCCTTCTGCTCCTGCCGGGTAAGAAAATATTTCAAATTTTTTTCCTCTGAGAGAAGTATTTTATTTAATTTCTCCAGGCCAGTAGTAAGCAGACTGGATTCTCCCGAAGGCTCTGAAAGACGTTGTTTCACCCTCTTTTCCAGTTCAGCCAGCAGTTCCTCTGATATTGACAGTTTCTCTGTTTCTGCAGCTATTTTATCCGCCAGCCTGCTGCTCTGCTGGTAGGTCCTGTCTGCCCCCAAGTCAACTATTTTTCCCGAGAGAAGATCACTGCTGACCCGCAGGATTGCCCGAACCCGGCGAAAATAATTGCTGCTCATCTCCTGGAAGATCATTTCTTCAATATCATGACGCTGATTCTGAAACAAACGGTTGATGCGATAGGGATTCAGCAGATCATCCTGAACAAAATCACCCAGAGCGCTGGCAAATCGTTTTTGATTGCGGGCAAAAAGCCCCGGTGTCAGAGGAAGCTGCAGACCGCCCAGCCAGACAGGCTGATAGGGCCGAAATATCATTTTAATAGCCAGCACATTGGTTAAAAAGCCCACAAATCCGTAAACCAGCATGGAAATTATTAGCCGAAGAGGTGCATCTGCTGCTGCCAGCATCCCTCCCCCGGCAATTCCCAGCAGCAGACCGGCAATAAAGCCCAGCAACCCCCCAAAATAGGTCAGGGGCTTGAGTTCGGTACCGACAAAACTTTCCACCACCTGGCGCATATCTTCCACAGACAGGTCATACAGATTATCTGCCACTGCCTGACTGACCCTGTCCTGCAGCAGGCTGGCAAGATTTTCCTCAATTATTTCCAGAAAAAAGTCTGTCATCCGTTCCTGATAATCAGCCACCATCTCCAGTCTGGATAATAACCGGGAAGGGCTGGTTCCACCCTGTTCTATCAGCCAGCAGACAACCTGATCTTCCAGAAAATCAGAAATCTCCCGGGCCAGACTGAGATTTGCCTGAAAATTAGAAAGTCCGAGAGGCCTGTCCTCCAAATATTCAAATAAAATTGATCCCAGTTCCTCCGCCAGCCGGGCAATTCTCTCCTGATCCTGGAAAATGGTTCTGGCTCCTTTTTCCAGAGCCTGGAAAACCGGGCTGTCCCTGTCTGCAGCGAAGAATAACTCATTCACCTTATTCTGCAGCAGATCTGCTGTTTCTGGAGAACTTAAGAGATCTCCTGTCAGGGAAGCAAGCACCACTGGTGTTTCCTCTGCTAGAAGTTCAGGAAGCCTGTCACCCAGAATATCTGCCGGGGTTATTTCTGACAGTACTGCAGGAAGTTCGCCGGCAACACCTTCCCGGGAAAAGCTGCTGTCAGCAAAATTCCTCAGTCTCTGCAGGAGAAAATCATACCAGAGCTCTTCTTCCAGAAGTCCAAGTTCAGCCAGCCGGTATACCAGCCAGCCCAGGCTGTTTTTTTCGAAAATTTCTGTTAATTGTTCGGTCAGATCCCTGGCCAGGCTGGTGATTTTTTCATCGCCAGCCATACCTGACATTACGCTGCCAATTATTCCATAACGGCGGGCAATATTCCCCTGAAGTGACCGATAAAGAATCTGCTTGATGTTATTGCGCAATCCCTGGCCCTCCGCCAGCACCTCACCAATAACCCGATCAACCCTGTCTTCCAGTTCACTGCTGTGATCATCCAGCCAGAGAAGCAGCTCCTCAATTATTTCAGGCAGTTTCTCTTCTAACAGGGGGGCCAGGGTTTCATTCCAGCTTTCTTCAAATAATTCAGGCAGGGTAAGATTAATTTCCTGGAGAGAACTAAAAAGGGCTGCCAGCAGGTCCTGGCCTATCTCCCGTCCGGTGTCGGTCTCGAGAAAATCAAGCATCAGCTGCCCCGGGCCGGTTTGCGAATTTACCGCTTCCCCTGCCTGATAAATCTCAGCCAGGGGTGTATTGAAAATTTCCTCAAGCTTATTTTCCACAAATTTTTCCAGCTGAAGCTGCTGATAGAAGTCAATCAGGGCTTCATTTAGCTCTCCCTCTCTTTTTTCCAGTTCCTTCTGGAAGTCCTGGATAAAATCTCTCAAAGCCTGCTGCTGACTGTCTTCCTGACGAATAATATTGAGCATATTAAACAGAATTAGAGAGAGTTCTCCACCTGCCTGAGGATCATCCAAAAGGGAATCTAGAGCCTTCAGAGAACTCCCTAATATTTCCTCTAGCTGCTCGGAACTTAGGGCCTCATCCAGACTGCTGGTCTCAGCCAGAGCGGTTAAAATCTCAGCGATAAATTTAGGGCTGGTCAAAATCTCAGCCAGGCCCCGGCAGCTTTTCTGATAGCCGGGAATATCCTGCCAGTCAATCTCTTCCAGATCCTCTTTAAGGCGGAGAAAAACCACTTCCTCCAGAAGGCGGGAAATTTCCTGGCGAAACTCCGGCCGCTCCAGTTCTCCAGCAATGGTATTATAGTTAATTATTTCATCTTCCACCAGTTCGCTTATATTAATTATAAATTCTTCTCTGGTTTCTTCCAGAACTCCGCCAAAGGGCCCGATTTTTCTGAATATCATTCGAACCGCAATATCATTAGTTATGTAGCCGGTGGCTGCACCTGCCAGCCCATTTAAAAGTAAACTCAGTAGATTCATTGAATCCCCCCAGCCTGAGCTTTATTGTCGCTCTTTTCAGACAGACTTGCCCTTAGTCCAGCTGAAGCTGCAGAAAAGCTTCCCGGCAAACTGACCAGATCAATTCCCCGGCTCAGCTCCTGTCACAGCTGTCAGAAAGAAATTTGCAGCAGATAGCATTCTATA
>SLJX01000105.1 GCA_007134885.1 Halanaerobiaceae bacterium
TGGTTGATGATAGACTGGATAATCTTTTTTTTGAAAGGGACACCTATGACCGCAGTGCCGGCAATATTTACCGGGGTAAGGTCAGGGATGTGTTGCCGGGGATGCAGGCAGCTTTTGTCGATATCGGCTTTGAAAAAAATGCCTTTCTCCACATTAATGATGCTTATCCCCTCTTTAACAAGAGGCAGCGCAAGAAGTTTTCCCGCCATCAGCTGAAGATTACCGAAGTTTTACGGCCTGGGCAGGAAATTATGGTTCAGGTTACCAAGGAGCCCATCGGCAGTAAAGGTCCTAAGATTACCTGCAAAATCAGCCTTCCTGGACGTTATTATGTCTTTCTCCCGGGAGAGAACAGGATCAATATTTCCCGGCGGATAACCGATCAGGAAGAAAGAAACCGGCTTAAAAATATCACCCGGGAATTGATTGATGATCAGAATGGAGTAATTATCCGGACCAACGCCTATGAAAAGGATAAAAAACTGCTGGAGATGGATTATAATTTTCTTTCTTCCCTCTGGCAGCGGATTCTCTCGCGTTATAATCGCAACCGGGCTGTGAAGCTGCTCCACAGCGATATCAACCTGATCCATAAGATTGTTCGGGATCATCTTTCCCCCGAGATTGATCGGGTGGTAATCGATGACCGGGAGGATTACAAAAACCTTTCGGAATTTGCCGAAAAACTGGATCCCGACATCAACTCCCGCATCTTTCTCTATGAGAGAGAACGGCCCATCTTTGAAACTTACGGGATTGAGCAGGAACTTGACAAACTTATGCAGCGTAAGGTCTGGCTCAAATCCGGAGGTTATGTGATCTTTGATTCAACCGAAGCCCTGGTGGCTATCGATGTTAATACCGGCAAGTTTACTGGCAAAAAGAATCTTCAGGATACTGTTTTTAAAACCAATCTGGAGGCCGCCAAGGAAATAGCCCGTCAGCTCAGGCTGCGGGACATTGGCGGCATCATTATAATTGATTTTATTGATATGGATATCAAAAAGAACCGGGAGAAGGTTCTTCAGGTCCTGGAACAGGAACTGGAGAGAGACCGGACCAGAACCAGCCTGCTGGGTCTTACTGAACTGGGCCTGGTGGAGATGACCCGCAAAAAAGTCCGGGAGAGGCTGAGTGAACTGGTACAGAAGGAATGTCCCTACTGTGAGGGGACCGGCCGGATTATCGCTGAGACTACCATGGCCTTCCAGGTTATCCGGCAGCTTACCTCACTGGCTTCCCGGGAGCACTTTGAGGCTATTCTCTGCGAGGTCCATCCCGAAGTTGCTGCTGTACTAATCGGCAACGGGGGAGAAAAGCTGAAACAGCTGGAGGAAGAGCTGGGCAAAGATATTTATATCCGGGGCAATAATGATCTTCACCGCGAGGATTTTGAGGTTATTGAGAAGGGAACCAGGGAGAAACTGAAAAATCTGGCCCTGCCGGTTAAACCGGGCCAGAAATACCGCTTTAAGATTGAAGACCGCCATTCCGATAATACCTCAGCCGGCATTGCCCGGCGCAGGGGTTATATAATTATTGTGGAAGAGGCTGGAGATCAGGTTGGCGAAGAATGCCGGGTTAAAATTGAGGAAGTTCACCGAACCTATGCTAAAGCCAGTCTGCTTCCCAACTCCTGATTTTAAATATAAAAGATATTTAAACATAAAAAATATATAAACACAGGACATAATCTCTTCTATATAATGGTTTTTATTAGAAAACACCATTTTTTTAAAAATTCAGCAGCAAATTTTATTATAACAGCGGTAACAATAAGGCCTGACAGCGGTATAGTCGAAGTTAAAATGAATTTAAAGGCAGAAATAGACAGGTAGTAATATTACCGCATCACTCTGGGCAGCTCACCAGGGGTAAAATAACTATGGGGAAGTTTCTTAATGTAAAATAGCAATAGGGAAATTGTTGAAAGAATTTGAAAATGGTTTTAAGCATTACAAGATGGCTTCCCCTTGATATCCTTATCCTTGACTTTGGCTAAAAAATATGCTAAAATTTTAATTCGTAGGTGAAATAAAAGAGGGTGAAGTAAAAGAGGCATAATAAGTTAGAGATGCTTTTCTTAAAATTTAACTTTAACTGACTTGGGTAAATAAAGGCTGGCAAAAACTGAGTTTTTCTCCGGCCAAAACCGCACGGGGCTGGCAAACATCAAAGGATCCCTAAGGATCTGCCTGATTCCGGCGAGTCTGAGGTAAGGGAGGTGTGTTGGTATAATGTATGCAGTAATAAAGACCGGTGGTAAGCAGTATCGTGTTCAAGAAGGTGATGTCCTCAAAATTGAAAAATTGGAAGCCGAGACCGGTGAAGAGGTGGTTTTCGATCAGGTTCTGGCTCTTTCCAATGAGGAAGGCTTTGAGGTCGGGCGCCCCTACCTGAATAATGCCATCGTCTTAGGTAAGGTTCTGGAACACGGCAAAAATAAAAAGGTCATAGTTTTTAAGTACAAGCCAAAGAGACGATACCGGAAAAAGACCGGTCACCGTCAACCCTATACCAGGGTTAGGATAGAAAATATCGAACATTAAAAGTAGCACTGATAACAGAGGGGCAGTGAGAATATTTAACACTCTGTTTCAATCCTGTTATAATTAGGTATCAGTTTTTAAATTTTGTTTTATTTATAAGGGAGTTAGTATTATTTAAAATGGTTTTGCTGCAATTTTTTAGTCGTTTGTTAAGTTGTTTATTGAATTAAGTTGTTTTTAATTGTTTATAGATTTTATTTTAGAAATTTATGATTGCACTGCATAAAGTCGATATCTTCAAATTTTGAATCTATAATCCTTGGCATGCCAAGGATTCTGCAAACAAATTTGCAGCAAAATGTTTTTTCGCAGTGAAACCATTTATTAGAGATTTAA
>SLJX01000024.1 GCA_007134885.1 Halanaerobiaceae bacterium
AACAGTCACATATATTTTTATGAAGTAGGTGGCCTGGCAAGACTCAGCGGAGTTCAGGCCCGAACTCTGCCGGAAAGGAGGGGCTGCCCTGAGCCTGAAGATATAGCAGCAGCTGTTCGGGATGAAAATATTCATTTCCCCCGGACATCCCTGCTCTGCCTGGAAAACACCCATAATCGGGCTGGAGGCCTGGCGGTAGATAAGGATAGAATTGATGAGTGCTGCCAGGCTGCCCGGGCAAATAATGTTCCCGTTCATCTGGATGGGGCCAGAATTTTCAATGCAGCTCTGGAACTGGAAATCAACCCCGATGAACTGGTGGCAGAATGTGATTCGATTATGTGCTGTCTTTCCAAGGGGCTGGGCGCTCCAGTGGGTTCCATGCTGGCAGGTAGTGCTGAATTTATCGAGCAGGCCCGGAAAAGTCGTAAACTGCTGGGGGGAGGCCTGAGGCAGGTTGGAGTACTGGCTGCTGCCGGCCTGGTAGCCCTGCAGGAACGGGAAAGGCTGATCGAGGACCATAAACTGGCAGAAGAACTGGCTGCTATTATTAGCAGCTGCCCGGATGAGGATGTTAAGCTGGGAGAGCAGGCCACTAATTTTGTAATGCTGGAATATACCGGAAACCAGGGGGCGGGATGGCTTCGGGATCGTCTGGAAGAAAGGGGAGTTTTAAGCAATAAACTCCATGAAACCAGAATTCGTCTGGTAACCCATCGAGATCTGACCCCGGATCAAATTACTGAATTTGGCAGAAGATTGAATAGCATTCTGTAAAATATAATATTGCATTTATCTAGCAAAAAATGCTATAATTATTACAGAATGCTGAGTTAAGGGATCAGTATTTTAAGAATTAATATCAAGCTGAAGAAATAATATCAAAATGAGGTGATAATAATGTCAGAACAACCCATAAAAGTTGGCAGTCAGGCACCGGATTTTATTTTGAAAAATCAAAAGGGCGATGAAATTAAGCTTTCCGACTACCGCGGGAAAAAGGTTATTCTTTCTTTTCATCCCTTGGCCTGGACAGGACCCTGTCAGACCCAGATGGAGCTTCTGGAAAAGAATAAGCTTGCTTTTGAGGAACACAATGCTGTGGCCTTTGGGATAAGTGTTGACAGCGTTCACTGTAAAAAAGCCTGGGCAGATGAAATTGGGATCGAAGAAACCGATCTGCTGTCTGATTTCTGGCCTCATGGTGAAGTTGCTGAGAAGTTTGGTGTTTTCAGAAAAGAGGAAGGCTTTGCTGAAAGATCCAATATAATTATTGATGAA
Organism: Halanaerobiaceae bacterium; assembly: GCA_007134885.1. Classification (GTDB taxonomy): domain Bacteria; phylum Bacillota; class Halanaerobiia; order Halanaerobiales; family Halarsenatibacteraceae; genus T1SED10-84. Next base: position 1,282 of record SLJX01000024.1, read on the forward strand.
GAGGGCAGGGTGAAGTTTGTGAAAGTCTATCCCACCAGCGATGTTCCGGATTTTTCGGAAATTCTCAAAAAACTAAAAGATTAACTTCTGAGATTACCGGGCTGAACTGAGATACTTGCTTAAACAACATGGTTTAAATATAAGATTGATTCAGGAGGATAGAATTAATGAATTCTTATCTGGAAGATCTGCTTTTACACCGAGATGAAGATTCTGTGGAGAAGTTTCTGGAAAGGGTAGCAGCAGACACCAGCTGGAATCTGGTCAGTCTTATTGATGAGTTGGTCCCCGGACTGGTATTTGAGTCTAACCTGACCTATGGCAGCTTTCATCAGGTTAAGATGGCTCTTTTTCTGAGGAGATTATCCCGGCAGGGCTATTTATCCCGGATAACCGAGCAGGAAGCATTAAAACTTTTGCTGGAGGAAGCGCTCAGCAGAAACTGGCTTAATGTCAGGGCGGGAAACTTTGTCAGACGGGATAGGGTAGCTGAGCCCCTGGATAAAATGCAGTTAGAACTTTCACAGGGGAATATTCATAATGCTATGTATTATGCCCTGCAGGCTTACGAGAGCGAGCCTGAAAAGTTAAGTGAGACTTTGCTGGGCCTGGGATCTCTTCATATTACCGACACCCTGGGGCACAGCTTAAGCTGTTTTCAGCCGGTAATGAAGGAAATTATTAATTCCCGCAGCCCGGCAGCTGAAACTGCCCTTTTATCCTATCTCAGCTACCTTGGCCGCTACGACTTGCCGGAAAGACTGGAACCGGGGAAGTATCAGGCGGAAATAGAGGCAGCGGAAGAGCTAAAGAAAGCTGCCTCTGGTGAAGGTATTATTAATCTTCATCATATGATTACTCTTTATATTTTGCGGGATTGGGAAGAGGCTGATTTTCATCAGGGTGATTTCCCGGTTCCCTATGGAATCCTGCAGGATTGGCTGGCAGGCAAAGATGTAGATGAAGCCAGACTATCCCGCTGCCAAAACTGGCAGGCACCTGACAGCGTCCCGGATAACTATCAGGAATTTTACCGCCGCTTTTCCTACAGTGATCCCGATAATAGTTCCCGACTGGTTATCTCAGCAGTTGAAAGGGATTTGCCAGATGCTCTGGACTGGTTATTCCGGCTCTATGCTCAGGATTATAATCAGCCCAAATGGAATCCTCATTTTTATACCGGACTTTATGCGGCCCTGATGCTGCAGGAGGATAATCTGATTGATGATTCGGTGGGCTTAAAGATGGCCCTGGAGCAAGCCATCAGATATTATATAGCGGGAATGCAATAATTACTATATCAGATCACTAATGTTACTGATGAACTACTATTCCGGAGGGATATCCCTCCGGAATAATACATAATAGAATCTATAAATAATAGAATGTATAATAATTAATAGAATATATAATGTTAGTAGTGTAATCCAAGTTATGACATGTAACACCTATCTAACTAAATGATTGCACTGCATAAAGTCGATATCGCCAAATTTCGAAACTATAATCCTTATCATGTCAAGGATCATGTCAAACAAATTTGCAGTAAAATGCTTATCGCAGTGAAACAATCTA
>SLJX01000061.1 GCA_007134885.1 Halanaerobiaceae bacterium
TAATGCCGGGAGATAATGTGGAGATGAATGCCGAGCTGATCACCCCGATAGCGATGGAAGAGGGGCTGCGCTTTGCGATTAGAGAGGGCGGCAACACCGTCGGGGCCGGCGTTATTACCGAGATAATCGAGTAATCTTAAAAATTTAAGTAAGAGGAGAATTAGAAGCCTGCCTCTAAATTATTTGCCAGAGGGATCAATATCTGGCCAATTAAAGTTCTGATTGAGCCCTAAATAAGAAAACTGCAATTTGGAACAGGATTAAGGGGGCAGATTTACCTCCGGAATAAACAGCAGAGAATTTTGCTATAAACAGTGAGTAAATTCTGCAAAACCAAAGTTGGCTACCAATGTGCAGGGGATTACCCTGCACATACTTTCTTTTTGATTTTCGCGGTGAGCAGGGAAATTATTCGGCAAGAGTTCTTTGACTTTTTTCTGAGAATATGATACAGTAATTAAGGTTAATATTCTGCCATATTCCGCTTAAGACTTAATAATGAGGAGGTGGCGGCGGAATGAGAGAGATAATTACTCTGGAATGCACTGAATGCAAAAACAGGAATTACTCAACTACAAAGAATAAGAAGAATACCAGGGACAGACTGGAACTTAAGAAGTACTGCCCCCATGACAAAAAGCACACCCTTCATAAGGAAACTAAATAGCTAGCAGCCCAGGGGAGAGGTGACTGGTTAATGGCAAAGAAAAATGGTGGGATTATCACAAAGATTACCCGTTTTTTTAAACAGGTAAAAAATGAAATGAAGAAGACGAACTGGCCCAATCGGGAAGAATTGAAGAGCAATACAATGATTGTTCTGCTTACCTGTATAGCTTTGATTGCCTTTCTGGGGATTGTTGATGTTATACTGACCGGTATTTTAACCCCTCTTTTAACCTAAATTTAAGCTAGAATCCGGGTTCAGGGCCTGAAACAGGGAAGGAGGCCCTTTTTATGAAAGAGAATGATTTGACAGCAGAAGAGAAGGCCAACTGGTATGTGATTCATACCTATTCTGGCCATGAGCAGAAGGTTAAAGCCAATCTGGAAAAGAGAATTGCCAGTACCGGGATGGAAGATAAAATTCATGAAATTCTGGTTCCCATGGAAGAAAGGCTGGAAAGAAAAAAGGGTAAGGATGAAGTTGTTAAGAAGAAAATTTTCCCCGGTTATGTTTTAATCAAGATGGAAATGGGTGATGATTCCTGGTATGTGGTCCGCAACACTCCAGGAGTAACTGGTTTTGTCAGCAGCGGTACCAAGCCTCTGCCCCTGGAGAAGAAAGAAATCCAGCATATTCTCCAGGGCATGGGTCTTAAGGATAAGGAACTCAAGATTGACCTGGAACCAGGAGACCATGTGGTCATTACCGATGGCCCTTTCAAGGATAATTCCGGTACCGTTGATGAAATTTATCCTGACCAGCGGAAGGCCAAAGTGCTGGTTGATGTTTTTGGCCGAGAAACTCCCATGGAACTGGAATTATCGCAGTTTGAAAAAGCCTAATACGGGATAATTGTATTAACGAGTAAGATTAAACTGATTTTAAACTGATTATGATATAATAAATGATTTTTGATTTTTGTAAGACCGGTATTATGATTGTCTGGAAAGGAGGTAGTTAGAATGGCCAAAAAAGTTATTGCTGAAATAAAAATGCAGATTCCTGGCGGGCAGGCCAACCCGGCTCCTCCAGTAGGACCGGCCCTGGGCCAGCACGGAGTTAATATCATGGAATTTTGTAAAGCCTTTAACTCCAAAACCCAGGAAGATGCCGGAACCCTTATTCCGGTAGAAATTACTGTATATGCTGATCGCTCCTTTGATTTCATTACCAAAACTCCTCCAGCTTCAGTTTTAATCAAGCAGGCTGCCGGCATCGAAACCGCTTCCGGAGAGCCCGATGTTAACAAGGTGGCTAGCATCAGCGAGGATGATGTCAGAGAAATAGCTAAAATTAAATGGGAAGATATCAATGCTGCTGATATGGAAGCAGCTATGAGCATGATCAAGGGTACGGCCCGCAGCATGGGGGTTCTGGTCGGGGAAGAATTGGACCAGCATGAGTTAGACGAGCAAGAAACAGAACCGACAGAGTAGCAGAAATCCAGCTATATCAGCCAGGTATTTTTTTAATAGAGATATATCCAGTTTAGAATCTCAGGTATGAAATTAAATATAGCCCGGCGGAAAGTACCCGGTCGAGATTGACAGTTTACTGGAGTGGGTTTAATTAGGGAAGCTTTTTTATAATTGGTGAAGCTATATTAAGCTTTATGTAAGAATCAAATTAAGAGTAAAATTTTGATTTTAGAGCCTGCTTTGCTCAGTTCAGGAAGTCTTTAGGATGACGAAGACAGGGATAAATCGTGGGAGGGTCTGTCAGGGCCTGTTTACCACATTAGGAGGAATAAAAGATGCAGAGAAGCAGAAGGTATCAGGAAGCAGCAGAAAAGTATGACCGGAACAAGCTCTACGAGCCAGAAGAAGCTATTAAACTGGCTCAGGAACTTTCCAGTGCCAACTTTGATGAAACAATTGAAGTAGCAGCCAACCTGGGAGTAAATCCCAAGCATGCCGACCAGAATGTCAGGGGTACAGTTGTGCTTCCGGCCGGCACCGGTAAAGAGATCAAGGTTGTTGTCTTTGCCAAAGGTGAAAAGGCCAAAGAGGCTGAAGAAGCCGGGGCTGATGTTGTAGGTCAGGAGGATCTGGCCGACAGAATTGAAGAGGGCTGGCTGGATTTTGATATTGCCATAGCCACACCAGATATGATGAGTGTAGTTGGTAAACTGGGACGGATTCTAGGTCCCAAAGGGCTGATGCCCAATCCCAAGGCGGGAACTGTAACCTTTGAATTGGAACAGGCTATCAAAGAGTTTAAGGCTGGCAAGCTGGAATACCGGGTTGACAAAAATGGAGTTATTCATCTGCCCTTTGGTAAAGCTTCTTTCAGCAAGGAAGAGCTGATGGAGAATTTCAGGGTTTTGATGGATACTCTGGCAAGAGAAAGACCGGCCGCTGCCAAAGGCAAATATCTCCGAAGCGTGACGGTTTCCTCGACCATGGGGCCCGGCATTAAAGTGAATACCCAGAGCATCATGACCATGCTGGGAAGATAAGTGCTATTTGGCTCAGGCAAGCTTTAAATAACTGGTTGAGCAGGAACTGACAGAATAACTTCCGTTAGATTACCTGATAACATATAATCAGGCTAATTCGACACCTTCATCAGAAACAGGAATTTTATTCCATCAAGTATCTTAGTTTATCAGGTGCCTTAATTAAGGAAAGCCAGAGATTTAACTATAATCCGCTGGAATATGAATTTGATGGAATTTGACAGCTGAATAGCAAGAAACCGAAGACAGCAGGAGCCGTTGTCAGGCTTAAACACCTGCCGAGGTTTTCAGATAGATACCGGGATGAGTTATGCCTTTTACTCTCTTGAGATATTTTTGCCCGGTCTGGAAAACCCGCCTCCTGTTGCAGGGGGTTTTTTTAATGCCCGAAGATTCGCAGCACCGGTAATGTCAAGATTTTGAAGGGGGTGAAAGAATGGTAAAGCCCGAAAAAAAAGCTGCAGTTGCAGAACTGAAGGATAAATTTAACCAGGCCAAAGCAATGATCATCGCAGATTACAAGGGATTAAATGTTGAAGATATGACCGAGCTGCGCCGTCAGCTTCGGGAAGCGGGGGTTGAATTTAAAGTTGTCAAAAATACCCTGGCGACCATAGCCGCCGAGGAAGCGGGCGTGGAAAAGGTGGAGGAATATTTTGTGGGTCCGACGGCCATTGCCTTTGGGATAGAGGATGTTGTTTCGCCGGCCAAGGTGCTGGTTGATTATGCCAAGGAGAATAAAAATCTCGAGATTAAAGCAGGAACCCTGGAAGGTAATCTGATCAGCAATGAAAAGCTGACAGCGCTGGCTGAAATTCCCTCCCGGGAGGTTTTGCTGGGTCAGATGCTGGCCGGCATGCAGGCTCCTATCACCGGTCTGGTGAGGGTTCTGAATGGCAATATCAGCGGACTGGTAAGAGTTTTGAACAGCATCAGAGAACAGAAAGCAAATTAAAAAAACATTAAGGAGGAACTTATAATGAATAAAGAAGAAATTATTGAAGCGATTGAGAACATGAGTGTACTGGAACTGGCTGAACTGGTGGAAGAACTGGAAGAGAAGTTTGGAGTTAGTGCTGCTGCTCCGGTAGCTATGGCTGCTGCCGGTGGAGGAGATGGTGATGGCGAAGAAGAAGAACAGACTGAATTTGATGTTTTCCTGGCTGAAATCGGCCAGAAGAAGATTAATGTTATCAAAGCCGTTAGAGAGCTTACCGGACTGGGCCTTAAGGAGGCTAAGGCTGTTGTTGATGAAGCACCCGGTAATGTTAAAGAGGGCGTCAGCAAGGAAGAGGCAGATGAGATGAAGGAAAAGCTGGAAGATGCAGGAGCCACTGTTGAGCTTAAGTAATCAGGCAGAATAATCACCCTGTTTTTTGCCGGTCTTTTGCTTTTGACAGGAGCGGGCTGTTTTTTTCTAACAGAATTAATGCTAAAGCGGAAGCCTTGCCTTATAATTTGCTGATTAAATTGTAAGGAAAGGCTTCTTTTTTTCATCAACTTTAAACTAAATTTTGCTGACATTTTAAAGACGGTTTGGCAATCATGTTTTAATTTATAAAATGTCCTGGATAAATTCTTTTGAAGGAATTAAAGTTAATTATGAACTTATGATAATTATAAAATTTTAATAGAATCTTATGATAATAATTATAGCATTCAATAAGCAGCTGAATTAGGGAAGTAGTCCCCTGAAACCAATCAGGACAGCTGGAGCCTATGGGCCCATAAGTTTGCAGTTCGTCAAAACTTATCAGAGGGTTCCTGGGTTGAATAATTATAAAATTGCTAAATATTAAACATCAAAAATTGACAAAAATTTTGCAGGAATCTAATCACCGGTCAAGAACTTATTATTTATGTCAAGTTATGTCATCAAGTTCGGATTTATATTTATTTAAAATTATTTTTAAGTATTAGATATAAGTATATTATAAATTTAAAAGCTAACTTTCTGGGCCTCTGTGAGGACCTAAGCAAGATAGAATAAGGCAAAAAATAATACTTAAAGATTTTCAAAGAAAATATAAGATGATTTTTATGATAACTCAATTTTTAGTAGGGGCAGTATGGCTGTCCCGAAAGGAGGGTTAGCAGGTGAATTTCTGGATGGAATTTTGGTGATGAAAATTACCGGCAGGATTTAGTGTATTAGTCAGCAGGATGTCCAGACAATAGGATGATGAAATGATTTTCTGAATAGCAAAATTAATATTGATTTCAAAGATTATTTTATCTAACCGGTAGAAATTTAAAATTTTTATACTTACCAAACCAATACAAATGGGGGATTTATATGTTGAAGAAAAAAAGTCTTTTAGTTATTGCTTTTACTTTATGTTTACTGATGGTCTTTGCTGCTCCAGCAGTCATGGCTTATGAAATGACCATCCGTCTTTCCAATGCCGGCCCGGCTGACGAAGAAGACAGAACTTATATTGCCAATGATATTTTCAAGCAGGTAGTAGAGACTGGCACAGATGGCAGGATTACAGTGGAAACCTATCATGCTTCCGAGCTGGCTGATGAACGAGAAACCTATGAGGGCATGATAATAGGTACAATTGAAATGGGAACCCTGACCACAGGTCCGCTTCCGGGATTTTTTGAAGATATCCTGGTTTTAGACATACCCTACCTTTTTGATTCAGCGCCGGTAGCCTGGGAGGTCATGAATGGTCCCTTTGGTGAGAAAATGAATGAGAGAATTAGAGAGGAAACCGGGATTATTCCTCTGGCCTGGGCAGACCATGGTTTTAGACATTTCACCAATGATATCAGACCGGTTGAAGAACCTTCCGATATGGAAGGACTGACAATTAGAACAATGGAAAACCCTGCCCATATGGAAATGGTAAGAGCTCTGGGGGCTGACCCGACACCTATGGCTTTTGGAGAGCTGTATTTAGGTCTGGAACAGGGTGTTGTTGATGGACAGGAAACTCCAATAACATTAATCAAAAATATGGGATTTTATGAAGTTCAGGATTATCTGGTGCTGGATGGACATCTCTATAACTATCTGGGTATATTTATCAGTGAAGAAGTTTATAACTCTTTAAGTGAGGCTGATCAGCGAGTAATCAGAGAAGCAGCTCAGATCTGGGAAAAGGTTCAGACCGGATACAGCAGGGTGCAGATAGAAAGAGGAGTGGCTGAACTGGAAGAAGCCGGTATGCATGTCACCCACCTTTCCCCTGAACGGCTTGAAGCTTTTAGAGAAGCAACCCAGGGCCCGGTTATTGAGTATTTAGAAGAAGAAATTGGCCGAGAAATAATTGATGAAATTTTTGAAGCGATTGAAGAAGCGAAAGCTAATATTTAAGAAAGTATCAAGGATTTCGGAAAAGCAAATATTTATACCTCTGTGAGGACACAACAGCAAAGGGAAATTTAACAGTTGATCTCAAAAAAGCCTTATAACTCCTTGAAGGTCCAACAGGATATGAAAATAATACTGCAGTTTTCAATTTTCAAGCTAACAGGATTTAAAAGTCAGGATCTTTGTTAAACTCGAGATTTTTAATCATGGAATCAACTTCAAATTGCAGGATTGTTCCAAATTAAATTTTTAGTAAATGACAGAGGGAACCGAGAAAGGAGTCTGATATTCTGGCTGCCAATGCCTGGCTGCCAGCACTCGTGATCTCTCTGCCAGTTTACTAACTGTCGGCAGATTTTCTGCTTAATTACTTTTATTTAATTCGAGTATTAGTATCTTTTGCAGGAATAATTCAGGCTGCTTTACAAGAGTTTTTTAATTGGATTTCAGCCTGTTCAAAATCACATTATTCGAGGCAGATAACGGGGGAATTAAAGTTGTTTAACTCTTTTGTCAGCCTGTACAATAAATTTATAGGTTACCTGAATATCCTGTTAAAATGGCTGATTATCCTGCTGTTATTTGTTTTAACTGTGGTAGTTTTAATGCAGGTTTTCTTCAGGTATGTTATGTTTGCTTCCCTGCCCTGGTCTGAAGAGGTTTCTCGCTATTTACAGATCTGGCTGGTTATGATTGCAGCAGCCTATGGTTTTTCCTATGGAGAGCATATTGAAGTTAAATTTTTCAAAGAGAAACTGCAGGAAAAACCGCTATTATATAAAGTTATAACTTCTTTGATATATATTCTGCTGCTGCTGGTTTTATATATATTTGTTACATATAGCTTTGATTTTGCTTCCCGGGTTGAATTTCAGAGAACACCGGCTCTGCGGATTTCCATGTTATGGCCTACTCTGGCTCTTCCGGTTGGTGGATTTTTGATGATACTTCAGGTGTTAAAGCTTCTGTTAAATGTTATAACCGGGAGAGATGAGTATAAGGTTGCCGGTAAAGACGAATCCTTAACAGATTTTTAAATCTTTGAGGAAAGGAAGTTGACTAAGATGGTGGTTACCGCAATTCTGGTATTTATTATTACTTTGCTTCTGGGATTACCAATAGCTTTTTCACTGGGTTTAACCTCATTATCTGTTGCGGTTATGAGGGATTATAACCTGCTGCAGTGGACTCAGAGATTTTTTTCCGGGCTCGATTCTTTTACCCTGCTGGCTGTACCTTTTTTTATTCTGGCAGGCAATATGATGAATACCGGGGGAATCACCAGAAGACTGATCAGTTTTGCCCAATATATTGTTGGCCGTTTCAGAGGAGGACTGGCCCAGACCAATATCCTGGTCAGCATGTTATTTGCTGGCATTTCAGGGGCGGCAGTGGCAGACACCTCAGCTATTGGTTCTATTTTGATTCCCTCAATGGTAGAGGAAGGTTACGACAGTGATTTTAGTGCAGCAATTACTGTAGCTTCTTCCTCGGCAGGTCCGATAATTCCTCCAAGTATTTTGATGGTTCTCTACGGGGTGGCAACCGGAACCAGTATCGGTGCCCTATTTCTGGCGGGAATGGTACCGGGCATTTTGCTGGGTGTCAGCCTCATGATTGTGACCTATTTATTTGCCAGAAAGAGAAATTATCCCAGACTGGAAATTGATTTTACTCTTGGGGAATTTATCATCAAGTTTAAAGATGTAATCATTCCTTTAATGGCCCCGGTTATCATTATTGGGGGAATAGTTAGCGGTGTATTTACTCCCACCGAAGCAGCCTCAATTGCAGTTTTCTACGCTTTTATTGTAACATTTTTTATATATAAAGAGATTCAACTGGCTGATCTGCCAGAAATTTTTCTTTCTTCCGGGATACTGACAGGAGTAATTTTAATAGTAATTGGATTTGCTGATACCCTGGCCTGGATAATTTCCATGGAAAGGCTGGGAGTTATAATAACCGGGAATATCCAGGCTTTTACTGATAATACCCTGCTCTTCCTCTTGATTATAAATATATTTCTGTTGTTTATCGGAACCTTCATGGAAGCCGGGGCGGCAATTATTGTATTAGCACCAATTTTAGCCCCTGTGGCTTTACAGTATGGCGTGCATCCGCTACATTTTGGTTTTGTTATGGTGCTGAATCTGACCATAGCACTTTCCACACCACCTATAGGAATCTGTTTATTTGTAGGCAGTAAAATTAGCGGGGTCAATTTAAAGGATCTTACCTATGCTATTGCCCCCTTTCTGCTGGTTTTGATAGCAATTCTGCTGGTGGTTACCTATATACCTGTTATATCGATGTGGGTTCCCGAGCTCTTCGGCTATTACCCCTAAAGTTTAAACTGGGAGTGTTAACTCTGTAATTTAATTCTTCATTACCAGCATCCAGCCTAGCCGGGTTCGGGATTTATAAGATCCAGGGCAGGGAGAATCTGAGAGAAAACATAAAAAATATGTTTAATATTAGAGAATGATTTTTTGGTTATAATATCCTTTTGTTAAAATGTTATTTTAAAGATAATAAGTTCTGAGTTTAAGAGTGAGTTTCAGGATGGAGGAAAGAACATGAAAGAAACAAAGCGATTGCAGGAGATTCCCCTGGCCGGTATAAGAAAGGTTTTTGAAAAAGCTAAAAAGCTTGAAGCTCAGGGGAAAAAAATAATTCACCTTGAAATCGGCAGGCCTGATTTTGATACTCCAGCACCTATTAAAGCAGAGGCCATTCAGGCTCTTAAAGATGGTTTTGTTCATTATACCTCCAATTACGGGATGGATGAACTCCGGGAGGTGGTGGCTGAAAAACTTCGCCAGGAAAATAACCTGGATTACGGGGCTGCAGAGGTTATTATAACTGCCGGAGCCAGCATGGGGATTGCAGCGGCAATTCTGGGTCTGGTTGAAGTTGGCGATGAGGTGCTGATTCCAGCCCCGGCCTATCCGGCTTATCGCAAACAGGTTAAACTTGCTGGAGCAACCCCGATTGAAGTTCCCCTGGAGCTTCTAGATGATTTTAGAATTAATATTGAAGAACTTGAAAGAAAATACAGTCAAAATACTAAAATGTTGATAATAAACACCCCCCATAATCCAACTGGAACTTTACTGGATAGTGAAAATCTTAAAGAGATTGCCGAGTTTGTCAGGTCAAGGGATATTATGGTTCTCTCGGATGAATGCTATGAGAATATAACCTTTGGTAACAATACCCATCACAGTATTGCAGAGTTTCCCGGGATGAAAGAAAATTCTGTAGTGGTTAACAGCACTTCAAAAAGTTTTTCCATGACAGGCTGGAGAATAGGTTTTTTAGCTTCTTCTCAGGCAGTTATTGATTCTGTCATAAAAGTCCCCCAGAATATTTCAATCTGCCCGACTTCTTTTGCTCAAAGTGGGGCGATAAAGGCCTATCGAGAAGGAAAGCAACTAATTCGGGGGATGCTTGAAGTTTTTGCTAAAAGAAAGGAGATTGTTGTTAATACCCTAGAGAGGATACCGGACTTTGGTTATGTGGAACCCGGAGGAGCTCTTTATGTTTTTCCTGAAGTAACAAAAACCGGCCTTTCATCTCAGGAATTTAGTGACTATTTGCTGGAGGAAGCGGGGATAGCGGTAACTCCCGGCGATGATTTTGGAGAGGCAGGCAGGGGTTTTATCAGAATTGCCTTTACCTGCTGTACTGAAGATCTTAAAGAAGCAATGGTAAAACTGGAAGAAGCCGTCAGGATTCTTAACTAAAAACAGGGAGTGAGATAACGTGTTAAATCCCAAAGAGGCCTATCTACAAACTGCACCAGTACAATATGAAAATAAAAAACATATTTTGTCTCAGGCAGGAGAATATTTATCTCCCTGGGGTAATAAAATTTTAATAAGTGGGGGCCGAAAAGCTCTAAAGGCTTCCTTGAATAGAATTGAAAAGGGCTTACATAAGGAGGAAGACTTGAAATGGGAAAAACATACCTTTATCGGGGAGTGCTGCGATGATAATATTGATGAAGTATCCCGGAAAGCTCAAAATTTTGAGGCAGATATAATTTTAGGAGTGGGCGGGGGTAAATCGATAGACACTGCCAAGGTAGCGGCTGAAAAGGCTGGCTGTTATCTGGCTGCAGTTCCTACCATAGCCTCAACCTGCTCGGCCGCCTCTGCTTTTTCTGTCGTATATACTTCCGCCGGCCTGCATTTAAGATCCCATTATCTTACCAGCCACCCGGTGCTGGTTCTGATTGATCCTGAAATAATTGCGGAAGCCCCTGTAAAGTATCTAAAATCCGGCATAATAGACGGTCTTTCCAAGTGGTATGAAGGACGAGCGGTTATTGAAGGCATGGAGGATCCCGATTTATTTTCTCAATCAGCCATTAAGCTGGCTGAACTGCTGGAGAGGGAAATAAGAAAACATGCCTATCCCTCAGTTCAATCCTGCCAGAAGAATAGAGCGAGTAAAGCACTGATGAAAGTGATAGATTTAAATGTCTATTTAACCGGAGTTATTCAAAGTTTAGGGCAGAAAACCTCTCGAGGAGCAGCGGTTCATGCAATTCATAATGGCCTGACAGTTATGGAAGAAAGCCATGAAATATTACACGGGATTAAGATTGCCTATGGGATTATAGTACAGCTCTTTTTAGAAAATAAAACCGATAAAGA
>SLJX01000009.1 GCA_007134885.1 Halanaerobiaceae bacterium
ATGATGCTCAGCCATGTCACAGAAACTTTAGTTTACATGGATCCCGACGGTGAGATACATCCTCATCTGGCTGAAGACTGGTCAATTTCTGATGATAACCGGGAATATACCTTTTACATTAGGGAGGGCGTGGAATTTCACGATGGCAGCGAGCTAAATGCTGAAGCCGTTAAATTCAGCCTGGACCGCATCATTAACCCTGATATCTCCACCCCCCTTATCGGTTTTTATGGTCCCATGAGTGAGGTTGAGGTGGTTGACGAATATACCGTCACAGTTAAATTTGATGAGCCTTTTGCTCCGGCACTGATGGGTTTTGCCTGGCCCACAGCAGCGATTATATCACCTCAGACCTATGAAGAGGTTGGCATCCAGGACTTTGCCCGTCATCCGGTAGGAACCGGTCCCTTTGAAATGACAGACTGGAGAGCGGGAGAGCGCCTGATTATGGAGAGAAATGAAAATTACTGGGGAGAAACTGCCCTTCCGGAAAGAATTGAATGGGTGGTTGTTCCCGAACCCGGCACCAGAACCGCTATGGTAATCGCCGGCGACGTTGATATAGCCTATCAGCCACCTTCTCCTGATATCCCCCGTCTGGAAGCTGACCCTGGAGTAGAACTTCACTCTGTGCCCAGCACCAGGATAATGCATATTGCCCTGAATAATACTCTGGAGCCCCTTGATGATTACAGGGTTCGCCAGGCCCTGAACTATGCCGTTGATTCCCAAGCCATTGCCGAAAGCATTTTAATGGGGGCAGGAACGCCCAATGATGCCCCGCTTCCTGATGTTTTCTTTGGTTATCAGAGCATAGGTGAATACGATTATGATCCTGATAGAGCCAGAGAACTGCTGGCAGAAGCTGGTTATGAAGATGGTCTGGAGTTAAAATTTATTCACCCTTCAGGCCGGTATATTCTTGATGTTCAGGTTTCGGAAACGATTCAGAGCTTTCTTGCTGATGTTGGTATAGAAGTGAACCTGGAGACAATGGACTGGCCCACCTATCAGGGAATGATCTCTCGTTCTGCCGATGAGGCCGATCATCATATGGCTCTTTTAGGCTGGGGTCCTCTGCCTGATGCCCATCACGTGCTTTATTCCATGTTCCATTCTTCCCAGCATCCTCCGGCTGCTTTCAATCTTCCCTTTTATGATAATGAGGAGTTTGACAGCCTGATAGAAGAGGCCAGCGAGACTCTGGATGAAGAAACCAGAATAGACCTCTATTACGAAGCTCAGAGTATAGTCTGGGAGGAAGCGCCCTGGATATTCCTGTACACTCAGAATATGGTCCTTGGTATTGATCAGGAACTTGAGGGTGTAGTTATTTATCCCTGGGAGATGTTCTCCCTGACAGGAGCCCAAACGAATTAATTTTCCTGCTCTTTAGCTCTCCCATAAATCACAGTCGCCCAAATTATTCTCAATTGACAGCATCTCCGGCATGCTCCGTTGTTCTCTATGGGGCATGCCGGTTTGTTGAAATTAAACCAGCCCCATTCAGTCAGAGCAGGTGATAATCCAATGTTAAAATATTTTCTTAAAAGAATTCTCTACAGCATTCCTTTAATTATTGGAGTAACCCTGGTAATTTTTGCAATAACCAGGATTCTTCCCGGCGATCCGGCCCGTGTTATTGCTGGCCCTCTGGCCCCGGCTGAGGAGGTTGCCAGAATAACCCGGAGATTTGGACTGGATCAGCCCCTCTATACCCAGTACTACATTTATATCAGAGATCTGCTTGCGGGAGATATGGGCTCCTCTCTGCGGACCGGTAATCCGGTTAGTTTCGAAATATTTGTCAGACTGCCCAACACTCTGATGCTAATTATCGCCAGCCTGTTTTTTGCCACACTTTTTGGAGTTCCTCTGGGAGTTCTGGCAGCCAGCAAACGCAATTCTTTTTTTGATTTTATAGGAACCATTGTTGCCATGGTTGGAATTTCCATGCCGGTCTTCTGGTCGGGGCTTCTTCTGATTTTACTTTTTGCAGTTATTCTCCAGTGGCTGCCAGCAGGTGGTTTTGGTTCCCTCAGGCACTTTATTATGCCCGTATTCACTTTATCTTTCTTTAATCTGGCCAATATTATGAGAGTTACCCGCTCCTCCATGCTGGAAATTCTTCAGCAGGATTATATTAGAACAGCTCATTCTAAGGGACTTGTGGATAGAAAGGTTATATACAAGCACGGTTTACGTAATGCCATGATTCCCATAGTGACCCTGCTGGGGCTGCAGTTTGGAGCCCTGCTTGGCGGAACAATTCTTACCGAAACAGTTTTTGCCTGGCCCGGGATGGGCCGCCTGTTAATCGACTCTATCTTTGCCAGAGACTATACTGTGCTCCAGGGTACCGTTTTCATATTTTCCATCATAATAGTAATTACCAATCTGCTGGTTGATTTTTCCTATGGTTTTATTGACCCCAAAGTAAGGTATGATTGATTATGGCTGATATCTGGAAGAGACTGAAAAAATCCAAGACTGGAATAACCGGACTGGTGATAGTTGTAGTATTTTTACTGATAGCGCTGCTGGCACCGCTTATTGCTCCTGAAGGGCCTTATCAGACTAATATTATCAGCAGCCTGGAGACTCCCTCCCGGGAATCCCTCTTTGGTCGGGACAGCCAGGGCAGAGATATTTTGAGCAGGGTTATTTATGGTTCCCGGCTTTCTCTTTTGATCAGCCTGGGAAGTGTTTTAGTGGGAATATTTCTAGCTGTACCGCTGGGTCTTTTTGCCGGCTATTTCGGCGGGAAAGTGGACACCCTCATAAGAAGCCTTGCCGATTTAATGCTGGCTTTCCCTCC
>SLJX01000049.1 GCA_007134885.1 Halanaerobiaceae bacterium
AACCAGTATTCCCTTATCACCCACAAATTTATAATTAGCCATAACTGATTCCTTTCATAATAACTCTTGCTGTTAATAAATTCTATCCTGAAAATACACTGTGATATTTACATGTGTTGTTTTTACATGTGTTGTTGTGCCTCAGAGGAGCATGGCGGTTTAACTAAAAGTTATGCTATTGGACTTTGTTTTTTCTGATAATTGTGAAGTTTGCGGCACAACACACATAAGTTTCTGGCGCGTAATACAGGAAATCTTCAACTTTTGCGAAATTAATTTATGAAAAATAATTTATAGCTACTAAATCTATTCAGTATTATAATAATTTAACCACATATAGTACCTGAAATAATCCTAAACGAATTGCAGATTCTTGACCTGATCAGATATCTGATTTCATTTCATAAAATCTGCCTTACAAATTGAATAGTAAAATTTCTGTTTCCTGAACTGACTTAATAGCCACAAAATAATTTATTAAATAATTATCTGTTCATTTTCCTTTCTGTTCATTTTCCTTTACGTGCAGAAAAAGAGTGTGTAATGTGTCTGAAAACTTCAATTTCGATGCCTATAATACTCCTCTCCCTTTTCAGCTGATAGCAAACAATCGGGGTCAATTGAATTTATACAGACGACTAAGTTCTTATCTTGAAAATTTGTCCTGATATTTTCATCTATTGTTGTGCTCCGAAGGAGCATGAGAGTTTATCCTGAAAATATTTGCTGATATTTTCATTTATTGTTGTGACCAAAAGGGGCATGAGAGTTCAGCTTGAAAATATGTCGTAATATTTTCATCTTATGTTGTGACCCAAAGGGGAATGGCTGTTTACTATAAATAAAACTTATCTTTAATTAACTTATCTTTAATTAAACTAATCATTCTTCACATCTACATACCTACTGCAACCAGTCCCTTTCACTGCTTATTTCTCAGCACTTCTCTATCTATTTTTAGTTTTAGGTTCCACAACTTATAAAATTTTAATTTTTAGGTTCCACAATTTATAAAATATTTAGTTTTAGGTTCCACAATTTACACAATATGAGCCAATGTTTTAATCTCTATTTCTGCAGCTTCAATCGCTTTAACCAGATTTTCTGCAATAGCAACACAATTAGAGTTATCCCCATGCACACAGATTGTATCAGGATTAATTTTAATTACTTCACCCTCAATGCTCTCAACTTCACCCTCTTTCACCATTCTAATAACTCTTTCATTAATTTTTTGGGGATCCTCAAGGACAGCTCCGGCTCTACTTCTAGAAACCAGGGTGCCATCCTTTTGGTAGGCCCTATCAGCAAAGGCCTCTCCAGCTGTTTTCAACCCCAGCTCCCGACCAGCTCTATACATGGCCGAATTGCACATAGCAACATAAATCAAATCCGGATTAAATTCCTTAATAGCAAGCGCAACAGCTTCTGCCAGCTCATAATTGGTAGCCGCCATATTATTCAATGCCCCATGAGGTTTAACATGCTGCAGTCTGGAACCTGAAGACCGGGCAAAAGCCGCTAAAGCGCCTATTTGATAGGTGACCAGATTCTTAACCTCTTCTATGTTAATATTCATTTTTCTCCTGCCAAACCCCTTCAAATCCGGGAAAGAAGGATGAGCCCCTATACCTACTCGATTTTCAACAGCCATATTTACTGTCCTTCTCATAACATCAGGATCCCCAGCATGAAATCCACAGGCAATATTAGCTGAAGAAATATGAGAGATCATTTCCTCATCCATTCCAATTTTATATACACCAAAACTCTCTCCCATATCACAGTTAATGTCAACAGCATCAGTTTTCGCCATAAACTCCCCTCCCAAAATCATATAATTTGCTTGAATCAGTGCCTGGTATCTGACTGGCTAAATTTTAACTATTTAAAACGTTTCAAGTTAAATTCATCACCTCCAGCCCTGCAGTCAATCCTTCTCTTAATTCTAATCAGCTGTAACCTCTTCAGCAGCAACCTCTTTAGTTGCAATCTCTTGAGCTGCAAACTCTTTTGCTACAATCTCATTAGCTACAATCTCTTTAGCTGCAATCTCTTTAGTTGCAATCTCTTTATCTACAACCTCTTAAGCTGCAAACTCTTTAACAGCAACTCATTTAACAAGCGACCTCTTAAGCTGCAAAATTTCTCAAAAACTTCATTCAAAAATTTTCACAGCCCAGTTCTAACCTAGCTATTTTTTTCTGAGTATTCCCATTTATATTTGCAGTCCCTGCAGACATTATATTTTGCATCATGATTTAATTCTTTTATTGCACTCTGATGGGTTTCAATAACTATGCTTTTTTGGATATTTTCACTTTCACAATTCGGACATCTCATTATTTGCCCTCCTTTTGATTCTCGATATACCTTTCCAGATCTTCTTTCTCAATTCTCCATAATTTGCCCATCTTTGCCCCCTTCAGGGGGTGTTCCTCATTATTTAACCAGCTTCTGACTGTTACCGTCTTTACTTTAAGAATTTCTGCGATTTCATCTGGTGTTAAAAATCTATCTTCTGCCATAAAATATCCTCCTTAATCCCCATTGTATACCTAAGCATAACATTATTTTATAATATTTGCAATTGTTTATATATGTTTGAGTTGTTTTGTATTATTTTATCACTGTCCTCAGAGATGGTATTTAAAAAGGTGGGCAAGTAAAATATATTTTTGCAGGAAAATTGCAGGGAAAACAATCCACGGAAGGTCAACAGAAAATTCAAAGAAGATAGACAGGACACACAAAGGTTCCAGCACGTAAAGCAAAAATCTGGACGCTTTTGCGAAATTATTTCTCAG
>SLJX01000046.1 GCA_007134885.1 Halanaerobiaceae bacterium
CAATTTTTCAGCTGAAATAGAAGTTTTTTCAGCTAAAACCCGGGCATAGGTTTCCCGGGCCAGAGAATCCTCCAGATCTGCCAGAAAATTAATACCCTTTCGGGCAGCCTCCAGCCGGTCTTCGGGTGAGTTTAGATCATAGTTCTCCAGAATTACCCCCAGCCGGTATTCCACCAGTTCCCGGGCTTTCTCCTTTATACCAAGAAAGGTTTCCGCTCCCTCTGAGATAATTATCTCATCGGGATCACTTTCTTCCGGTAATTCTATTACCGCCACTCTGAGACCGGCCTGGCGCAAAATTTCCAGACCGCGTAGAGTGGCCATGTTTCCGGCTGTATCGGCATCATAGGCAATATAAACTCTGTCGGCAAAACGGTTCAACAGCCGGGCCTGTTCCTGGGTCAGCGAGGTGCCCAGAGAGGCTACCAGGTTTTCAAGTCCGTGCTTGTGGGCTGTCAAAACATCGGTATAGCCTTCTACCACGATAGCCTCACCGCTCTGGCGGATCGGTGATCTAGCCCAGTTAATTCCATAAAGAATATTTTTTTTAGAAAAAATTTTAGTTTCGGGTGAATTTAAATATTTGGGCTGATCTTCAGGACTGAGAGCCCGACCTCCGAAGCCCAGAACCTCTCCCCTGACATTATAAATGGGAAAAATAATCCGGTTGCGAAATATATCATAGGTATTACCGCTGGAAGCCCTGCCAATCAGGCCGCCTTTCAGCAGTACCTCTTCCGAGAAACCCCTTTTTCTCAGAAATTTAGAAAGAGAACTCCAGGAATCGGGAGCATAACCCAGCTGAAAATCAGCTATATCTTCGCTGCTGTAGCCCCGCTCTTCCAGATAGCTGCGGGCTTGAGCTGCGCAGTCCTCCTTCAGCAGCAGATAATTATAAAAACGGGCGGTCAGCTGATTGGCGGCAAAGATAGCCTCCCGCAGTTTTAGTTCAGCCCGATCCACCGGTTCCCCTCCCGGCAGCTCCAGGCCGGCCCTTTCAGCCAGCAGAGACAGAGATTCCTGGAAAGAAAGGCTGTCTATTTCCATGATAAAGTTAATCACATCTCCTCCGGCACCACAGCCGAAGCAATGATAAAACTGCTCCTCGGGATTGACACTGAAGGAGGGAGTTTTTTCCTGATGAAAGGGGCAGAGACCCATGTAATTTTTCCCGGATTTTTTTAAGGAAACATATTCCTCAACTACACTTACTATCTCAATCTCATCTTTTATTTTGCTGATAAACTCCCGTGGTATTACTGGCATAATTATCAATTCCCGAACCGGGCCGGTTGATAGACCCGAAAATTAGTTAAGGTTAACAGCTGCTAAATAGGATTAAAGAAAAATGGTTAGGCTGCGAAAAGAATTTTTTTGTAAATATTTTTGCCAGGATCGCTGCCAGACAATAAATAACAAGAACAAAATATTGTAAAATTCAACTTTAAGCAGAGAAATAAAAATAAAAGATAAAAATTCAAAAGTTTAATTGAGCATAAAAAAATCCTGCTGCTCACTTTATTATTTCGGGATGGAAGGAGGAAAATCCTCCCGGGCAGCAGGTTAAAGATTATAGATGGCCAAAAAACCAGGGGGTGGGCAGTAACAGTTCCTGCCCCCGGGAGATGGCATACCTATCGGTCATTCCGGCAATATAATCCACCACCGCCTGCTCCCGCTCGTTAGCTTTAGCCCGGCGGTTGAATTCTTCCGGCATCTCATTGATATTCTCAAAAAAGTAACTATAGAGCTTTTCCAGCAGCCGCTGGGCCCTCTCCTCTTCCTTTTTGGCCAGCGAATCAAAATAAACATTTTCAAAGAGAAATTCTCTCAGGCTATCGGTGGCCTGCTTGATATCCGGACTCATTCTAATTTTTTTACTCTCCTGGCTGGCCGAAATAATATCCCTGACCATGGTGTCAATCCGCCGGGAAGAGGTATGACCCAGAAGCTCCAGGCAGTCAGCCGGCAGGTCCTTTGGGGTCAGGATTCCTGCCCGGAGAGAATCATCAATATCATGATTAATGTAAGCCACCCGGTCGGCAATTTTTACTATCTGACCTTCCAGAGTCTCAGGCAGAGTGCTGCCGGTGTGATGAAGTATACCATTGCGGACTTCATGGCTCAAGTTCAGGCCGGAAGTTCCATCTGATCTGGTTTCCAGCAGATCCACCACCCTGAGGCTCTGCCGGCTATGATGAAAACCGCTGGAGGTCAGCCGGTTTAAAACCTCCTCCCCGGCATGCCCGAAAGGAGTATGTCCCAGATCATGAGCCAAGGAAATGGCTTCGGTCAGATCTTCATTTAAGTTCAGGGCCCGGGCGATGGTCCGGGATATCTGGGATACCTCCAGGGTATGGGTCAGCCTGGTCCGGTAATGGTCACCGGCAGGAGCAATAAAAACCTGAGTTTTATGCTTGAGCCGCCGGAAGGCCTTACTGTGGATAATTCTATCCCTATCATGCTGGAACAGGGTCCTGAGATCACAGGGCTCTTCGGCCACCCTGCGCCCCCGGCTGGCCGAACTTAGAGCTGCCCGGGAAGATAAAATTTTTTCTTCCCTGACTTCCAGTTCCTGGCGGCCGGAGAAATTAGCAGACATTTTGGCATCCCACCTTTATAGATAATACAGATACTTCCAGTTTGCTGTTTTAATATAGCTAAAATTTAGCTGCAAAGATTAATCCAGGCCAATTTAGATATACTCACAGAGGAATCCCGACTAATCAAAAATATATAAGACTATCCCGGTTCCGGCTAGAGATATTCCATCAGCTCTTCAGCCGATTCTTCAATCGATTTATTGGTGACATTAATCACCGGACAGCCGATCCGGCGCATAATATTATCGGCATATTCCAGCTCTTCATTTATTCTCTTAATGGAAGCATACTGAGAATCCGGGCTTAAGCCAAGAGATTTCAAGCGTTCCTGTCTGATTTCGTTGAGCAGCAAGGGGTCTATGGTCAGGCCGAAGATCTTATCCTCGGGATTCTCAAATAAAAGATCAGGCACATCAACCTCGGGAACCAGGGGCACATTGGCAGCCCGGTAACCCCGGTAGGAAAGATAAATACAGAGCGGGGTCTTGGAAGTCCGGGAAACACCTATCAACACCACATCGGCCAGCCTGATCCCCTTTTCATCATTCCGGTCATCGTATTTCACTGTGAACTCCATGGCTTCAACTCTCTTAAAGTAATTCTGATCCAGTTGATGCCGCAGCCCGGGCTGGAGCTGGGGCTTGCTGTCTAAAAGCTCCTCCATCTTATCCATCACCGGACCCATGATATCAACCATGGGAATCTCCCGTTCCTGGCCCAGATTAAAAAATTCCTGCCTCAGCTCCGGATTCACCAGGGTATAAACGATCAGAGCACTCTCCTCGCCGGCCTGCAGAATTATATTTTTTAACTCCCTGCTCGATTTGACATGGGAGAACTTCTCCACTTCAATATTTTCTTCCTGAAACTGGCTGGCTGCTGCCTCAAAAACGGCATTGGCTGTTTCTCCCAGAGAGTCAGAAACAACATACACCCGGATTGGTTCGCTCATGACCGGACCCCCTAATCCTCATCCAGGGCAATTTCAGCTATATCCATGACAGGTTTTATCAGTTCTGCCACCAGTTCTAAAAGCTTGAGCCGATTTCTTCTGAGTTCCTCATCCTCGACCATGACCACTACATTATCAAGAAATTCATCGACCGGGGTTTTCAGGTCGGCTATGGCAAGCAAGGCCGGAAAGTATTCCTCGCTCTCGTAATATCTCTGAACCTGGCTGGCAGCCTCCTGATATTTCTCCCAGAGATTTTTTTCTTCTTCGTCCTGGAGTAATTCCGGAGAAAATTCTTCCGCCGGTTTCCCCTGGAGTGCCAGATTCTGACAGCGCTGCAGTCCGTACATCAGAGCCAGAAAATCTTCATGATCCTTTTCCCTGAGCTGCATAACGGCCCGGCATCGGGCATAAATATCATCCAGATCAAAGCTGTTTTTCTCCAGCACGGCATTGATCACATCATAGCGAATCCCTTCTTCGGCCAGGTAGTTGCGCAGGCGCTGCTCCAGAAAATTCAAAACTTTATCTCTAACCTCATCACCGGCTCCAATCTCCTGCTGAAGCAGCTCAAAGAGTGCCTCCAGATCCAGATCCAGGTCCTTCTCAATGATCACTCTGATAATGGCGGTAGCCTTACGCCTCAGAGCAAAGGGGTCCTGAGAGCCGGTGGGAATGTTGCCGACATAAAAATTGCTCATAATATCATCGGCCTTATCACTTAAACTTAAAATCAAACCGGCCGGGCTTTCCGGCAGCTCATCCTCGGAGCCGGAAGGCAGGTACTGTTCGGCTATGGCCCGGGCTACCGCGCTGCTTTCACCGGCCAGCCGGGCATATTCTCCACCCATAAATCCCTGAAGAGAAGCAAATTCCCGCACCATTTCGGTGACCAGATCAAATTTGGCAAGTTCAGCAGCCCGGGCTGCCTGTTCTTTAACTTCCTCATCCTGAGAGACTGCACTGCTGATCTCCCGGGTAATATTTTTCAACCGCTCGACCTTTTCGGCCAGGCTGCCCAGTTCTTCCTGATAGATGATACTATCAAGCCGGGAATTAAATTCCTCCGGGCTTTTTTTCTGATCCTCCCGGTAAAAGAAGACGGCATCGGCCAGTCGGGCCCGGATGACCATTTCATTACCCTTGATAACTTCTTCCAGGTGTTTATCATCGCCGTTTCTGACCCCGACAAATTTATTGATCAGACTGCCGGATTTCTCCAGGGGAAAATAGCGCTGATGCTTGATCATCGAGGTTGTTAATACCTCATCGGGCAGGCTGAGGAAGTCCTGAGAAAATTCACCCAAAAAGGCAGTGGGATATTCCACCAGATTGACAACCTCCTGCAGCAGCTCCTCCGGTAGAACCGCTTCCACCTCCGGGGGCAGCAGTTCTTCCAGCTGCTCTAAAATCTTGCTGCGCCTCTCTTCATTTTTAACCAGCACCTTCTCACTAATAAGCAGTTCAAAATAGCGGTCTGTTGAAGGAATTTCCAGCCTGTCATTTCCCAGAAAGCGGTGTCCCCTGGTGGCTCGGCCGCTCTCCATTCCGGCCAGCTCGAAATCAATTACCTTATCATCCAGCAGGGCCAGCAGCCAGCGGATCGGCCTCACAAAGCGGTATTCTTTATCTCCCCAGCGCATCTTCTGGGGCTGGGGCAGGGAATTTACCAGATCCGGCAGCAAATTCTGTAAGACCTCGCCGGTCTTTCTGCCTGCAATGGTTTTCTCGGCAAAGAGATAGCCATCCCGGATTACCACCTCTTCCAGGCTGATGTTCTGACCCCGGGCAAAACCTTCACCGGCCCTCGTGGGCTTGCCCTCTTCATTAAAGGCAATCTCTTCGGCAGGGCCTCTAACACTTTCTTCTTTATCAGTCTGGCTTTCAGCCAGTCCCCGGCCCTGAAGAACCAGACGACGGGGCGTGGAATAGCTGGCAAAATCATCAAAGTCAATCCGGGCTTCGCTAAACTTCTCCCGGGCCAGGCGTGTCAGATTCTCCCGCAGCCCTGGTATCATCCCAGCGGGAATTTCCTCGGTTCCGATTTCAAAAATTAGTTCAGCTGACATCGGCATCATCCTCCCTACTGATCATTTCCAGATATCCGTAGGCACACTCCTGAGCCAGATCCCTGACACGCTTGATGTAGCGGGTTCTTTCCGTAACACTGATTGCTCCCCTGGCATCGAGGATATTAAAAACATGAGAGCATTTCAGAGTATTATCATAGGCCGGCAGCGGTAGATTGCTGTCGTTGCAGAGCCGGGCTTCTTTTTCGCAGAGCTCAAACATCTGCTGCAGCCGGCCGGTATCGGCAATTTCAAAGTTATATTTGGACTGCTGATATTCATTGGCATGATAAACATCACCATAGGTAACATCACCCACCCAGCAGAGATCGTAAACACTCTCCTTCTCCTGAAGATACATGGCAATCCGCTCCAGCCCGTAGGTAAGTTCTACGGTCACCGGATCGGTATCATAGCCCCCCACCTGCTGGAAGTAGGTGAACTGGGTAATCTCCATCCCGTCCAGCCAGACCTCCCAGCCCAGACCCCAGGCTCCCAGAGTCGGTGCTTCCCAGTTATCCTCGACAAAGCGGATATCGTGCTCCCGGGGAACTATTCCCAGTTCCTCCAGGCTTTCCAGATAAAGTTCCTGGACATTTTCCGGAGAGGGTTTTAAAATAACCTGGTACTGAAAATGACGCTGAACCCGGTTGGGATTCTCTCCGTAGCGGCCATCCTGGGGACGACGGGAGGGCTGGACATAGCCGGTCCGCCAGGGTTCTCCACCCAGAGCCTTGAGAAAGGTAGCCGGACACATGGTGCCGGCTCCCACCTCAAGGTCATAGGGCTGTTCGATCACACAGTTATTTCTGCTCCAGTAATCTGTCAGTTTCTGAATAATCTCCTGAAAATTCATCTTTCTCACTCCTCTTTAAAATATATAAGCATTATGACTATGTTAAAATAGTATTAACCTTGAAATATGCCGTTTTATAATATATCTTTTTATTATATTTCTCTTATAGACTTATAGAAACCTGAGGGGTTGCCTTGAAAATATGCCGTAATATTTTCATGTCTTGTTGTGCTTCAAAAAAGCAGGAGAGTCTGGTTAATAAGAAAAATCGTTGCAATATTAATTGTCCTGATAAAGAAAAGCCTCACTCCCTCGGGAACGAGGCATCCAGACTGCCCGGTTAATTCTCCGTAAAATTTCTGCCGGATATCGGCAGAAGGCACATTTAAAACATATCAAGAAATCTCCGGGAACGAAGGTTTAACTCCAGGTGATAGGCAATAAATTCATCCAAAATTTTATTGATCCTGCTCAGAGCTGATTGGGAAATTTTCAGATCATCAGACAGCTGATAGCCCTTATTTTTTACTATCTGCATAATTTGATAGTCCTCACCATCAATATTTATGGAGTTTTCTCCAGGAACTTCCTCTGCCAGAACCAGACCACCATCGGGAACTGAAAAAGCCAGATCCCGGGAGGCTGAATATCTCTGCTCTCCCTGGTAACTATCCTGTCCCAGCCGGAGAGAAAAGCCCAGATGTTCCAGCAGCAGCAGGCGAAATATCAGATGTATCAGGCGGAAATCCTTATCATTCCGGGCCTTCTCCAGCTGATACAGGGTTTTAATCAGATGCCTGAAAAGATTGACATCTGTCTGGGCAGTGCCGGCCAGATAGTAAAATTCCAGAACATAACTGCCATAGCTCATCTTCTTGAGATCCTCGCGCAGAGCCTGAAAGCTGTGTTTTCTGCTCAGTTTGTTAAGCTGGCCCAGACCCTCGCCCTGATAATACTCCAGCTGATTCCAGCAGAAGTTCTGGAGCAGACCGGACTTAAAAGAGGTGGTTTTCTTGCTCCCGGAAACTGCAATCCTGGCCAGCCCGTAATCCCGGGTATAGAAAGTTACCAGGGTATCGGACTCGCCTAAATCCATACTGCGCAAAACAACCCCCGAAGTCTTCCGGGATGACATTTAGCTACTCCTCCTCATCGGTGACAATTTCCACTCCCGAGCTGGTGCCAATTCTATTGGCACCGGCATCCAGCATATCCAGAGCATCAGAAAAATTTCTGATGCCTCCTGAAGCCTTGACCCCGACATCCCGGCCCACTGTCTTTCTCATCAGGCTGACATCCTCGGTAGTGGCGTTACCGGGCCCAAAACCGGTCGAGGTTTTGACAAAATCTGCCCCGGCATCTCGGACCAGTTCACAGGCTTTAACTATCTCTTCGTCATCAAGATAACAGGTCTCAATGATAACTTTGACAATAATATCGGAAGTTACCCCGGCGGTGTTGGTGGAATCAACCACCGATTTAATATCAGATCTGACCAGGTCATAGGCCTTGGATTTAAAGGCGCTGAGATTCATAACCATATCCATCTCCTGGGCTCCATTCTTGATGGCATTTCTGGTTTCAAAGGCCTTGGTTTCGGTGGTGTTGGCTCCCAGGGGAAAACCGATGACGGTGGTGATCTTTACCGAACTTTCCTTAAGCTGCTTGGCAGCAAAAGGAACAAAAATGGGATGGATACAGACCGAGGCAAATTCATATTCCCTGGCTTCCTCGCAGAGCTTCTTAATGTCTTCCACCCTGCCGGTGGGTTTTAAATAGGTATGATCAATCATCTTTGCCATATCTTTAGGTTTGATAGCCATAAGAATTTATCAGCTCCTTTAATAGTTACCCTGTGACTCACCAACCGGAAAATTTATTATGAGAAAAATTTAAGTCAATAATTATATTCTCGGTATAACCTCATTGTCCTTCCTGAAAGAGAAGAAATATCCGGGAGAAACCTGCTCTTCGGCTTCAGCCGGATTGATTTTTTTACTTCTCTTTATAGCCCAGCCTTTTCAGCCACTGCTCATCCTTGCGCCAGTTTTTTCTCACCTTGACCCAGAGATCAAGGTAAACCTTACGGCCCAGCATTCTCTCGATTTCCTTTCGGGCCCGGCTGCCAATTTTTTTCAGCATGCTGCCGTTTTTACCGATAATTATTGCTTTGTGGCTGCTGTGCTCAACAAAGATATTGGTCCTGAGGTAATAGAGATCCTGTTCTTCCCTCTCCTTCATTTCCTCCAGCTGCACGGCAGTTCCATAGGGAATTTCTTCATAGAGCAGCTGAAAAATCTGTTCCCGGACCAGCTCTTCAATTAAATCCCGCTCCAGCTGATCGGTATACATGTCTTCGGGATAAAACTGAGGACCTTCGGGAAGCTGCTGATAAATCTTCTCCTTGAGGTTATTGAGACCCTGACCGGTTTCAGCCGAAACTGCCAGGGGCGGTAGGCCTGTCTGGCGCTGAAAATCATCGAGAATTCTCTGAAGTTTGCCCGGCTTAACCCTGTCGATCTTGTTAACAGCCAGGATTACTGACCTGTCAGCTTCCTCAACCTTCTCAAAGATAAACTGATCCCCGCTCCCGTAGCCTGCCGGAGCCTCCACCAGAAAAACCACCAGATCAACATCTCTGATCCCGTAATAAATTTCATCCAGCATGTACTCATCCAGCTTATTTCTGGCCCGATGAACTCCAGGTGTATCAACAAAAACAGCCTGAAAGCAGGCTGTGGTCAGAATTGCCCTTATTCTTTTTCTGGTGGTCTGGGGCCGGGAGGAGATAATGGCTGCCTTGGCCCCGATCAGCCTGTTTACCAGGCTGGATTTGCCCACATTGGGTCTGCCGACCACCGCCACAAAACCCGAGCGAAAACTCATGACTGCTCCAGATCTCCGGAGGAAAAATGCTCCGGTAGAAGTTCACCGGCTGTCCGTCTTAGCTCATCTCCGGTAAGATTGAGCATCATCACATCCATTTTCGGGTTAAACTCATTCATAACCTGCCGGCAGGCCCCGCAGGGAGAGACCGGGCGGGCAGTATCGGCGGTGACAGCCAGGGCGATAATTTCCCTTTCTCCAGCTGTTATAGCCTGGAAAATTGCCGACCGTTCGGCACAGATGCTCAGGGGATAGGAGGCGTTTTCAATATTAACTCCGGTGAAAATTTTGCCCGAAGCAGTCAGAACTGCCGCTCCCACCGGGAAGTGAGAATAGGGCACATAGGCCCGTTCTCTGACTTCCCGGGCTCTTTTCTTTAATTTATCTTTGGTTTCCTGATCCAGTTGAGTTTTCAAACTGCTGTCCCTCCTCCTTTGGACATTGTAGAACTGTTATAATATTTGAGAAATATTATATATAATTATAATTGCCTGGTTCTATCTCCCAGCCATAATAAAGAAATAACACAGGCAAAATAAATGCCCTGATATATTTGTTCTCTTGTATGATTAATAGCGATCAATATTAAAATGAGCAATATTCAGGTTTAATAATTAACCTCGGTAGTCAGCGGCACCACCTGAATCCAGGTGCTGCCGGGCAGAAATTCAAGGGGCTCTCCCTCCCGGTTATAATATTCTGTTTCTCCTTTTGGATTTTTCGACCAGTAGCCGGAGATGACGGTGCCTTTCTGAAAGAAAAGCAGCTCACCCTGAGAATCCAGTTCCATTTTCAGTCTTCCGATATCATCGATCACCCGGGTGGGAACGTACATAACAATGATATTTCTGGCGGTTAGCTGGTCCCCGGCTGTACTAAAATGAGGCCTGCTGGCATCACCCAGAAAGCGAAGATAGTTTCTCTCATCTTCATTATATTGATAATAGACAGTATAGCCGCCCCAGTACTTGATTTCAACTTCGTCGGCTTTCTCCCGTACTGCCAGGCTGGCTGGAGCTTTAAAATTATGGGGTTTTCCGTTTGACAGGACAGCAAAATGCTTTTCTCTGGTTTCTTCAGGCAGACTGCCTCTGCCGGTGAAAAGATTATGGGGCCGGGATCTCTCGCTTTCTCTCCAGTAATAGCTGCCCCGACTGATTTCGTCAAGATGATCAACCTGAAACTGAGAGAGATACTGATAACCCAGAGGGCTGGCTCCTATATGAAGCAGTCTGCTATCATAACTGGCAGCTGTCTCCACCATGTAGGAACGAAGGCTTCGAATCGGGCCTATTTCCCCAGGCACCTCAGAAAAATAGAAAGCCAGAAAGCGGGTTAATCCACCTTCCACCAGGAACTCATAGACCAGTTCAGCTTCATTAAGCCCAGACTGGGGGCGGGAGGTTGGGTGGTTTTCAATTACAACGGCCAGGGGTTGGGTTAATTGTGGCTCTAAATTTCCGGGTTGGACTGTAACCTGGATAAATTCCTCCAGAGGCTGATTCCACCAGGGATAAAGCTTTTCGCCCGGAAGAACAAGGTCGGTTATTTCCTCCAGCAGTTCTCTGCTGACAGCTGTTTCTTCGGAAGCAAAAAAGTTAAAAAAGGGAAAATAACCGCTGGCTAAATAAAGCAATCCGACTCCCAGACTCAGGATTAGAATTATAATAGCG
>SLJX01000090.1 GCA_007134885.1 Halanaerobiaceae bacterium
GCCAGCGTTCGTCCTGAGCCAGGATCAAACTCTCCTTCAAATCTTTAAATCTTAAACGCTAACGCTTTGTTTCTCCGCCTGCTTTCCTAAAACTTCTAACTATCCACTTTTCAAGGTTCTTCTGGGACTATGCAAAATCAAGGCCGCTACCTTGAAGTAAACCTTTTTTTGCAGCGACATTTCATATACTATCATTAGTTTTATGTTATGTCAAGAACTTTTTTATTTATTTCTGAGAGGGTTTCTTTGCAAGGTTTATTGCACGGCTTTTTATACGGTTTTTGGCGTAGTTACTGGTTAATTATTGTGGTTTTGCTGGTCTGTAATTTTTGTTTATTTGTTATTAGTGCTTATTTTCAGGACTTTTGCTCCCCGGCCCCGGCTGAATTTAATGTCCTTAAGAGCCTGACCGGCTTCCTCAAGGCTGTATTCGGTCAGGGTGGGCTGGAGGTTGATTTTGCTGGCGGCATTCAGGATACCGCGGATGTCCTGGCGGGTAACGTTGGCGACGGATTTTATTTCTTTTTCCAGCCAGAGGTGGCGGGCGTAGTTCAGATCCTGGAGGGCGTCCTTATCGCCAGCTTCTTTGCGGATGGCGTTGATTACCAGGCGACCGCCGGGGGCCAGGTTGGCCAGGGCTTCGCGAACCGGAAGCCAGGCCGGGGTGGTATCGATGATGGACTGGCAGGGCTCGGGGGCACGGGCGGAGGTAGGGCCAGCCCAATCAGCACCCAGGCTGAAAGCAAAGTCACGGGTGGACTGCCGTCGGGCAAAGACATAGACCCGGGTGGAGGGATGGAAGGCTTTCACCAGCTGCAGAACCAGATGGCCAGAGGCGCCGAAACCGGTGAGTCCCAGGGTCTCGAGGGGTGGAATTTCGTTCAGCTGGCAAGTGCCAGTAGTGCTGGAGATGTTGGAGATAGGGTGCTTGTCCTGCTGGCCGGCGGGGATAAAGGGCTCTTCCTGCTGATTAGAGTGTTCGATGCCGGAACAAGCATTATCGTTTGGGGTAGAGTTCTGTTTTGACTGCTGACCCGGGCTGCTGGTTTTAGGATTTTTATTATTTCTATTGTTGTTATTGTTGTTATTGTAATTGGTGCTGTTTTTATTACCGTTAGTATTACAGTGATTGTTACAGTGATTATTGCTGTTATTTTTGCGATTTATGTTGCTATTTGAGCTGCGGGAGGAGTCAGAATATAGGGGTTTGTTTTTGTCTAAGCGGCGTTTGGGATTGCCGCGGTTGGGTTTCAAGGCTAGCATTAGAGAGCGATAGCCGATACTGCCGGCGCAGAGCAGAGGGGAGGCCTGAACTGGATCTAGGTCAGGGGGTAAAGGAATGGCATAGTTGACCGGCACCAACATATATTCAGCATAGCCACCATCTCTATCCCGGCCGGTGGCGGTAAAATCAGGGCAGAGATTTTCTCGACCCTCCTGGCAGAAACGGCACTGGCCGCAGGCAGAATAAATCCAGCCAACGCCGACCGGCTGGTTTTTAAGCTGTTTCTGCAGAGCGGAATCGATCCCGGGGCCGAACTTCTCGATAGTGCCGACAACCTGATGGCCGGGGATTACCGGCAGTTCGGGCGGAGAAGTGCGTCCTTCGATTTCATCCAGTTCGGTATGGCAGACACCGCAGGCTATTATCTTGAGGCGGACCTGACCGTTGGTGGGACAGGAACGAGGAACTTCTTTAAGTTCCAGAGGGCTGCCGTCAGGTCTTATTTCTCCCAGGGAGGTGATCAGTTGGGCCTTCATCTTATCTTCTTCCCCTCGAAGTTTTCCTTTAGTTTTAGAGGGATTTCTGAAAGACTCTGAGGACCTGGAAGAAAATGAGGGATTTGAGGCTTTGGAGGATTTGAAGGATTTAGATGTTTTGGGGGTTTTGGAGGAATTTGAGGAACTAGAAATTTCTCGAGAGCTTTGGGGCTTTTGGGTTGACATGATAACCACCTTCCCGGTTCAGTTGAATCAAGCTGGTGAACCAGCCTGATCTTTTTGAAGATATAATAATATGAAAGAATTTATTGCTAGGGCGGCAGTGATTGCCATATATTTTAGTCGTAATGGCTGTTCTATTGGGCTTTATTGTTAATGGTGTTATTGATTATCCTGTTGCTAATTTTGTTGGTGTAAAAAGTTGGATGTAAATAGTGATGCGATTATAATCTTGCAGTTGTATTGTTGCTTTCTTCTGCTAATAAAGTATATCAGAATATTACTTGTCTAACAAATTTAATTCAGCCGGGGATTTCTGGTATGCAGGAATAGAAGGCTTGCTATTGTAGTATATATATAGTTGCAGAATTACAGATAGAAAGGCTTGGGAGGGTTGATGACAAGAATTCTATATGGTAGTTATTATGGTAGTGATTTCAGCAAAATTTTATTGCAAAGTGCTGGGATGTTACAGAGTCCTGGGGTGTATTGCAAAGTGTTGAAGTATTTTAGATACTAATTTTATTATAATTGATTTGTATAGTTGATCTATACATTGATTTGTAAGCCAATTAAGTAGATTCAGCATATATGCTGAATTGAATACATATTATGAAAGAAATACGGTAAGATGTCAAGAGGTAAAGAAAAATAAAATTCTGTAATCAGAGCAAAATTGGCATTGAGATACCCGTCTAGCCAGATACCATTTTTTTCATATCCGCCCATGACTTTATTAGAGGAGAGTGACAGGTGTAAGAGAACAGATAAAACTGGTTTTCAATAATTATCTACCCCCGGGGTTGATATATTTCGCCTTTACTCAGCAAGGCAAA
>SLJX01000199.1 GCA_007134885.1 Halanaerobiaceae bacterium
AAATGGGTCCGCTGCGAAAAGTCTTTTTATTAGATTTTTGTTTGATAGTTGATAGGATAACTGATATGACGGAGATTATGGCTTCGAAATCTTGATGATATTTTCTTTTTGCAGGGCAATCAAAATTCTATAAAATTATAAGATAAAATAAACAGTTAAACCCCCTTGCTCCTCGAGGAGTCAACAGTAGATGAAAATATTATAGCAAATATTCAAAATATCCGCCCTGGTCCTATAGAACCCAACAATAGATGGCCAATAATAGATGACCAACATTAAATTGCCAACAATAGATGAAAAAACTGCATATTTTAAAATGAAAAACTTGCTGTTTGAATAAACTTTTTGCCTTTGTAAAAAATGCCTTTATAAAAATGTCTGCATAAATATATCTGCATAAATATAACTACATTAATATGTCTTTATAAATGTGTCTTTTATATGCGTATTGTTTGATTGTGTTGGGCGAATATGTTGTTTGAATGTGTTTTTTAAATGTGTTGGATGAATGTGTTGAATGAATATATTGTTTGAATGTGTTGTATGAATGTGTTGTTTGAATGTGTGTTAAAAATATTTGTTGTAAAAATGTGTCTGTACAAATATGCTCGCCTCTGATTGTTAATTACCGGCAAAAAAAGATTGAAGTATTTTAATCCATGGAAATTTAAGTTTTCAGACACATTACACATACTTTTTCTGCCCGTAAAAGGAAAGGACTAGAGAAATTTTACTTATCAAAGAAAATGACCAGATAAATTATGATAAATTATTTCGCAAAAGCAGAAATTTTTCTGTATTACGGGCCAGCAACTTATGTGTGCTGTACCGCAATCTTCGCAATTATCAGAAAAAACCCTATCATCAGTTCTAATTAATTAGCATTAATCTTTATCAGTTTCATCAATCTCTTCCTGACAGGCTCGAGAA
Organism: Halanaerobiaceae bacterium; assembly: GCA_007134885.1. GTDB lineage: Bacteria > Bacillota > Halanaerobiia > Halanaerobiales > Halarsenatibacteraceae > T1SED10-84. The sequence goes on from SLJX01000199.1 coordinate 931, forward strand.
CTGAAATAATCTTTATCAATTACCCGGGTTATCTTGGGCTGAAAGGACTCTCTACCGCCCAGAAAATTATCCAGTTTCCTCAGGCCGAGAAAGGAAGTCACCAAGAAAATCAATGCTCCCAGCATGCCGATCAGTTCGCTGTCATTACCATACCAGGCCCTGCCGAAAAAGCTAAAGGCATAGTACCCCAGAAACATAAAGATCAGCGGAAAAAGATAGACCATAAAGGAGGCAAAGAAAACCTCCCGGTCCCCCATCTCCAGAGCCACCCGTTCCCCGGATTTGGCTCCAATGGGATTATCAACCTGGACCTCAAGTTCATTACCCGATTTATTGCCAAAGGCCACACCGCAACCGTATTCGCACCTGTCACAGGCCGCACTGCGCACCAGTTTAACTGTTGCCTTTTTACCGCTACTTGCAACCACTACTGCTTCCTCTTCCACCGGATTCACCTCCATCTTAAACTAATCATCGAGACATCTTAAACTAATCACCAGGTCAGCTTATACCAATATCCTTTATGACTTTTCCATTCAAAACTTTTACCAATATTACATTAAACTGCATACATTAAACTGCATACACTAAACTCCATTGCTTTAAACTGCATTGTTTTAACCTACATTTATATTATACAGGCAAATTAACCGCTCTGCAAAAAAGGTTTCTCAGCAGCAGCCTCTAAATCTTCATCATTAGAAACCCCGATAAAGTATCTGTCCAGTTTGAGATCTCCAGCGTTCTGAAATCAGCCCTGGTAACAACAGCACTGCCAACATCACCACTGCCAACATTAGTCCTGGCAATATATCAGCACTGCCAACATCACCACTGGTAATATCAACACTGGCGTTATCAACCCTGATAACATTAGCCCTGGCATCTCAGCCCTGGTAACATTAACCCTAACAATATCAACCCTGGTAACATTAGTCCTACCAACATCAACTCTGACAACATCAACCCCGGCAAAATCAGCCCAGTCAATAAATGTTAGATTGCTTACATTTAAATTTCCAGGGTGCTGATATAATTAATAAAAAAGGAGGCAGCAAAATGATTACAGCAAAACTGAAAAAAGGTAATCACCTCGGATTTATTCTTGTGATGTTAATTTTAATCGTCAGTTTGACCCTCTTATTCTCTGCTGACGTTTCGGCCGAAGAAACTGAAAGACTTGAACTTATCGCCGAAGAAGTCGTTTCCGGCGGTCCGCCACCCGATGGCATACCTCCAATTGAAGATCCGCAATATCTCTCAATTGAAGATGCCGATCCCAGAATTGGTGATTCCACAGTAGTATTTGTGGCTGAATTCGAAAAGGAGACCTATATCTACCCGCAAAACATTATGGTCTGGCATGAAATTGTCAATGAAGAAATAGCTGGCGAGAAAAAAATTATTACCTACTGCCCCCTGACCGGTTCTGCTCTGGGATTTAAAGGAAATATCTCAGCAGGACAAACAACCATGGGGACTTCAGGAAATTTAGTAAATAGTAATCTGGTTATGTATGATCGGGAAACAGATAGCTACTGGCCTCAGATTTTAGGAAGAGCCATAGAAGGAGAATTAAAGGGAGAAGTTTTAGAAGAATTCCCGGTTATCTGGACCCGCTGGGAGCTGGCAAAAGACTATTACGATGAAGCCAGGGTCTTATCTCGAGAAACCGGTTTTGCTCGAGACTATGACCGTGACCCCTATGGTTCTTATGCAGTCTCCGGTGATTATTATGACAGTGGAGGTCCTATTTTTCCTGTAATGAATCAGGATGAGCAGTTTGAAGATAAAAAAGTTGTAATTGCGGGCAGGCTCAATAGGACTCCCTTTAGCCTCTCTAAAAATAGATTAGCAGCTGACAGTTTGATTAATTTTACAGTAAATGAAGAAGAACTGGTGGCAATTTATGACGATAATCTTGATACTGCTCGAGTTTTTCTCAGCAGCTACAACAACGAGGAAATAGTCCTGAACTATGACGAGGGAGAAATCAGAGACGAGCAGACTAATAGTGTCTGGAATGAGCGGGGACAGGCAATTTCTGGAGAATTAACAGGGGCTGAGCTGGATCAGGTTAATGCTTTTGATGTTATGTGGTTTGCCTGGTATGCCTTTTATCCTGAAAGCAAAGACAATTTGATCTACTAATGCTAATACTAATACTAAAGGGAAATTTCAATCACTATTTCAATCACTAAAGGAATATTTCAAATACTAAAAGAAAATTTCAATCACTAAAGAATAATCAATCACTAAAGGATAATTTCAAAAACCGGAAAATTTCTGGAGGGAGGTTCCCATGATTGCTATCATAAAGCAGATAGTTAAAGATAGAACATCTATAATTATTGGAGCAGCAGCCGGTTTATTTTTCCTGGTAATGTACCATATAAGCATAGATTATCTGCACTTAACCGGCAGAGCTCAATTCTCTTTCAATGTTTTAGCTGGCGGCTGGGATCTTGCTCTAAGACAAAGAGCCCCTTATCTCTGGGAATCTCTGGCCATACTCAATTTCCACAGGATCCAGTTCTTTATATCGCCTCTAAACCTGCTGCTGGGTCTCTTGCTGGCTATATTGATTCTGTTCAATATAGCAGCCGCAGTTTTCAGTTACAGATATAAACGAAGCTGCAACCTGAAAATAAGACAGAGCCTCAGCGGAGTTCTCCCGGCGCTATTAACCGGATTTGCCTGCTGTGCTCCTGCTTTTTTAATCGCCCTATCTCCTATACTGCCGGCTTTCTTTACTATTTATTTTATCCAGCTGCAGAGATTTTTAATCCCGGCAAGCTTTATTTTGATGGTAACCGGACTTTACAGAAATCTTCACAAACTTGCAGTCCAGTTCCCCGATCCAGAATCTCTTCCCGGCTAAATATAGGCTAAATATAGACTAAATATACCCCGGCTGCTTATATAATAAAATCTGCTGAGTCTAATTTAATACTAACTATTACTAAGATGTCATTTTCCCCGGCCTGCCGGCTCTTTTCAGGTTTTAAGTTAACTTTTCACCAGCCCGTTATAATCACAAATTCCTGTTATAATCTCAAATCAAAGTTTCTCCACTTTTCTCAGCTTCTTTCTGTTTTTTCACTTACCTTCCTTCTCTCTCTTCGTAACCTCACTTGCCTTCTATTTTTCCTTCCGTATTCCCCAGCACTTGTTCTGTCTTTCTCACCATTCTTAAAATAGCTTCTTCCTCAGCATATTCCTTTACTTTCTCTAATTTAATCCAGTCTATCTCCCGGGACTCTTTGCTCCTGCTAATTTCCTCCTCTTCTTCAGCTTCCATTAAGTATCTTATATCATAATGATAGTGTTCTTTATGTTTTTCATTTTCAGGTATTTTGTGGACATCAATGTCAAAAATGTCATCTTTCAGCAATGATAAAGTTCTCAATCCTGACTCTTCTCTGGCCTCTCTTAAGGCAGCATCACTAATTAATTCATCATCTTCAAGATGACCGCCAAGCTGTATCCACTTATTAAAAACAATATGATTGTGCAGAAGAACTTTGTTTCCAGCAGAATTAACAATCCAGGCTGAAGCAGTTAAATGACCTTCAGGATTATTAGTACCCGGATTATCTTTGTTATTAACGATAAAATTAATAATTCTCTCCTGATAATCCTTTTCCAGCCGGTTGGCTGTATCATATGCTCTGATTTCTGTTAAAATTTCCTCAATCCGTTTATATGGTTTATAGTTAGCATCCCCCATTAATCCTTCCCTCCCTGCCTGGTAAAAACATGTACGTAAAACTCCCTTCCGGGTATAAAATTCTTTTCTTTGAACCTGCTCTTAAATTCAAAGCCCAGTTTAGGAGTGATTTTTAATGATTCTTTATTAAAATCAGCAACCCAGGCTTCAACTTCAATCTCCCGGGGAATTAATTTGAAAATTTCATCTGTCAATTTTTTTCCTATTCCCTGTCCCCTGAATTTCGAATCAACCAATATTGAAGCTTCGTAACCTTCCTTAAACTTCTTAATCCCCAGATAACCTATCAGGGAACCCCTATCTTCAGCAACCAGCACTTTAAAAATCTTATCACCAAAGAGCCATTCTTCAGCTTCAGCATGGCTGTCTATTCTGCCTATGGGAATATGCTCTGCCCATTCATTTTCCCTGGAAAATTCACCGGAAAGGTTTATTAGACCCTTGATATCATCCTGATTGGCCGCTCTAATATTCATCAAACTGCTCCTCATATTTTAATATTCTTTATCTTGAAAATTTGCAGAAAAATTTTCATCTATTGTTGTGCCCCAGAGGGGCATGGCGGTTTATCTTGTATTATTTGCTTATGTCATATTATTTTAGGCTCTTATTTTAGGCTATTATTAAATTTTTATTAAATTAAATAACATGTTGTTAAGCTAACTACAGATGAGTATACTGTTGTCATTAACCGCCTTTATTACTTTCCTTTCGTTTCCTTTTTAAGATCTCATCCAGGCCGGCTAACAAAATCAAACCGGCATAAATAATTATTTCAGATACTTGTCAGCTACTTCATTAAATCCTCTAAGCTATCCTTCAAGACGAAAACAAAATGAGTCAGGTCCAAAAAGGTGGGTAAATTCCCCGGCTGCAATATCAAATTTTGTCTCTCTGGAATTAAACCTGAATGATAACATTATATCTGACTTTACTCATGCTACTTTAATGCTGCTATTTTACAACTGATATTTCACTGATGCTATTTTACTGCCGCTATTCTACTACTGTAATTTTACTACTTCTATTTTGCTAATGCTATTTTACTGATGCTATTTTTTTGGTGCTTCTTTAACTAATGCTTCTATACTGATGCTTCTATACTGATGCTTGTTTACTGCCTTCACTTTACTGCTGCTAAATATTATGGATATCCTGCCACTCGGTATGAAATACCCCTTCTCTGTCCTTTCTCTGATAGGTATGAGCCCCAAAATAATCTCTCTGAGCCTGAATCAGATTAGCCGGGCTCTCCTCAGCCCTCAGGGAATCATAATAATCCAGCGCCGAAGTCAGAGCCGGCATCGCCAGACCCGCCGCCTTTGCCACCTCGACAACTTTTCTTACAGCAGCCGTACTTCCGGTAATTTGATCCCTGAACCTGGGGGAGAAAAAGAGATTAACCGGCTCTTCTTCCCGGTAAACCCGCCGAATCTCCTGCAGCAAATTTGCCCTGATAATACAGCCATCCTGCCATATTCTTGCAACCTCAGCCAGATCCAGCTCATAGCCATATTCCTCTGAGGCGGCCTCCAGCAGTTTCAGACCCTCAGCATAGGCAATTAAAATCCCAAAAGCCAGGGCGGCCTCCAGATAGTCAGGCAGAATTTCTCTCAGACGATCACCTTCCTGCTTTACCAGACTTGACTCTCCCGACCTGTCCTCCTCCGACCTGTCAACTCCCAGCCTTTCCTCTTCCGACCTGTCCACTCTCTGTCTGCCCTCTTCCAAACTGCCCGCTCCCGACCTGTCAACTCCCGACCTGCTCTCTTCCGACCTGTCAACTCCCACCAGTCTGCTAAGCCCCTCCAGTTTGAGACCTCCCAGTTCCCGGCTGATTTTAAGCCTCTCATTCCGGGCCGCTGACAATAATCGGGAGTTCACCGCAGCATTAATACAGGGCACAGCAATGCCAAGCTCCAGGGCATCCTGCACGCTCCATTTTCCGGTGCCCTTCTGCCCGGCAGTATCCAGAATAACATCAATCAACTTTTCTTCAGTTTTATCATCATCCCGCCGCAGAATCTCAGCCGTAATTTCTAATAGATAGGAATCCCGGGATTTATTCCAGCGGGCAAAATGTTCGGCCATCTCCTCCGGTTCCAGCTCCAGGATTTTCCTCATAAAATCATAAATCTCTGCAGTCAGAGCCATTACTCCGTATTCAATCCCATTATGCACCATCTTGACATAATGACCGGCCGAGCCGGGACCCAGATAACCCACACAGGGACCCTCTTCGGTTTGAGCTGCAGCCTCTCGAAAAATTTCTTTAATCTCCTGATAGGCCTGCCGATCACCACCAGGCATCAGCGAGGGACCATGCAGAGCCCCATATTCGCCTCCGCTGATTCCCGTGCCCAGATAACGAATCCCCAGCTTTTCCATCTTTTCAGCCCGGCGGTCGGTATCCCGGAAATAAGAATTACCTCCATCTATGATGATATCATCACGATCCAGCAGAGGAATCAGGCTTTCAATCACAGCATCAACCGGATCGCCGGCCTTAACCAGCAGCATGACTTTCCGGGGCCGGGTCAGAGAATCAACCAGTTCCTCCAGGGTATAGCAGCCCTTGATATTTTTCCCGTCTGCCCTGCGGTTCAAGAATTCATCAGTTTTTTCTCTGCTCCGGTTATAAACAGCAACCCGATACCCTTTAGATTCAACATTTAAAACGAAATTTTGCCCCATCACAGCCAGACCAATCAGTCCAAGATCGCATTTATCACTCACTTATAACCCTCCTCATACCACCAAATTTACCAGTTTCTCCGGTACCACAATTACCTTTTTAACTTCCCGGCCGTCGATATACTCCTGAATCTTATCCTGCTGCAGAGCCTTATCTTCCATCTCTTCCCGGGAGCTTTCAGCACTGATCATCATCCGGTCCCTGACCTTTCCGTTTACCTGGATGACAATCTCCAGCTCTTCCTTCTCCAGAGCTTCTTCTTCATAATCCGGCCAGTCCTGCTGATGGATGCTGAACTCACCGCCCAGCCTGTACCAGAGCTCTTCGGTAACGTGAGGAGCAAAGGGCGCCAGCAGCAGCAGTTCTTTGTGAAAAACCTCGGCCAGCAGCTGATAGTTAACCTTATCTTCCTCATCAAGATACTGATAAATCTCATTGGTGAGCTCCATCAGGGCTGAAATCGCAGTGTTGAAATTCTGCCTTTCCTCCAGATCAACGGTTACTCTCTGGATTGTTTCATGAAGCTTGCGATACAGCTCCCGACCTCCCGAAGCCAGCTCCTCAGCCTCAATCTCAAACTTTTCATTAGTACCATCATCTGCCTCACCCTCAATCTCAATCCCAGACTCTTTAGCTGCTTCATTCTCAGCCTGGCTCTCAGCCTCAATCTCACTCTCAGTCTCAATTTCACTCTCAGCTGCAAAATCTGCCTGCTTCTCATCTTGAGCTGCCCCGGCGGTTAAAACCTCTCTGACTTCTTCCAGATTGTCAGCAACCACCCTCCAGACTCGGTTGACAAACCGCTGCAAACCTTCAATTCCCCGATCGCTCCACTCCAGATCCTTTTCAGGAGGAGCGGCAAAAAGAATGAAAAGCCTGGTAGCATCGGCGCCGTACTTCTCCAGAGTATTTAAAGGATCAACCACATTGCCCTTGGACTTAGACATCTTGGCCCCGTCCTTGAGCACCATACCCTGGGCCAGGTAGTGATCGAAGGGTTCATCAGCTTCGGTGAGACCCAGATCCCGGGCAACCTTGGTAAAGAAACGGGCATAGAGCAGATGGAGGATGGCATGCTCCACCCCACCGATATAGATGTCAACCGGCATCCAGCTGTCAGCCTTCTCCCGGGTCACCGCCTGCTCTTCATTGTCAGCATCGGTATAGCGCAGGAAGTACCAGGAAGAATCCACGAAGGTATCCATGGTATCGGTCTCCCGGCGGGCCTGACCCCCGCATTCCGGACAGTCGGTCCGGACAAAGTCCTCGACCTTTTTAAGCGGCGATTCCCCTCCGTGGGTCAGATCCACCTTCTCGGGCAATTCAACCGGCAGCTCCTCCTCCGGCACCGGTACAATCCCGCAGTCCTCACAGTAAACCACCGGAATTGGAGCGCCCCAGTAGCGCTGCCGGGAAATCAGCCAGTCCCTGAGCCGGAAGTTGGTCTCCCGCTGGCCCAGACCGCCCTCTTCCAGATCCCGGGCAATCTTATCAAAGGCAGCGGCCGAATCCATTCCGCTGTACTTATCAGAGTTAATCAAAACTCCATATTCCTCATAGGCTTCATCTCTGGCTTTAACATCCCAGTCCTCATCGCCCTCCGGCTCTATTACCTGGCGCACCTGAATGTCGTATTTAACGGCAAAATCGTAGTCCCGCTGATCATGAGCCGGCACAGCCATGATGGCCCCGGTGCCGTAGCCCATCAGCACATAGTTGGCAATAAAGATGGGAATCTCCTCCCCGCTCAGAGGATTTAGAGCCTTAACCCCGGTATCGATTCCGATCTTTTCCGATTCCGGCGAGGTTCTTTCCTGCTCCTCCTGCTGGCTGACCTGCTCGATGAAATCCTGAAGCTCCTCTTCCCGCCGGGAAAGCTCCATGAATTCCTCTACCAGGGGATGCTCGGGTGCCAGCACCATATAGGTAGCCCCAAAAACCGTATCCGGTCGGGTGGTAAAAACCTCGATTTCATCACCGGTGGCCGGGACAGGAAACCTGATCATGGTCCCCTCACTGCGGCCGATCCAGTTCTTCTGCATCATTTTAACCCGCTCCGGCCATTTATCCAGCAGCTTATGATCATCAAGAAGCTGATCGGCATAATCGGTAATCTTCAAAAACCACTGCTCCAGCTGCCGCTTCTCAACCTCGCTGTCACAGCGCTCACAGGCACCATCCACCACCTGTTCGTTGGCCAGCACGGTATCACAGCTGGGACACCAGTTAACATCCGCTTCTTTGCGATAGGCCAGATCATTTTTCAGCATCTGCAGAAAAAACCACTGGGTCCAGTTGTAATAATCAGGACTGGCAGTGGTAACCTCCCGCTCCCAGTCATAGCTTAAACCCAGGCTTCTCATCTGCTTCTTCATGGCTTTGATATTGTCCCAGGTCCATTTCTTGGGATGGATGTTGCCGTGCTCCCGGGCGGCATTTTCCGCCGGCAGTCCAAAGGCATCCCAGCCCATGGGATGAAGCACATTGTAACCCTGCATTCTCTTATAGCGGGCCATCACATCTCCGATGGAATAAACCCGGACATGACCCATATGCAGCCGACCCGAGGGATAGGGAAACATCTCCAGAGCATAATAATTTTCTTTTTCCGATTCATCCTCAGCCCTATCCAGCCCGACCTGCTGCCAGCGCTGCTGCCAGTATTTTTCCCGTTCAGCAAAATTAAATTCTTCTGCCACTGCAATCATCTCCTCCTGATTTTATGATATTTTATAATTTTTTATGACTTTTCTCTCTGTGAAAAAAATTAAAAAAACCCCCTCCCGCACAGGGGACGAGGTTAACCCGTGGTACCACCCATTTTGACCTGAATTTCTCAGGTCCACTCTAATTTAACGCAGTTCTACGCCGACAGCTATTCCAACCGCTCAAACTCTGAAATCCCCAAAACCCTGAAATCCTTTGAAATCCATTAAACCCTAAATTACCTGAGTCATCTGAGTCACCTGAGTCACCTGGAATTCAGGAATTCAAGCGGGTAGTTTTACTGCCAGAATTCAGGAACGAGTTCAATCCCTTCCGGATATCGGTTTCCAGCCCGGCCCGACTCTCTGAGAATCCTTCCAGAATTTACTGCTTTCCTTCATTATTTCAGCTGCAATATTATAATGTTACTATATTAAAGTTGCAATATCATAATGTTGCTTTCGTTCTTTTTAGATTATCATCTATATTTTTATCAATACCGCATTTTATTGAATATCAACGCCTCATTTCATTGAATATCAATACTGCATTTCATTAAATAACAAAAGGCACTTTTTTGAAAATCAATACCGCACTTTATTGAATATCAATACCACATTTTATTGAATATCAATACCACATTTTATTGAATATCAATACCGAATTTTATTGATGCTGCACCTTGCTCTTAATTAATACCATTTATGCTCTTCATACTCTTTATATTCTTTATACCCTATAAAAGATGTTTTTATTCTTAGTTGTTCTCGACACAACTAATCAAAAATGTTTATTCTTAGTTGTTGCCTGTCGTTGTTACCTGTCAAAACTTGGGTTACGCTTTTTATTTATAGTTGTTTA
>SLJX01000082.1 GCA_007134885.1 Halanaerobiaceae bacterium
CAAAAACCGGCAGTATTGCCAGTGCCACAGCTATCCGAAATATCATTTATCAAAATCTGGGAAGTAAAGATAAGAAAATCAACGGAATATTATCTAAAATCAAATTATATGTACCGGAAACTACCGCGAAAATTATAAAAAGGGCTCTAGCAGAAGGGGAGGGGCCTGCTGATCTGGAAAAGTTTCAAAATATGATGACGTTTATTCTCATCAGAGCAACCCGCCAGGAACTGCTGGAAATACCAGCCCTGAATCAGGATCTGGTAAATTCTCTGCTCAAAGCCCGCCGCCAGGAACAGACCTATCAAAATCTGCTGGACTCCCTGACCTCACCAACATATCCCGGCACCAGAATTCAGCGGGCCTTTATTCAGGCATTCTGCCGGTTTACCGGCAGCAGGCTGAAAAACCTGGCAGTAAAATTCCCGCCCTATCTCAGGGTTCTGGCTCTGGGCAGTCGGGGAGAATCTCTGCTGACCAAACTGGACTGTCAGGCCGGGATTCCTGTAATAATCAATCCCTCCAGTTTTATTACCGAATCAGATCTCAGGAGCCGGGATCCTCTGACCCTGCATCTCAGTCTTGAGGTTCTGGCCAGCGACATTTACAGCTGTCTCCGGCCTGCCTCAAGAAAAGCACGAAGCGGTCAGGATTTCACCCGGCCGCTGATAAAACATTAAAACTTTAGTTTTCTCAGCAGTTCAGCAAAGGATTCCACTTTGATTATCTCAACATCATTAAAAAGTTCTATATCACTGGGGAGATCGGCTGGAATCACAAAAAGATCAGCTCCCAGTTCAACAGCGGACTGAAATTTCAATCTGACTCCATCCACCTGGCCTATGTCTCCCCGGTAATTAATTGTCCCGCTGCCGACAATCTTTCTACCTCCGGTTATATCATCTTCAGTCAGCTGATTATAGATCTCCAGGGCAAACATCACTCCGGCCGAAGGGCCAACAAGGTTGCTGGGGGCAAAACTTGCTCTTTCTGGCATCTCATAATCCAGGCCGGCTGAAGTTATATAAATACCCAGAGAAGATCTTTCCGGATCTTCCTCGAATTCTCTGGTAACAACCTCAACCTCCCTTTCTTCCCCGTTTCGTAAAATTTTCAGTCTGAGTTCACTGCCGGCTGGAAAACTTCTAATTACCTGCTGGGCTTCTGAAGGCATCTCAACTGTACTGCCTTCAATCTCTTTAATTATATCTCCCGGCCTGAGGATATCTGCAGCCCTGCTCTCTTCCATTACCTGAACGATTTCAACTCCCTGACTGGATATTACAACTTCATAACCTGCTTCCCGGTAGGCTGCTGCTTGAGCTTCCAGCTTACTATCCTCCATCAGCCGGGACATAAAGTCCAGATACTCCACCTCCGACATCTCGGGAGGTATGACGGCTTCAACCGGTGTTAGCTCTCTTATCTCCCGGTCAGGCATGAGAAAAAATATTCCGAGATCCCAGAAGGTTGCTCTCCTCTGACCGACTGCAGTCAGATAAAATTCTCCCCAGTCCTCCTCCCGGTGTCCACCTTCTACCTCAATAATTTCCTGGACTGCTTTAGGGGGAGCAGGTTCAATAATATAGAATCCTGAAGGGATAATATTAACAGCCACAAATAACAGCAGCAAAAGCCCGATTATTTTATAACGGGTGGGCACCCGGGGCCCCGCAGTTTCCCTGCCAGGTTTTATTTCTTCTGTCAGAAAATCTTCTCTGCTTTCTTCATCCCTTTCTCTCATCCCCATCACTACCTCTCAAAAAATCACTATCCTGTCTCAGCTAATTAACCCCCGGTAAATTTTTTTCTCCGGGAAGGTTTTTAATGTATTAATATACAGCTGCCTGACTGTCAGCTCTGGGCTCAACAGCAGCCAGCAGTGCTCCATTTTCCAGATCCTGAAGTATAATCTGCCCCCGGCCAAAGTCTCCGGCCCGGTTGCAGATCTCTATTTCATGGCCCCGCCTTTCCAGTTCTCCGGCCAGATATTCCGGAAAGCCGGCCTCCAGCATCACCTGCTTTTCCTGCTGCCAGCGCCAGCGGGGGGCGTCCAGAGCCTCCTGGGGATTACAATCGTAGTCCACCATATTCTGAATTACCTGAAGGTGGCCCTGGGGCTGCATAAATCCTCCCATCACTCCAAAGGGACCGAGATATTCACCCTGCTTGCGGTAAAAACCTGGAATAATGGTATGGTAGGGTCTTTTACCTGCTTCAGGATAATTGACAGACTCCCGGTCTAGAACAAAGTTATAACCTCTGTTATGCAGGGAAATACCGGTTCCCGGCACCACGATTCCGGAGCCAAATCCAGTATAATTACTCTGGATAAAAGAAACCAGATTGCCCCGGTCATCGGCAGCAGCCAGATAAACTGTACCGCTACTGTCAATCTCACCAGGCTGAAATATCCGGGCCTCTTCTTTGATTCCCTGTCGGCGCTGCTTTAAATATTCCTCTTCCAGCAGAATTTCCGGTCTAATCCTCAATCTCTCCGGATCTCCGATGTGTTCCCTGCCGTCAGCAAAGGCCAGCTTGAGAGCCTCAATTCTGACATGGAGTTCTTCCCCGCTGCCGGGATCAGCAAACTCAAATCCCTCCAGAATTTTTAAGGCCTGCAGAGCTATCAAACCCTGGCCATTAGGTGGAAGTTCGAAAATTTCATGACCCCGATATTCAATTTTTAGAGGCTCAACCTCCCTTGGCTGATAATCGGCCAGGTCACTGAAATTGAGATATCCTCCGGTTCTTTCTGCAAAATCAGCAATTCTTTCCGCCAGCTGACCCCGGTAAAAATCCTCCACTCCGGCCTGACGCAGACGCTTGAAGGTTTCAGCCTGCCGGGGAGACTTCCAGATTTCTCCCGGCCGGGGAGCCCGCCCCTTGAGCGAAAAGCTTTCCAGAAAATTCTTCCTGAATTCACCTGAAAGTTCAGTTTTGTAACTTTCCAGGGCCCGCTCCCAGTTAGTGGATACCACCGGGGATACCGGGAAACCCTTGCTGGCATAATACCAGGCCGGTCTCAGGATTGTATCCCAGTCCAGGCTGCCATACTTTTCCCTGAGATGCTGCCAGCCTGCCAGCTGCCCCGGCACCGTCACCGCCTGCCAGCTGTAGGGGTCAAGCCGGTCAGCTTCAGATGTTTGTTGCCCTCCCGAATCAGCCGAGATAGCTTGAGTTTGCCGCTCCAGGGTAAAATTTTCCGGCAGATAACCGCTGGCATTCAGGCCCTTGATTTTATCATCAGCTTTAAATAGGGCAAAGCAGTCTCCTCCCAGACCGTTAGAAGTTGGTTCTACCACGGTCAAAACTGCAGCAGCAGCCAGGGCAGCATCGAAGGCATTTCCACCTTCTTTCAACATTGAGAGCCCGGCCTCTGCAGCTAGAGGCTGGCTGGCAGCCACCGCTCCCCGACCTGCCATGATTAGCTTTCTTTCTGATTTAAATTTATAGCGGTTAAAGTTAAAATCCATAATTCCATCCTTTCTATTTCATTCTTACTCCAGTGGTATTTCAACCATAAATCTGCTTCCCCTGCTGGAGCTTTCGACATCTATTTTGCCCTTGAGGGATTCAACCAGTTCCCGGGTTATTGCCAGTCCAATTCCGGTTCCCCCGGTTTTCCGGTTTCGGGATTTATCGGTTCGGTAAAATCTTTCAAAGATTAAATCAAGTTCCTCTTTTTCTATTCCCATCCCGCTGTCTGTCACGGCAAACTTAAGTTTCCCCCCCTCTGTCCTGGCAGTCAATTCTATCCTGCCTCCGGCATCGGTGTACTTGATGGCATTGGAGAGCAAATTCTCCAGAATTATCACCAGAGCTTCCCGGTCCAGTCTAAAATTATTTTCGGGGAGAGACAGCCTGCTCTTAAAACTTAGCCCGTTATTTTCAGCCTGGCGGGAGAATTTCTGGTCAACCTGGGCAAAGAACTCCTGCAGGTTGACATCTTCCTGTTTAAGATTAAACATTTTCTTTTCAACCAGAGAAAGGTCATCCAGTCTGTTGGTAAGTTCAATCAGCCTGTCGATCTCTTCCTGAAGTTCCTGCAGTATTTCTTCATTTATTTCCAGATAACCATCCTCCACTGCTGTTAAATAATTCAGGATATTATTCAGCGGGGTTCTGAGCTCATGACTCAAATCCGAAGCAGATTCTCTTCGAATTTTTTCCAGATAATTTAACCTTCTACCCAGTTCATTAATCTCCAGATACAGTTCCTGCAGCTCTTCGGGGTACTTCCGGGAAATTTCAACCTGATAGTCTCCCTTTCTAATTTCCTTGACTGCTCCGGCAAATTCCCGGATGGGCTCGGTTAACTTTCTGCTGATATAATAGCTCAATAGAGCTGCCAGGGCGGCCAGGCTCAGTCCCAGAGGAAGTAAAAACCCGTAAATATCACGGCTGAATTCAGCTGTCCTGGCCGAGATTTCAGCAGCCAGCAGCGACTCATCATTCTCCTCGGGCCAGGATAAATAGCCCAGACTTTCCCCGCCAACAAAGATTTCAAAGCCCTCTTCCATCATGGCCTGCATCCGAGCCATCCCCCTGCTATCGGGATGCATATCCCTCATCATGCTGCCGTGTCCCCGGCGGAAGGGGTGATAGATAAGATTATTGGCAGATGCATATTCCTCCACCATACTCCTGATTTCAGCCAGGTTTCTATTTTCCTGATAAAGATTATTGAGATAATCCTCATATTCGTCAAGTTCCCGGGCTGTTTCCTGCAGCTGATAATCAAAGAAATATCTGTCCAGACTCCAGTTCAGCGCCAGGGCTACTGCTGCCAGGGACAGAATTATTATGGCCAGCAAATTGATAAAAAATTTACTTCTCAGACTCTTCATCAGATCTTCCATCCTTCATTCTGTATCCCATTCCGTAAACCGTTTCAATCAGACGGTCCTTCTGCAGGGATAGCTTTTTTCTGATATTCTTAATATGAACATCTATGGTCCTGTCAAAACCATCATAGTCAAAACCAAGGGCTCTTTGAGCCAGCTGCTCCCGGCTTAATACTCGTCCTCTATTTTCCAGCAGAGCCTGAAAGAGCTTGAATTCTGTAGCTGTCAGGCCGGCTTCTTCTCCAGAAACAGTAACTCTGGCCTCCTCCGGAAAAATGTTGATATTATCTCCAACTTCAATCAATTCCCGGGAGCTGTAGTTCTGCCTTTTTAAGATAGCCTTAACCCTGGCCACCAGCTCCCTGGGGCTGAAGGGCTTGACCACATAATCATCCGCCCCCCGCTCAAAACCCTCCAGTTTCTCTCTTTCTGAAGAACGGGCGGTCAGCATTAATATCGGCAGATTGGAATATTTTCTTATCTCCCGGGCCACCTCTTCACCAGCCAGGCCGGGAAGCATCAAATCCAGAATCACCAGGTCCGGCTCCTTCTCCAGGGCCATTTCCAGAGCCCTGTCACCCCGGCTGGCAGTCTCTACCATAAAGCCTTCCTCTTCCAGATAGCGAGAAATGACCTTCCTCACTTTCTTTTCATCATCAACAACCAAAATCTGCGCTTTCATAGCACTCACTCCAGCTTATCCCGTAATAAAACACTTCAAAAAATCTCTTCTATTCTCTGATTTATCTTTATATCAAATTTTTATCAACTTGCCTGCTTTTTATTAAATTAAATACCCATTATTTAACCTGATTAAATTTCTCACCACTATAATTTATTATCACATCATAATTTAGCAATTTATTTATCCTGAACCAGAAAAGATTAGCTCAGATAATCGATAACCGCCCCCAGCAGTTCCTCCCTTTCCCTGCCCTTCTTATAAACCAGATAGAGCATTCTCTGCAGATCAAGCCCTGTCAGTTCCACAGTTTTAATCCTGCTGCATTCGGCTGCCTTACTGGCTGCCAGTCGGGAAACCAGAGAAATCCCCAGACCGGCCTCAACTCCAGCAATAACGGCTTCAGTGCTGCCCAGAAAGCAGGAAATTTTTAAGTCTCGAAGACTGAAACCCTTTTTCTCCAGAGCTTCCAGCATTACCTTCCTGGTCCCGGAACCTTCCTCCCGCATAACAAACTTCTGCTGAAGAATATCAGCCAGGCCGGGGCTGTCTGCCTGAGACAGGGTATGCACTTTTGGGACAATCAACTTTAAGCTGTCCTCGGCCACCGGAACTGCCCGATAATTATCCGAGCTTAACAGCCTGCCAATTACGATCAGATCCACCTCTTCCTGTTTGAGGCAGTCAATCATTTCCTGACTGTCGCCGTGCCGGCTTTTTAGTTTTATTCCGGGGAACCTTTTTTGAAAGCCTGTCAGCTTTTTCGGCAGAAAATAAACCCCGGGGATGGTGCTGGTCCCAATATTAATCTGCCCGCCAGGCTCGGCCTTAAGCTGACTTATGCTTAACCTGGTATCTTCCCATTTTTTGATTATCTCCCGGGAATTCCGGTAAAAAATCTCCCCGCCAGAGGTCAGGGTTAGCTCTCCTCCCTGTTTTTCAATCAGCTGACAGTCAAAAAACTCCTCCAGTGATTTTATCTGCATGCTGACTGCCGGCTGTGTCAGCCCCAGCTCTTCAGCAGCCAGGGAGTAGCTGCCGGTATCGATTACCTTTTGAAAGATTTTAAAAGAATTAATCTTCACGGCACTCCAGCCTCCTGACGGTCAGCAACTTATTCTCATAAATTACTGTTTACCCTCTAGCTGTGATTAGTCAAGAACCAAATCATAAAATTTAGCAATCTATTAAACAAAATAAGGCATTGATTGGATACTGAAATAATTTCAGTTTTCTCAGGACCATAATCCCAGTAATCTGGGAATCCAGAGCACACTAATAGGGAAATAAGAGATAAGAATTAAAACTAAAATCATGCTGGCTATAAATGGTAATGAAGGCAGCATTCCCTTTTCATATGATATATCTGCCAGTTTTGTTGCTGTCATTAAAGTCATGCCCATAGGGGGGGTAGCATTCCCTAAGTTGATGTTAACTAACATTACAATGGCAAAATGCAGAGGATCAAAGCCTAATTGATGCATCGCCGGAACTATGATTGGTGCTACAATTAAAACAGCCGGAATTACATCAATAAACATTCCTAAGACAATTAAAAAGACGTTAATCAGGGCCAGCTGTACCAGGGGATTGGGGCTGATCCCCACAATAAACTCGGTCATAGCTGCGGGAACGCCTGCCCTTGTTATCAACCATCCTAGCACACCTGCTCCCAGCAGTAAAAGAAAGACTACCCCGGTGACTATCACAGTTTCCTCCAGTGATTTCCAGATATCTCTAAGACTGATAGTTCGATAAACTACCGCTCCTAAAAACAGAGCATAAAAAGCTCCCAGAGCAGCCGCTTCAGCTACGGTGGTAACACCAAAAAGGATGCCTCCCAGAATAATCACAGGAGTTAAAAGAGCCAGCAAAGCATCTTTAGCAGATAAAAGCAACTCTTTTAGGCTGGCTCTCTCTCTAACAGGGTAATTTTTAATTCTGCTGATAACCACACTAACTGTCAGTAACAATACACCAATTAAAATTCCAGGAAGTATCCCTCCAGCAAATAATGCCGGAACAGATACACCCCGCAATAAAGTTGCATAAATAATCATTACGACACTGGGCGGGATTATCGGTCCCATAACTGAGGAAGTAGCTGTGACAGCGGCACTGTAACCGGCATCATAGCCCTGTTCTTTCATCTCTGGAATTAATAATTTCCCTATAGCCACTGTATCAGTTATAGCCACTCCCGTCAAACCCGCAAACAGCATACTAACCAGGATATTTGCATGGGATAGTCCCCCGCGAAAATGCCCAATTATATTCATGGTAAAGTTAATCAATCTTTTGGTAATTCCCCCCCGGTTCATAAATTCAGCTGCCAGGATAAAAAACGGAATTGATATCAGCATAAAATCCTGGGCTCCGCCATGCATTCTGGTAATTATGGTTCTGAGGAAGGGCAGGCCTCCTAAATCTACATAACCGATTATTGCGGCCACCCCAAAAATATATCCAATAGGAAGACCAATTAGCATCAAAATAATAAAGGCTATTGAAGCATACAGCATAGCTTAATCCCCTCCTTCTCCGAAAGTCTCAATAGTGCCCAGCTGATCCTGTGATACTTCAATCTTATCAAAATCCTCTTTCATTAAGGTAAATATAGCTAGAATGTGAATTAGATGAATAACCCCGCTTATCGGCAAAGAAATTATTGAAACCTGATAGGGAAGTCTCAACCTTGCCGTTATCATATACAGCTGTCTTGAGACCAAAAAAACCTCCCACCCCTTCCAGACTAAAACAACTGCAAATAATGCTATCAATAAATATATTAAAATATACAGCAATTTTTTAACCTTAACTGGAACTCTTTCTCGCAGACTGTCAACTGCAACATGTTGATGTTTTTTAAAAGCCACAGTAATACCCAGAATGCTTACCCAGATCATTAATATTCTGGCGACAGGCATCGGCCATGGCCTTGGCGCTCCCATTACATATCTCATAAAGGCTCCATAAATGGTAATAGCAAACATCACAAAGGCCAGAGAGGCAGAAATGTATAGAGCTATTTTATTCACTACCTCACTTGTTTTCTGGATAAATAGAGAAACTTTTTCAGGAAAAATTTTACTCACCTCCAAAAAATTTATAGTAATCACCTATAAGAATAGAGGGAGGTTTTACCCTCCCCCTCTGGTTTGCTCTATATTTTAGCTGGAATTTTAATAACCGTACTTTCTCCTATATTCATCTGTTAGCTCTTCATTTATTCTATCGACAGTCTCCCACAGATCATGGAGCAGGTCTTCATCAATTCCAAAGTCTTCGACAATCCATTCTTCAAAAGCAGGTCTGGTTACTTCTCTAAATCTTTCCTGCTCTTCAGGAGTTAAGTCATGGGTGTCAACAAAGCGCTCTTCAGATTCTTCCCATCCTCTTAAAGTCAGCTGGGTAGAAACCCCTCGGGAAACTGCCACCGCTTCTCGGGAGGCCCTTAAAATAGCATCCTGATATTCTTCAGGCAGGTCGGTAAACCAGTCGTCATTGACCACCCAGGTTAAGGTATTAAAGATATGCTTGGACCAGGTGGAATAATCAACCAACTCCCAGAATTCCATAGCAGCATTTAATCCCGGAGCATTAAACTGGCCATCTGCTATACCTGTTTCCAGGGCTGTAGGCACTTCGCCCCACTCAAGCGGTACTGCACTGGCTCCCATCGCTTCAATAATTGTGATATGGGCCGGGTTTTCTTCCACCCTGATCACAATTCCTTCCAAATCTTCGGGAGTTCTAATAAGTCTCACATCATTGGTGAAGGCAACAAATCCTCCTCCATCATCGAAGGTGCCTAAATATCTCAACCCGGTAGCTTCTCTCATATCATACATAAAATCGGCAAACCAGTCACTGTCAAAAAATGCCCAGGCAGTTAAATAATCAGGAAAGAGAAAGGGGGTTGTCATAATTTGATAGGGCTCATAAAAGGATGACATTGCGCCAGAAGAAAGAACTGAAGATTGTACAGTTATACCAGCCTGGGCCTCTTCGGTCACTTCCACTTCAGAGCCCAGAGTAGCTCCTCCGTGCACCTCTACAGCCACGTTTCCATCAGTATAGAGATCAACCAGTTCCTGAAACCGAATCAGAGCGGGGTGAACTTCATTGTTCTCAAGATCAATCGGGAAGTGGTGACCGATAACCATCTCATAGTCAGCCTCAGCAAAAGCCGGGAACGCAGCGAAAGTCATCATAAGCAGAGCAATTAATAAAATCTTGACAAATCTCATTTTTTAACCCTCCTTATTTTTTTAAAAAATCTTGCCTAAAAATATTGCCAGGCCCAGTATAACTAAAAATTTTTCTAATTAAGCTTGAGAATATTAACTCACCTCCTCGCTGCTAAAATTTCCTCAATCAGTTCCTGATCTATATTGCCCCCCGTAATTATGCAAATTATTGGACCATTAATTTTAGTTAAATCAATTTCATTCAGAGCTGCCACTGAAGCAGCACCTGCCAATTCTGCTGTAATTTTGGCTTCTGTTAACAGTAAATGACAGGCCTCTTTCATCTGTTTTTCAGTAACAGTTTTTATCCCGGAAATCCTTTCTTTAAGAACCTGAAAGGTTAGTTTGCCGGGCTGGGCTACTTTTATCCCATCAGCTAAAGTTGTAACCTCAGACAATTTTGTCCTTTTTCCCTTTTGTAGAGATTCTTTCAGGGAAGCAGCACCGGCAGCTTCAACCCCGATTATTTCTGTCTCCGGTGACATTATATCTCTGGTTATGCTGATGCCGGATGCTCCTCCTCCTCCTCCAATGGGACAAATTACCATTTCAGGATTACCAACTTCTTCAAAAATTTCCAACCCTAGAGTGCTGTTGCCCAGGATAATTTCAAAATCATCAAAGCTTGGAATATATGTCATAGCTGAGTTTTCACTTTTTTCTTTGGCAAACTCCACAGCATCATCATAGGTTTTTCCCTTGATAGAAACTTCAGCCCCATAGGATTTAATTTTTTCAATCTTATTCTGGGGAGTTTTTTCAGGTACATAAATTTGTACTTTGCTTCCCGCCAGACTGCCAGCCAGAGAGAGGCCCAGTCCATGGTTGCCGGACGTTGCTCGAGCGTTCGAAAGAGCGTGGTGGAGCCGGAACGCACCACCTCGGCGTAGTACCAGGTTCCGGGTCGAAGATCGGTCTGAAAGCCGGCCTTCAGGAGGTGTGAGCCGACGCGCAGCGTGTAGAAGCCACCCGAACGTCCTTCGACATAGACGTGGAGTCTGTCCCCGGGACGCAACGACAGGCTCGATGCCGGTGAACGTGGGGGCGAGACGCGCCCGTCCACGGGACGGGGGGGCGTGGGTACCGACGATCGGTCGGTGGGGGTGAGCGAAGGGTCGATCGTCACGGCTGCTCGA
>SLJX01000182.1 GCA_007134885.1 Halanaerobiaceae bacterium
CCCATTAACGTTGCGGTTCCGGTGGTCGATATGCTTTTTCCCCCTGATTCCAGTCAGCCTGTGCCCATAGTTGCTGTTACCGGCACCAACGGCAAAACCACCACTGTCAGGCTGATCTCTCATATCCTGGGGTTGAGCGGGAACACCGTCGGGATGACATCTACTGATGCTGTAGTTATTGATAATATTCCGGTTCTGGAAGGAGATTATGGTGGTCCTGCTGGAGCCAGAAGTGTTTTAACAGATGCGACTATTGATCATGCCGTGCTGGAAGTAGCAAGAGGTGGTATTCTGCGCCGGGGTTTGGGCTTTTCCAGAAGTGATGTAGGAGTATTACTTAATATTAGTTCCGATCATCTGGGAGAAGGCGGGATAGATACCCTGGAAGACCTTACCCGGCTTAAGTCTACTGTCATTGAAGCAGTCAAAGCTGAGGGCCATGCAGTGATAAATGCTGATGATCCCCTGGTTCTTTCCTGTCTGGAAAATACCAGGGCCAATCCGATTTTGTTTTCGATTGACCCCAATAACCCGGCTCTGCAGGACAATCTGAAAAAGGGCAATATGAATGTTATCTATCAGGAGGGAAACATCCTGATTAAAAAACAGGGCTGGGAATCGGTAGTTGCCAGTGCTGTAGAGATACCAATCACTTTTGCCGGCAAGGCAATCTTTAATATTAAAAATGTGCTGGCTGCCGTGGCAGCCGTTTCGGCCCTGGGTTTAAATGCCCGGCAGATTAGAGCTGGCCTGGTAAGTTTTAGTGCTTCTCTGGGGCAGTCCCCGGGCAGGATGAATATCTTCGAGATCAATGATTATAAAGTTGTCATTGATTATGGCCATAATATCGGGGCGATTTCTGCCACCGGAGACTTTATAAACAGCCTGGCTTCAGGCAGAAAAGTTCGGATGGCTTCAGGCACAGGTAATCGGAGAGATAAGGATATTATCGAGTACGGCTGTACGCTGGCTCAGTACTATGACCATATAATTATTTGTGACCCGGATCCGCGAGATAGACAGGCTGGTGAAACGGCAGAACTGGTTCGCCAGGGCTTGCTAAAGGGCGGCTTTAAGGATAAGATGATAACCATAATTCTGGATGAGAGGGAAGCAGTTCAAGCCGCACTGGCAATGGCTGAAGCAGATGATGTTATTGTTCTGCAGGCAGATGATATAGACCAGGTCATCAAAGAGGTGCTGGCTGTTAAGGATAAATCCGGGGGATTTGTTTTGAAGGGGAAAGAATTTAGTGTAAAATAACTTTAGGGAGGAGGAGATTTTAGTGAAAAACACCAGAGGAAAAAGAGAGGAGCTGACTGTAATTGAAGTGGAGGGCTCAGCTGAGAAGAGAGGAGAAAGTTATGGCAGTCAGGCCGGCGCAGATATCAAAAGCTGTGTTGATTTTTTCTATCGGATTTTCTCACGCCAGTGGGATTTCCGGGAAAGTTCCTCAGGTCAGGATTTTTCCTGGCGGGAAATACGCAATCAGGCTCGTAATCATGCTGAGAAATACTGGCCTGCAATTGCCGATTATTCGCCGGTGCTGGCCGCTGAGATGAAGGGAATAGCCCGGGGTGCCGGGGTGGACTGGAGGGATATCGTGATGATAGCCCTGAATGAAGAGAGAGAAAGCATTGTTAAAGGTTTGAAGGAGGAGAGGGAGATCTCCTCTACCGACGGACAGTCTATGGCGTCAGATGGACAGACTATGGCTCCTGGTGGACAGTCTACGGTTCCAGCAGATGGACAGTCTGCGGCGTCAGATGGACAATCTATGTCTCCAGGCGGACAACCTACGGCGCCAGCTGGACAGTGTACGGCCTTTGCTGCTACTGGCAGGGCCACCCGGAGCGGCAGGACTCTGCTGGGGCAGTCCTGGGATAATTATCTGGAGTGGTATGAAGGATTTCCTTCCTTTTTGCTGCGGAGAAAGAACAGTGAGGGTTTTGAAGCTCTTTCCTATGCCTATCCCGGAATGCTGGCCGCTGCGGGAATTAATTCCGCGGGTATCGCTCTCTGCTGGAACTCCGTGCCCCGGCTAAAGCTTAAAATCGGAGTCCCCACTTATGTAATAGTGGCTGAGGTCCTCAGGCAGGAGACCATCGGCAATGCCCTGGCAGCAGTCTTCAGAGCTGAGCGGGCGGGCTGTTTTAATTTTCTGCTGGCGAATGAGGAGGAAATCTACAATCTGGAGGCCACCTCCGATGATATAGAGGTAAGCTATTCAGCAGATTATCTCGGCCATGCCAACCATTATTTGACTAAAAGATTTCGGCAGGAAGAGAGGAGGCAGGAGCGGGAACAAAGAGAAGGGTCCCGGGGCAGCAGACAGACCGGGCAGGGCCAGCAGGAGAGCGGCAGCAGCAGGCAAACCGGGCAGGGCCAGAAGGAAAGGAGCGGCCAGAGTAGGGAGCAGAATAGCCGGAGTGATAAGGAAGAGGATGGGCAGAATAGCCAGAATTTAAATGACAGCAGTGACAGCTACAGTTCAAAAGAGAAAAGCAAAAGGAGAGCATCCACCCTGATCAGACATAACAGGATCTGCCGTCGACTCAAGGAGGATGCCGGGAATATTTCAACTGCCAAAGCCGGAGAGTTTTTGCGTGATCATGTAAATTATCCCCATTCTATCTGTAGGCATCCTGATAAAGATTCAGCCTATCAAGATCAGCTGCTGACCAGAGCGGCCTGGATCATGGAACCAGCTGAAAGGGAAATTTTAATTACTGCCGGTCCGCCCTGCCGGTACAGCTTTAAAAAATATACTTTTAGCTGATGTTTATAAGTTTCAGAGCTTTTAGGCAATCCCCCATGCCTCGCTGGGAGCACAAAAATAGCTGAAAATACAACTGCATATTTTTAAAAGTAAACCCTGATGCTCCTTAGGTGTAGAACATATTATGATAATTATGCGGTAAATTTTTTAGGTTAACCTTAATTCCCATCCGGAATATAACAAGAGATGAAAATTAATGAAC
This sequence comes from Halanaerobiaceae bacterium, assembly GCA_007134885.1. Lineage (GTDB taxonomy): Bacteria > Bacillota > Halanaerobiia > Halanaerobiales > Halarsenatibacteraceae > T1SED10-84. The sequence continues at coordinate 2,982 of SLJX01000182.1, forward strand.
AGAAATGAAAATTAAAGAACCAAATTTCAAAGCAAAAAAGTTAAAATTAATCCAGAGTTTCCTGGGCAGATTTTAAAACTGTGTCAAACTCCCTGCTTTGCTCCTCTGAAAGCACCTCCCGGGGCTCTTCCTGGAGAATCTGTCTGACCCTGGCAGCAGCTTTATCTTCCATCTGAGGATAATCTTCCTCCTGCCATTCATGCCAGAGGCTGTCAAATCCCAGGCTGGAATGATAGATTTCCCCGGCCTGGAGGTGGCTGACTGTGTGCTGGCTGGCTATAAAATCGCCTTTATCCTCTACGGCCCGGGCTATGACGTCAAAGGCCAGTGTCTCTTCGCTAATTTCATAGCCCCGAACTATTCTTTTTACCAGCGAAATAATTTCATTATCAATGATCAGCTGCTCTTTGGAAGCCACCGTACCGCTGGCCAGGCTACCTGCTCCGGAGATGATGCTGGCTCCAGCCAGGGAGGGCAGCAGGGCATTAAAGGCTTTTTCATAGCCGGCCTGGACATCTATGCTGCAGGAAGTAGTGGAAACTCCGTAGACATTGGCGTAGCAGTTATAAAATCTGGCCAGCTGCACCGCCCCGGAACTTCCCAGTCCCAGCTCCGGCGGTCCCCAGATGGAGTAGGCCTTTTTCATGTTGGGAAAGGACAACCTTGAGCTGAAGATTAGTTCAGCCTCAGGATTGATGAGATGAGCTATTACGGTAAAGGCCAGCATGCTGGCGTTGGTCTGGGCCAGAGAGCCGGCAATCGTTAAAGGAGAGGTGAGCCCGGCAACCGGAGCGATGAGAATTCCAGCCGGGATGCCGGCGGCCACTATTTTGCTGATAATTTTTGTGATATCCCTGGGGTAGGAAAGCGGACTGACGGGAGAAATACCCAGCATACCCGGTGGTTCTTTCTGCCGGTCCTTGACTATCCTGAAGAGCTCAATGATAAAGTCTATTTCCTGACTGCGGGAAATCCCCAGACCGCTGAAGGGGCTGGTGCTGTAGCGCAGAGAAATTTCACACATCCGGAGCTCCCTGATTCTGCCGGAGGTGTCGGTGGGAATTACCGAAGGCCCGGTAAAATCAATGTTATCCAGCTTATTCTGCAGCTGGATAAAATCAATTAAATCCTGACTGAGGGCTGGCTGGACCTTATTATTTTCCGGGTTCAGCAGATCAGAGACTGCCCCAAAGGGCTGGCTCCAGAGCCTGTTTTCCTGGAAAATCCTTTCTTCCCCCGAGAAGGGATTTTTTATTGTCAGCTCAGCAGGTTGTTCTCCAAGTTGCTTATCAGGATGCTTTCCAGAATGTTCAGCTTGCTTATCAGGTTGCTTTGCAATTTGCTTATCAGGCTGATTCTCGGGCTGTTCCTCAGGGTGTTCATTGGACTGATGATTGAGCTGCTTTTGAGTCTGCTCATCGGACTGTTCCTCAGGGTGTTCATTGGACTGCTCTTCAGATTGATTAAGGGACTGTTTCTTGAGTTTTCTTTTCTCTGCGAGTTTTCTTCTCTCTGATAGTTTTCTTCTCTCTGCCAGTATCTCACGAACCAGGCTGCGGGGAAATTTAACCCGTTGACCCTCAAGCTGGCAGCCGACCTCTTTCAGTCTGGTCTGCAGTTTTTCATCTTCAATTTTAATTCCTATTTCTGCCAGAATTTTCAGGCTGAATTCGTGGATCTGCTGCAGCTGTTCTTCGGATAAAAGATGGGAACGGGTGGTGTTTATTTCTGGAGGCATGGGAAGGGGCCGTCTGCTATCCAGCTGACTGTCCGATTATCCAATTCTCCGATTGGCTGCTCGATTATGCTCGATTAGCTGCTCAGACTGAATTGCTGTAAACTACTGACTGCCTGATAATCAAGCTGATACCGGAATATCTGAGCAGGATCCAAACAGGATATCTGGAGAAGATCTGAGCAGGATATCTGAACAGGATCTGAACAAAATATCTGCATGATCTGAACAGGATACCTAAACAGGATACCTAAACAGGATCTGAACAAAATAACTGAACAGGATACCTGGATAGGGGGTCTAAACAGGATATCTGAACAGCATATCTGGATAGGATCTCTGGATAGTATATCTGGATAGGATATCTAAACAGCATATCTGGATAGCAGGCGGCTGTTCAACTCCTTTCTATTAGGCATTTATGGTTCTGCTGCGGGTAGTTATTTTACTGGCAATATGATTGGCAGGATGACTGATATGACGAGGATTATAATTTTTAAATTTACTGATATCGACTTTATGCAGGGTAATCAGTTATAAAAGCTGTCAGCTGTCCGATAAAAATTTACAGATTACCCCTGCGCTGTAATTTGGGGTCAAATACATCCCTGAGGGTTTCTCCCAGCAGGGTGAATCCCAGGGTTGCTAGAATCAGAGCAATACCGCCATAGATAACTATATGAGGGGCCTGGCGGACATTGAGATAACCGGTCCGCAGGATGTGGCCCCAGCTGGGAGTTGGAGGCGGAACGCCCAGCCCCAGAAAGCTTAAGCCGGCTTCAAAGGTTATCATGACGGGGATATCCATGGCTGCCTGGATGAAGAGCGGGGCGATGACATTGGGCAGGATGTGTTTAAACATAATCGACAATGAGGACCCGCCCAGGGCCCGGGAAGCCGTCACATACTCATTTTCTTTGACTCTCAGGGTGGAGGCCCTTATTAATCTGCCGTAGATCGGCACTCTGGTAATGCCCATTATAATCGGTAAAATATACATGCTGGGACCGATGATGGCCAGAACGGTTATGGCAAAGATAATGGCCGGCAGCGATCGCATGGTGTCGAACAGTACTATGAAAAAACTATCAACTCTTTCAGTGCTGTATCCGGAAATTATTCCCAGAAACATTCCCACAATGACGCCAAAGATAATGGCGGGAATGGCCACCATTAGAGCTATTCGGGAACCATAGATTATTCTGCTAAAGATGTCCCGGCCGAGATTATCGGTACCCATGATGAACCGAGAACTGGAGCCCTCCAGCATGTGGGCGATGTTGATTTCCAGGGGATCATAGGGGGCGATCAGGGGAGCAAAGATTGCCAGTAAAATAATTATCAGGACAATTATGAAGCCCAGAAATCCCATGGGGCTGGTAATAACCTTTTTAAATTTCGAGGCTTTAAATTTTGTTTTAAGAGAGCGGCGAGGTTCTGGTTGTTCAGGTTTTACCTCCCCGGTTTCAGAAGACCCCGGGTTTTTTTGAGAACTAGGTCCTGGGGTTTTCTGAGAGTTAGATCCTGGATTCTTTTGAGCATTAGGTCCTGAGGTTTTCTGAGAATTGGACCCCGGGTTTTTCTGTGAATCTTTAAAATCGGCCATGACAATTACTCCCCCCTTACCCTGGGATCAATGTAACTGTAAGAAAGATCGGCAATAAAATTGGCTAAAGCATATAAAAATATGGTAACGATCAGCCCGCCCTGCAGCACGGGGAAATTTCTAGTCTGAATTGCATTATAAATCAAATACCCCAGGCCCGGACGATGAAAGACTATTTCAATTAAAACTGCCCCTCCCATTAAATTCCCAAAGCCCACTCCGATAACGGCAATAACCGGAATCAGGGAACAGCGTAAAACATGTTTGTAAAGCACCACCTTCTCAGGCAGCCCCTTGGATCTGGCGGTTCTGACATAATCTTCTCCCAGTTCTTCCAGGACAGTAGCTCTGGTCAACCGGGCCAGATAACCCACCCAGCCCAGGGCCAGGGAAAAAGCCGGGAGGGCAAGATGGCGCAGCTGGTCCAGAGGCTCGCCGGCGGCTCCTCCTCCCATGGCCGGTAACCAGCCCAGATGGACGGCAAATAAAAGCAGGGCCAGCAGGCCGGCCAAAAAGTGGGGGATTGTAATCATAGAAATAGAAAGCATCCCGGTAAGCAGATCGATAGGGGATCCTCGATTGGCAGCTGAGAACACCCCCAGCGGTATTCCGATCAAACAGGCCAGAAATATTGAGGATACAGCCAGAATTATGGTATTGGGCAGAACATTCATGATGAGCCGGCTGACCGGGATATAGTTTAAAACATCAACTCCCAGATCTCCCCGGAGAATATTGCCCAGAAATCTTGCCAGCTGCATATAAACCGGCCGATCCAGCCACATCCTCTGTCGGTAATCTTCTATCAGAGATTCTGAAGCCCTTGGTCCCAGCAGGATGGTGGCCATATCACCGGGCATAAACTGAAAAAGAATAAATAATAAAATGATAGCTCCCAGAACTGTTATAATTATTAATGTAGCTCTTCGTAAAATGTAAGAAAACACTTGGATTTCCCCCGTTTATGGTAAAGTTTTTGCAGCGGGTATAAGAATTTTGCAAGGATAAGGATTCAGCAGATTTGTTAGCTTGCAGGCTCCATTTATCAGGCTTTTGAGCAGGTTTTATATATTAGAATTATGCTATTTACAGGTCTGGCTCGGAATTGAATATATCAGAACTAAGGACATTTGTCCGCCCCTATGCTATTTACCCGGTCTGGCCTGGAAATGAATATATCAGAACTAAGCTATTTGCCCCGGTCTGCCCCGGAAATGAAAATCCGGGGCAGATGATTGGGGCGTTTTTGCTGTCAGAGACTATTCTACGAGTTCGAAGAACTGATAAAGGGAATAGTGGAATAAATAGACAGGACGCATAAAATCCCGGGAAGCATGGACGCCGATGTCATAGGAGATGGGAATGAAGGCAACATCTTCATCCATGATCTGCTGCATCTGGACGTAAAGTTCTGCTCTCTTTTCGGGATCTGTGGTAATATTGGCTTCGTCATGAAGTCGGCTGAACTCGTCATTTTCCCAGTGCATATAATTCCAGCTGCCGATCTGAGCATTAGTAAACCACTCTGTCCAGTAGCCAGGGTCGGGATTTAAGGTAAAGGAGGCGAAATGCATTCCGGGACGTTCTTCATCGCTGATAACCTCATAACCCTGCCCGCTTTCAACAATTCTTAAATCGGCATTGACGCCGACGCGGGTAAGATGGAACTGAGCTATCTGGGAGGAGTTCAGTTCCACCGGGACGGCATAGGTGGCCAGTTCGGTCCGGAACCCGTCGGGGTAGCCTGCTTCTTCCAGCAGTTCCCGGGCTCTGTCCAGATCCTGCTCATAGGCCGGAGCATCTTCCCAGTGGCCCAGGACTCCAGGAGCGATCAAGGTATTGGCCCGGTCGGTTGCTCCCTGATAAGCACCGGCAATTATTTCATCAACATCAATGGCATATCTCATGGCCTCCCGAACCTTGATGTCGTCGAAGGGAGGCAGCTGATGGTTAAAGCCAATCCAGGCAAAACGCAGCAGGTCTAAATTTTCCAGGTTGACATCCTCCTGAGCCTCATATCTCTCAATGGATTCCAGGGAAATTCTGGTTTCATTTAATTCCCCGGTATCAAAGGCCACTTCCGCAGCCGGCTCTTCGACGATCGGGAAAATCTCTACTCTGGTGAAATCAGGCAGTTCGCGGTAATAATCTTCGTTTCTGGTCAGGATTATTTTTTCTCCCGGCTGCCATTCCACAAACTGATAGGGGCCGGAGCCAATGGGATTGGTGGCAAATCTTTCTTCACCAATATCTTCAAAGGCTTCTTTACTTAGTATGCTGCCCCTTAAAAGAGGAAGTGTTCTGGTCAGAAGGCCCGGGAAGGGGTCGGAAAGAATTATCCGGCCGCTGTAGCGGTCAATGACTTCAACTTCTTCAAGGGTTGCAAAATCGTCTTTATAGGGAGCATCTAATTCGGGGTCGGCCACTCTTTCATAGGTGAACTTGACATCCTCTGCAGTCAATTCTCCATAGCCATCGTGGAATTGAATGCCTTCTCGCAGGCGGAAATAGTACTCCAGGCCGTCATCGCTGATCTCGAATTCTTCAGCGGCATCAAGACGGGTTTCTCCGGGATTATCGGGATCATACTCAATCAAGCGGGAGTAAATGGCCAGTCCAATGTTGTCCTCTTCATTGCCAATCATATGAGCCGGATCCAGGGTGACGATGTCCTGTCCATTTCTGGCTCTGGTTCTCAGGACATTCTCAGCCAGAGCAGTTCCTCCTGCCAGCAGAGTGACTATCAGTGTCAGGGTAAAGATTACCAGCAGGGCACCCGGCAGACCGGGTAAGAAGCTTTTTCTTTTGAAACTCATTCTGTTCCCCTCCAGTTTTAAGATTTTTTTTGAGACGGCATTGCTTGCTAATTTAAACTTTGAGCTATTTGAATTTGAGCTATCTTAATTTGAGTTATTTAACTTTGAGCTATCTGACTTTGAGCTATCTGTTCCTGGTTTTTTGCTGGTTTTGCTGGTTCAGGCTCGAGGTCATTTTATTAACAAATATCCAGTTCTCCCATTTCCGGACAGGGATTAATTTTCATCGTCAGGTTTTATTCTGTTTGAGTTTATCTGTATCTCTTCGCAGCTACATGGCGGTCCACTTCCTTTCTGGTTTTCTAATACTTCTGATTTTGCTGCTTCGGGTGGAAAAAGATAGCATTTGGCCTGCTGGATAAAAACCGCGAAAAATAATAGGGCCAATAGGGCCAGACGGTAAAACCGAAAAACAGGATGACCCAGCAAGAACAGCAGAAAATTTCAGGAAAACAATTGACAGAAATCAGAAATCAGGAAACAGGTAAATCAGGAAAAACAAGAAATAGAAAAAACGGCAGGTAAAAAATTATCAGCAAACCAGCAAACCAGCAAACCAGCAAACCAGTAAACCAGCAAAAAAAAGCAAACATAAAAAGAGAATACATTAATAATATTCGCGATGAAGCAAAAATATTCCTGCTTTTTTTGCAAGATAATAAATATTAAAATAATTAATGAAGGGAAAGGCTGACCGGACAATTCTGATTTGGGAATTAGCTAGTAAATATGGACAAAATCAGGGAGGCGGCATGACCTGACTGCCTGCTTGTCAGATAAATTTTGCTGTGTTAAGATTAGGTTAATCATAAAAATAAATTTGATAGTAAAATAAATTTGACAGTGAATTATATTTATAGCAATTAGTATTACCTCAAATCATTGTTTCCTTCAACAGCGGAGCGGGTTTTTGGGCAGCTGGGGAGGATAAATCAAAGGAGGAGACCGGGATGGTCGGAGCTGAAATTACTGAGCAGCAGGAGCAGGCTGCTGAGGCTGCGAAGCGGGAGATGTCTGAGGCTGAGAAGAGGAAGCTGCCTGAGGCTGCAAAGAGAGAGATGCTTGAGGCTGAGAAGAGGGAGCTGCCTGAGGCTGCAAAGAGAGAGATGACTGAGGCTGCGCTGGTGGTTGAAAACCTGAGCAAGGCTTATCGGCAGCGCAAGAAGCCTGAGATAACAGCAGTGGATAATATTTCCTTCAGGGTTCCCCGGGGACAGATTTTCGGTCTGCTGGGGCCCAACGGGGCCGGGAAAACCACCACCGTTAAGATGATCTGCGGGCTGATCAGACCTGATGGCGGTTCGATCCGGCTTAACGGGATCGATATGCTGAAACAGAGGCGCCGGGGCCTGAGCCAGGTCAGTGCAGTGCTGGAGGGAAACCGCAACATCTACTGGCGGCTGACGGCCCGGGAGAATCTGGAGTTCTTTGCTGCCCTGAAGGGGCAGGCGGGCAGGAGCGACCTGGAGGAGAGGATTTCGGAACTGCTGGATTTTTTTAACCTGACCGAAAAGAAAGAGGAGCCGGCCCGGCGGCTCTCCCGCGGTATGCAGCAGAAACTGGCTCTGGCGGTCTGTCTGGTGGCCGATACCCCGATTGTGGTGCTCGATGAGCCGACCCTGGGGCTGGATGTCAAGGCTTCCTACGAAATCAGAGCCAGGCTGCAGGAGATTGCCGGAGAACAGGAGAAAACTATCATCATCACCACCCATGACATGAATGTCGTTGAGGATATTTGCCAGGAAGTGGTGGTGATCGACA
>SLJX01000057.1 GCA_007134885.1 Halanaerobiaceae bacterium
GATCGCTGCTGTCAGCGTGGTCTTGCCGTGGTCAACGTGACCGATTGTACCGATGTTAATATGGGGCTTTGTCCTTTCAAACTTTTCCTTTGCCATTTTTTCTCATCCTCCCTTGATTTCTTGAGTTAATCTCCAGTAATTTTTTAGTATGCTTCGTTTAATCTCCAATAATTTCTTTGGCAATATTTTTAGGTGTTTCAGCATAATGGGAAAACTGCATGGTATAGGTTGCCCGACCCTGGGTTTTGGATCTGAGGTCGGTGGCATAGCCAAACATTTCCGCCAGCGGCACCAGAGCTGCAATTACCTGGGCTGAGGCCCGGGAATTCATACCCTCGACTTTACCGCGCCGGCCGTTTAGATCTCCTATTACATCTCCCATATATTCTTCCGGTGTAACTACCTCTACTTCCATTACGGGCTCAAGCAAAACCGGCCGGGCTCTTTCTACACCCTGTTTAAAACCAATGGAACCGGCTATCTTAAAGGCCATTTCCGAAGAATCTACCTCGTGAAAACTGCCATCCTTAAGGGTAACCTTGATATCAACCATGGGATAACCGGCTTTAACACCGTTTTCCATGGCTTCCTTGATGCCTTTTTCCACGGCAGGGATAAACTCTTTGGGAATAGCTCCACCTCGTATTTCATCTTCAAATTCAAAACCCTCTCCCTGCTTCTGAGGCTCAAGATCCATAACTACATGGCCGTACTGACCACGGCCTCCGCTCTGGCGGATAAATTTACCCTCAACATCGGAAACAGCTTTGGAAATGGTTTCCCGGTAGGATACCCGGGGTCTGCCAATATTGGCATCTACCTTGAACTCTCTCAAAAGACGGTCCACAATAACTTCCAGATGTAATTCTCCCATACCCTTAATTATAGTCTGACCGGTTTCTTCATCAGTCTTAACCTGAAAGGTGGGATCCTCTTCCGCCAGGCGCTGCAGGGCTTCTCCTAACTTATCCTGATCAGCCTGGCTCTTGGGCTCAATGGCCACAGAAATTACCGGTTCGGGGAACTCCATTGACTCCAGTACCACCGGCCGATCTTCAGAGCAAATAGTATCTCCGGTGCTGGTATTTTTCATTCCCACGGCAGCAGCCAGGTCGCCAGCATAGACAACCTCCCGCTCCTCCCGGTGATTGGCGTGCATCTGGAGAATCCGGCCAATTCTTTCCTTCTTTCCGGAGGAGGTATTATAAACATAGGAACCAGCCTCCAGTTTTCCGGAATATACCCGGAAAAAGGCCAGCTTACCGACATAGGGGTCGGCCATAATCTTAAAGGCCAGGGCCGCAAAAGGTTCTTCATCATTAGCATTGACAATAACCTCTTCTTCTGTTTTGGGGTCGATTCCTTTAACCGGAGGTACATCCAGAGGAGAGGGGAGATAATCTACTACAGCATCCAGCAGCAGCTGGACGCCTTTATTTTTAAAAGCTGAGCCGCAGAGAACCGGAATTACCTTAACATTTAAAACGGCTTTACGTAAAACTTCGATGATTTTCTCTTCCGATATTTCTTCTCCCTCAAGATAGCTCATCATTAACTCATCATCTTCTTCAGAGAGGGACTCCATCAGCTTCTCTCGTTTCTCTTCTGCCAGCTCCCGGTAATCCTCCGGGATTTCTTCCTCATGGTAGTTAATCCCGAGATCATCCTCATAAACTATACTTTTCATCTTGACTAAATCAATTACACCTTTAAATTTATCCTCGGAACCAACAGGAAGCTGGACCGGGACGGCATTAGCCCCCAGCCTCTCACGCATCATCTTCACTACCCGGTAAAAATCAGCACCCATTCTATCCATTTTATTAACAAAAGCAATCCGGGGAACTTTATATTTATCTGCCTGTCTCCAGACAGTTTCTGATTGGGGTTCTACTCCTCCTACCGAACAGAAAAGCGCAATAGCTCCATCCAGGACCCGCAGGGATCTTTCCACCTCTACAGTAAAGTCAACGTGTCCGGGCGTATCTATAATATTAATACGATGATCTCTCCACTGACAGGTGGTAGCAGCCGAGGTAATGGTAATCCCCCGTTCCTGTTCCTGTTCCATCCAGTCCATAACTGCTGCCCCTTCGTGGGTTTCGCCCATTTTATGAACTCTACCGGTATAATAGAGGATTCTTTCTGTTGTGGTAGTTTTTCCAGCATCTATATGGGCCATAATTCCAATATTCCTGGTGCGTTTTAATGGGAATTGTCGGGCCATTGTACTCCCTCCTTACAAAACTCCTGAGAAAACTTACATTTCTTGCTCAGATGTTGTTTTACCATCTATAATGGGCAAAAGCTCTGTTAGCTTCAGCCATTCTGTGAACCTCTTCTTTCTTGGCCACGGCGCCGCCGCTGTTGTTATAGGCATCAATCAGCTCATTAGCAACCCGCTCAATCATAGTGCGTTCTCCTCGCTTGCGGCAGGCTTCTACAAACCAGCGCAGTCCCAGACTGACCTTTCTATCTTCATCTACCTCCACGGGAACCTGATAGTTAGAGCCACCAACCCGGCGGGTTCTAACCTCCAGCACAGGCATAACATTATCCAGAGCCTGGCGAACCACTTCTATAGCAGGTTCCCCGGTTTCTTCTTCGGCTATCTCCAGAGCCTGATAGACTATTTTTTCTGCCAGACTTTTTTTACCGTCCAGCATCACCTTATTAATAATTCTATTAACAATAACTTCATCATATATCGGGTCAGGTTGAACTTCCCTTTTTTCAGCTCTATTCTTCCGCATTATCTTCCCCCCTTTATCGGGTAATTAATAATGATTTAATCTCGGGGCTTTTTAACACCATATTTGGATCTGCCCTGTTTTCTATCTTCCACTCCTGCAGTATCAAGGGTGCCTCTCACAATATGATAACGAACTCCGGGAAGATCCTTAACCCGGCCTCCTCTGACCAGAACCACCGAGTGTTCCTGGAGATTGTGACCGATTCCGGGAATATAAGCAGTTACCTCCTTACCGTTGGTAAGGCGAACCCGGGCAATTTTACGCAGAGCAGAGTTGGGCTTTTTAGGTGTGGCAGTATAAACCCTGGTGCAGACACCTCTTTTTTGAGGACATCCCTCCAGAGCTGGAGCAGACTGTTTCTTCTTGACCTTATCCCTGCCTTTGCGAATCAATTGATTAATTGTTGGCATTAAAATCCACCTCCTTCCCCGGATTATCAATGAATAAAGAAAATACAATCAGGGGCCTTAAGCCCCTGACTATATTAATTTTTCTATGCGCACACTTAAAAAGTTTAACACCTTTAGGAGGCATTGTCAAGCCTGCTTTTCGGTTTCTGCAACTTTTTCAACTTCCTCCTTAGGAACTTCCTTTTCTGGCTCTTCAATCAGGCCGGTCAGAGGCACTCCATTAAGATCAATTATATCGATATCGCGGTAGTATTTCATTCCGGTACCGGCTGGAATCAACTGGCCGATAATAACATTCTCCTTAAGCCCCAGCAGGGGATCAACCTTGCCCTCCAGTGAAGCCTCGGTCAGCACCCTGGTGGTCTCCTGAAAGGAAGCTGCCGACAGGAAGCTGTCGGTAGCCAGCGAAGCCTTGGTAATTCCCAGCAGGACTGGCTCAGCCTCGGCAGGTTCCAGTCCCTTATCCAGCATCTCCTGATTGGCCTCCCGGTATTCAAACTTATTAACCAGGCTGCCCGGCAGGAGATCGGTATCACCGGCCGAAATAATTTTAACCTTCTTCAACATCTGCCTGATGATCACTTCAATATGCTTGTCATTTATTTCAACTCCCTGGGAGCGGTAAACATTCTGCACCTCTTCCAGGAGATATTTTTGAGTCCGTCTTTCACCCTTAACCTTAAGGATAATATTGGGATCCATCGGACCTTCAGTCAGCTTATCCCCGGCTACCACTTCATCACCATTCTCAACCAGCATTTTGGAGCCGTAGGGAATCTGATAGGTCTTCTTCTTGCCGTCTTCATCTTCAATCACCGCCCGCCGGGAACTGCGCTTTTCAACGATTTTAACCCGTCCGGTCTTTTCGGTCATGATAGCCTGTCCTTTAGGCGAGCGGCCCTCAAAGAGCTCCTCCACCCGGGGCAGACCCTGGGTAATATCGTCTCCGGCAACTCCACCGGTGTGAAAGGTCCTCATCGTCAACTGGGTACCGGGTTCTCCGATAGACTGGGCCGCCACTATCCCGATAGCCTCTCCCACTTCAACCATCCCGCCATCTGCCAGATTGTTGCCGTAGCACTTGCGGCAGACACCGTGTTTGGTTTCGCAGGTAAGGATAGAGCGGATTATTAGTTCTTTAATATTAGCCTCTTTGATCTTTTTGACTTTTTTCCTGGTAAGCAGTTCATTTCTTTCAACAATTACCTCACCGGATTCGGGATCGACAACATCCTGGGCAGCCAGTCTGCCGGTGCAGCGCTCTTCCAGGGTTTCAATAGCGGTCTCATCCTCACCACCCAGAGAGGTAACATCGATACCTTCTTCTGTACCGCAGTCATGCTCCCGAACAATAACATCCTGGGAAACATCAACCAGCCTCCGGGTCAGATAACCGGAGTCCGCAGTTCTCAAAGCGGTATCGGCCAGCCCCTTGCGGGCTCCGTGGGAAGAGAGAAAGTATTCCAGCACATCCAGGCCTTCTCTAAAACTGGATCGTATCGGCAGGTCAATTATTCTACCGGAAGGATCAGCCATCAGTCCCCGCATACCAGCCAGCTGGGAGATCTGGGAAATATTACCCCGGGCTCCCGAGGTGGCCATAACATAAATATTATTTTCTTCAGTCAAATGTTCCAGCAGGGCATCGGTAACATCATCTTTGGCCTGATTCCAGATATCAACCACCTTCTGATACCTTTCATCCTCGGTAATGGCACCCCGCCGGTAATGGTTTTCTATTTGCGAGACATAATCCTCAGCTTCAGAAATAATCTCCTTTTTGGCCGGAGGTACCGCAGCATCAGAAATCGCAATAGAAATTCCCGAACGGGTGGAAAAATCAAAACCCAGAGCTTTGATCTCATCCAGAACACCGGAGGTTATATCGCTATCATAACTGTCAATAAGATCGGCTATCAGCTCCTCCAGCCCGTTCTTATCGATCAATTTATTGACAAATTCAAAATCCTCGGGCAGAGACTGGTTTAAAATTATCCGTCCGGCAGTTGTTTCCATTATTTCATCCTGATGCCTGACCTTGATTTTGGCCCTGAGGTCAATTTTATCGGTATCATAGGCCTTAACGGTCTCATTGAAGGTGGCAAAATGTTTGCCCTCACCCTTGAGATCCTCCTTCATTCCGGTCAGGTAATAGATTCCCAGCACCATATCCTGGGTGGGAATGGTAATGGGAGTGCCATCAGAGGGTGTCAGAAGATTGGTGGTGGAAAGCATCAACAGCCGCGATTCAGCCTGAGCCTCGGCCGAAAGCGGCACATGAACCGCCATCTGATCCCCGTCAAAGTCGGCGTTATAAGCCGGACAGACCAGGGGGTGAAGTTTGATGGCTTTACCCTCAACCAGCACCGGTTCAAAAGCCTGAATTCCCAGACGGTGCAGGGTGGGGGCTCTATTGAGAAGCACCGGGTGATCCTCAATCACCTGTTCCAGTACACCCCAGACCTCATCATCGACATCCTCTACCATCTTTTTGGCATTTTTAATGTTATGGGCAATACCCTCATTTACCAGTTCCTTCATCACAAAGGGCTTAAAGAGCTCCAGAGCCATCTTTTTCGGCAGACCGCACTGATGCATCTTAAGCTCCGGACCAACCACAATAACCGAACGACCGGAATAGTCAACTCTTTTACCCAGCAGGTTCTGTCGGAAACGCCCCTGCTTGCCCTTTAGCATATCGCTTAAAGATTTTAAGGGGCGGTTGCCAGCTCCGGTAACCGGACGACCCCGCCTGCCGTTATCGATCAGGGCATCAACAGCCTCCTGCAGCATCCGCTTTTCATTGCGGATAATGATTTCAGGAGCGCCCAGCTCGAGCAGTCTCTTGAGCCGGTTATTCCGGTTGATAACCCGGCGGTAGAGATCGTTGAGATCCGAAGTAGCAAAACGTCCGCCGTCCAGCTGAACCATGGGCCGTAAATCTGGTGGAATAACCGGAATAGACTCCAGTACTAGCCAGTCGGGATTCATGCCGGAATTCAACAGCCCGTCCATAACTTCCAGTCGGCGGGTGGCCCGTTTTCTTCGCTGACCGCTGTTCTCCCGGACCTCTCTTTTCAGCTCCTGAACTTCCTCTTCCATATCGATATGCTGCAGCAGTTTTTCCACCGACTCGGCCCCCATGCCGGCCTCAAAGCTGCCGCCGTATTTATTGCGGGCCTCCCGGTACTCACTTTCGGGAAGCAGCTGCTTGTAGGAGAGCGGAGTATCACCGGGGTCGGTAACCAGATAGGAGACAAAGTAAATTACTTTCTCCAGGGAACGGGGCGACATGTCCAGAATCAGGCCCAGCCGGCTGGGAATCCCTTTAAAAAACCAGATATGAGTGCAGGGAGCAGCCAGATCAATATGGCCCATCCTCTCCCGGCGGACCTTGGCCCGGGTTACTTCCACCCCGCAGCGGTCACAGACAACACCCTTATAACGGGCTCTTTTGTACTTGCCGCAGTGGCACTCAAAATCCTTGGTGGGTCCGAAAATCTTCTCACAGAAAAGACCGTCCTTTTCCGGTTTTAAGGTACGATAATTTATTGTTTCAGGTTTGGTCACTTCTCCTCGAGACCAGTCTCTGATCTTCTCCGGTGCAGCAATCCCGATTCTCATGGAATCGAAATTATTTACATTCAACAAGGGTCTCTCCCCTTTCTTATAACAGATATTTTTCTTGATATCCTGATAATTAATCTGATAATCATAGCTAATGATTGCACCGCATAAAGTAAATATCCTCAAATTTCGAAACTGTACTCCTTAGCATGCCAAAGATCCTGTTAAAAAAATTTCAGGAACAGGAAAATGACTTTTCGCAGTGAAACCATCTATTCATACCTTTAAAAGCAGGTAATACAGGTGCTAATATAATATCAGCGGCCCCAGCCAGCACCAGCAGTTGCAACTGATCTGCTTCCTCCCGATAGCTTTATTGTATGGTGCCAATTGCCAGAATTAGTAAGATGGTCATCAGCAATTAAATAAATCTTTGGATGCTAATAATATCTTAACTGCTCTCACCTTATCAGCCCCATTATTTCTGCTATCTTCTCTTAACTGCTGTCTCCTTAACCACTTCTCCTAAAAATCAGTCTAACTGCTGGCCGCCGGAGTCTGCCTGTTCTCCAGCCCGGTGTCCAGACCCAGATGTTTGCTGGTTTCGCTTAAGGAGTCATCCTCGGCAATCTGGAGCTCCTCTTCATTTTCGGTAAAGATTCTGGCGTCCAGACCCAGACTCTGCATTTCCTTAATTAAAACCTTAAAGGACTCGGGAATTCCCGGCTCGGGAATATTATCCCCCTTGACAATCGATTCATAGGTTTTAACCCGGCCCACCACATCATCAGATTTAACCGTCAGCATCTCCTGGAGGGTGTAGGCCGCTCCGTAAGCTTCCAGAGCCCAGACCTCCATCTCCCCGAAGCGCTGACCGCCAAACTGAGCCTTTCCGCCCAGCGGCTGCTGGGTAACCAGGGAATAGGGCCCGGTGGAACGGGCATGAATCTTATCGTCTACCAGATGATGGAGTTTCAGAATATACATGTAACCCACCGTAACCCTGTTATCAAAGGGCTTACCTGTTCTGCCATCATAAAGCTCTGTCTTGCCATCGCTGGCAAAACCTGCTTTCTCCAGCATCTCCTCAACTTCACCCTCGCTGGCCCCATCAAAAACCGGACTTTCAATGTAAAGTCCCAGTTCCCGGGCTGCCATGCCCAGATGGGTCTCCAGCACCTGACCGATGTTCATCCGGGAAGGTACTCCCAGGGGGTTGAGTACAATCTCCACCGGCTCTCCGCTGGGGAGAAAGGGCATATCCTCTTCGGGGAGAATCCGGGAAATAACACCCTTGTTACCGTGACGACCGGCCATTTTATCACCAACATCTATTTTGCGCTTGGTAGCTATATAAACCCGGACCAGTTTGTTTACTCCGGGCTTTAATTCATCATCCTGCTCCCGGGAGAAAACCTTAACATCAACCACAATTCCTTTCTCACCATGAGGCACCTTAAGAGAGGTATCGCGAACCTCTCTGGCCTTCTCGCCAAAGATAGCCCTGAGCAGCCTTTCCTCTGCCGATAGCTCGGTCTCACCCTTGGGAGTTACCTTGCCGACCAGAATGTCGCCTTCTTCAACTTCGGCGCCTACTCTGATAATACCCCGCTCATCAAGATCTTTTAGAGCTGTTTCACTGATATTCGGTATATCTCTGGTAATCTCCTCAGGACCAAGTTTGGTATCCCGGGCTTCAGCCTCGTGTTCTTCTATATGCACGGAAGTAAAGGCATCCTCCTTGACCAGCTTTTCACTGATCAAAATAGCATCCTCGTAGTTATATCCTTCCCAGGGCATAAAGGCAATCAAAGAATTACGTCCCAGAGCCAGTTCGCCCTGCTTGGTGGCCGGACCATCAGCAATGATCTGGCCCTTTTCCACCCGCTGGCCCCTCTCTACAATTGGCTTATGGTTCATGCAGCTGCCCTGATTGGAGCGCTTAAATTTCATTAATTTATAAGTGTGAATTTCTCCCTCATCGGTCTGAACTATTATTTTCTCTCCGGTTACCCGCGAGATCTTTCCACTGGCCTTGGCCAGTACCACAGCTCCGCAGTCCTTGGCTGCTTTGTGCTCAACACCGGTAGCCACAATCGGGGCATCAGTCTTCATCAGCGGAACAGCCTGGCGCTGCATGTTGGCACCCATCAGAGCCCGGTTGGCATCATCATTTTCCAGGAAGGGTATCAGCGAAGCGGAAACCCCTACCAGCTGTTTGGGTGAAACATCCATATAATCAACTTCATCAGGAGTAACTTCCAGGATATCTCCCTGTTTCTCCCGGGCCACCACTGTATCTTCAACAAAACAACCCTCTTCATCTACTTTGGCATTGGCCTGGGCAATGGTTGCCCGATCCTCCTGATCGGCAGTGAGATAGCGAACTTCATCCTGAACCTGACCATCCTCAACCACCCGGTAAGGAGTTTCCAGAAAACCAAATTTATTGGTCCGGGCATAGGTGCCCAGAGATCCGATCAATCCGATATTGGGTCCCTCGGGGGTCTCAATAGGACAGATCCGGCCGTAATGAGAATGGTGAACATCGCGAACGTCAAAACCGGCCCGCTCCCGGCTCAAGCCCCCGGGACCCAGGGCACTGATCCTTCTCTTGTGAGTCAGTTCGGAAAGAGGATTGGTCTGATCCATGAACTGAGAAAGCTGACTGCTGCCAAAAAACTCCTGGATGGCTGCCACCACCGGCCGGGTATTGATAAGAGCCTGAGGAGTAACCACATCGATATCCTGAATGGTCATCCTCTCCCTGACCACCCTTTCCATCCGGGAAAGACCGATCCGGAACTGATTCTGCAGCAGCTCGCCTACGGTTTTTAACCTTCTGTTGCCGAGGTGATCAATATCATCAATGTTAACCTCGGGATCATTATCAATTAAACTGACAATATACCGGACTGTGTTAATTATATCCTTTTCATCCAGGGTCCTTTTATCAGGATCAATATCCAGTTCCAGTTTCCTGTTAATTTTATAGCGGCCAACATCAGCCAGATCATATCTTTTGGGATCAAAAAACATGGAATTAATCAAATTGCTGGCACTCTCAATAGTTGGGGGTTCTCCCGGTCGCAGCTTTTTGTATAGCTCGATCAGAGCTTCCTCTTTATTTTCGGTATTATCTCTTTCCAGAGTATCATGAATCACCTCATGATCTCCCAGCAGATCAATAATATCTGCATCGCTGGAATAGCCCAGAGCTCTGAACAGGATTGAAGAAGGCATCTTGCGAGCCCGGTCCACTCTGACAGAAATTATTCGCTTCTTGTCATACTCAAATTCAATCCAGGCTCCCCGGTTGGGAATAATGTTACCGGTAATCAGTCTCCGGCCATCCTTGATTCTCTCTTCATCGAAATAAACGCCGGAAGATCTAATCAGCTGGTTAACCACAACTCTTTCAGCACCATTAATAATAAAGGTGCCCTTGTCAGTCATCAGAGGAAAATCTCCCATAAAAACATCCTGTTCCTTGACTTCCCCGGTCTCCTTGTTAATCAGCCGGACCTTAACTTGCAGCGGTGCAGAATAGGTTCCATCCCTATCCCGGCACTCTTCGACCGTATACTTGCCCTCTTCCAGATGGTAATCAACAAACTCCAGCACCAGATTCTCGGAAAAATCTTCAATCGGCGTTACCTCATTAAAGACCTCCTTCAAACCTTCCTCCAGAAACCACTCGTAGGAATTGAGCTGGGTCCGGATCAAACCTGGTAACTCCATGGCATCACCAATTTTGGAAAAGGAAAACCTTTCTTTCACACTCGCCATTTTTGCACCCCCGAAAACTTATAGTAAAAACTGAAAAAAATGAAACTAAAAACCTGTAATCTTAAAGTCTGTTCTCAAACTTCTGTGAGAAAATAACATAGAAAAAAATTGACCTAAATCCAGCCAGCCCCCACCAGCCACTGAAAATCCAGCCCAAATTCATTTCACTAAATACAAAAAAATGTAATAAACAGGCTTTAAGTGAATCATCCTTTTTATTACATTAAAGAAGAGTGCATCTCATATTTAATAATTCCTGTCCGGGTATTTATAGTTATCGACAATTAATAATGCTATCACACCTCAGAAGGGTTGTCAAGAACTTTTTTAAAATAAAACCCGATTTTCTTTATTTTCAGGGTTTA
>SLJX01000180.1 GCA_007134885.1 Halanaerobiaceae bacterium
AAAGACCGGGACTTTCAACCCGGTTTAACTCTAAATTTTGCTGGAGTTCCCTTTCCAGCCGGTCAGCTCTATCCTGCGGGAAAAAGTTTCCTAGACTGGTTGGCAGGGCAGGCAGTCTGGAAAAACGATACTCCCAGACAAGCTCAAAATAGTCCTGAACCTCACTCAAAAAACTGCTCTCAGGTCGGGAAAGGTCGGTATTGATAACCACCATATCCCTGTCCCTGGTTCTCATGAAAATGCCATACTCCTCATCAAAGTATCTATCGCCGATATTTCTGCCTCCCAGCATCGCCTTTTCCCTGTCAACTATCATAATTTTATCATGCATGCTGTTATTAAATCTCCAGGGATGGAAAAAACCCGGCTTATCATAAACCCTGACCTCAATCCCGGGATGCCTGTTCAGCAGTAGCAAAATTTCCTGTCTCTTCTGACTGAAAAAAGGACCCAGCCCATCAATCAGCAGCCGGATTTCAACTCCTCTTTCAGCTGCCTCCAGCAAAAGAGCATAAAATATCATTCCGGAATTATCATTATAAATTTGATAATAGGTAATATCCAGACTTTCCCTGGCATTTTTAATGAAGTCAAATCTCTTGACCGCCGATTCCCTCATTTCCTCCACCAGCACCACCCGGTCCTGGCTCAGATTGTCAGCAGTAAAGCGCTCCGGACTGTATTTATCTGTATAATAACTTAAATCATAATTATAAATCCGAAAAGGAGCCACCGCCGTCACCAGGAAATAGCCCCCATAGGCAGACAGCCCGTATTTTAATAAGTTGTTAACCTCCTGACCTGAAACTTCAAATTCCAGAGCAAAATTAATATCAAATCCCGCATCCGGAAATTCCGCCAGATTCCCCCGCTGCGGCAGGAAATGATATCTGGCTGCCATACCATCAGCATAATCCAGATTGAATTGATAAAAATGATCCATCCCGCATTCACCTAATGTTTTAATCCCAGTTTCAATATCTTTATCTTTTGCTAAATTGCACGCCGCACCGGTTTTACCCCCGGACCGGAAGCGGGACCCAGCTTCAGGCTGGAATCCCGGCAAAATCCGGTCCCTGAGGTTTTCTGCCTCAGCCAGCAGCTTAATTTCATCAGGATAAGCTGCCGCCACCCCCACAACTCTGTTAGCCATCAGTTCCGCTGGATTCAGATCAGTCTGATTAATTACCGACCAGTTCCAGCAAATTGAACAAGATCCAGCCAGCCAGACCAAAACCAGTCCTGTAACAGTTAATATTCTCCTCAGAAAAAATTCCCCTCTCAGCCAGGTAATTATTTTATTTCTTTTCATTTTCCTGCTCCTGTTCACCTGTTCAATTATCAATTCTGTTAGATATTGCTTTTATTAGAGCATTGTCCAATTATTGTTTCGGCTCAATTAAAAAAATGCCTGTATAAAATTCTGTCCCAAATTTTAATTTCCCATATTTTAATTTCTCATAGTTTAATATTATGATTGCACTGCATAAAGTCGATATCATCAAAATTTCGAAAATAATCCCCGTCAAATCAGTTATCCTGTCAATCAAATTGCCAGTAAAATAACTTTTGCAGCGGAACCATATTATTCTTTGCAAATATAATTGATCCTGGTTGCTTTATGCCAGTAAAATTTTTCCATAGCAAAATAAGATGTATTCATGCCAGAGAAATTGAAACAGTAAAGTTGAAGCTTTCAGACACATTACACCTATTTCATTCTGTTTTCAAACACATTACACCTACTTCATCTTGTTTTCAGACGCATTACACCTGCTTTATCCTGTTTTCAAACATATTACACATACTTTTTACGCATAATTTATCTTGTTTTCAAACATATTACACATTTTACACATTCTTTTTCTGCACGAAAAGCAAAATGACCAATGAAATTATTTTAGAAAATTATTTCAATAATTATTTCGCAAAAGCAGAAATTTTTCTGCTTTACGCGCCAGAAACTTATGTGTGTTGTACCTCAATCTTCATAATTATCAGAAAAAGCAAAAATCCTTAGCATTATTAAAATCCTTAACATTATTTTTAAAGCACAACTTCTTCAGCAACAGATTTTTCAGGACAAATTTTTACAGAGCAATTTTTCAGGACAATTTCTCAGGACAACTTCTCATTTACAAATTTTCAGAACAACTTCTCAGAATAACATCTCAGTTAAAACTTAACACAGTTCAGCTTTATAAAAAGTAACCACACAGCATTCCAATCCTACCAGCTGTACTCCAGGCCAATCCTGTTAAAATCAATCAGGTTAATTCTCAAATCAGGCCGCAAGCTGTAATAAAACCCCAGAGAGTAGTTTCTCACCCCGGGCGGAAGATACCCCGTTAAACTTCCTCCGAATCTACCCATCTCAATTTCATATCTGGCCCTAATGCCCATAGTTAAAGGCTCATAATCCAGCAGATTTCCCAGACCCACCCAGAATCGTGAGAGTTGGGTGCTTAAAATATCAAATTCCAGCCAGCCCTCTTTAAAACTAACCCCGCTCAGATCTGACTTTATACCCATCCGGATCCGGTACTTCGGAGAATAAACCAGCTGAATCTCGGATAAACGACTGCCACCAGAAATTTCTCTAAAGGGAGCTGCAGAAAGCATAACTGAGTACCTGTCCTCCAGAGCTTCCGCAAAAAAATCCTCCGGTTTCAGAGATGGTATTCTCCCCATCAGGCTGTCCAACCAGACATGGTCAAGCTCATAAAGCTGCTTTAGCTCCGGACCTCTTA
>SLJX01000158.1 GCA_007134885.1 Halanaerobiaceae bacterium
ACTGGAAGATTTTTCCCGCTTTACTCCCAATCCTGAGCGGGAAAAATGGGAAAAGAAATTTGTTACCGAGCTCTCCGGTAAAATAGATCCAGTTTCTCTGGAAGAATACCGGGACCGGGGAGGTTATCAGGGTCTTGAGAAAGCTCTAGAAATGGAGCCCGGGGAGGTTGTTGAAGAAGTTAAAACTTCCTATCTCCGCGGACGGGGAGGAGGCGGATTTCCTACCGGAATGAAGTGGGGATTTCTGGCTGCTAAAGAAGAAGAGGATAAGGTTATTATCTGCAACGCTGATGAAGGAGACCCGGGAGCCTTCATGGACCGGACGGTAATGGAATCAATTCCCCATCAGATGCTGGAAGGCATGCTGATAGGTGCCTATGCTACCGGAGCGAACCAGCTCTTTATCTACTGCCGGGCTGAATATCCCCTGGCAGTGAGAAATTTAAATACCGCCATTTCCCAGATAGAAGAGGCTGGACTTAATAGAATCGGGGGAGAGGACTTAAAAATCACCGTCAAGGAGGGTGCCGGCGCCTTTGTCTGTGGAGAGGAAACAGCCCTGATTCACTCCCTGGAGGGCAAACGGGGAACTCCCCGCTACCGCCCCCCCTATCCCACGGATAAAGGCTATAAGGGCAGACCTTCCATGATTAACAATGTAGAAACCTTTGCCAATGTCCCTCTTATCATTCGTCTGGGCGGGGAAGAGTATGCCGGGGTTGGCACTGAAAACAGCACCGGGACCAAGCTCTTCGCCCTGGCCGGTGATCTGGAATATTCCGGACTGGTTGAAGTGCCGATGGGGGTTAGCATTGGTGATGTTATCTATGGTATTGGCGGTGCTGAAGAAGGCAGCATCAAAGCAGTTCAGATAGGGGGCCCCAGCGGCGGCTGTATTCCGGAAGAATATTTTGATACTCCCATAGATTATGATTCTCTCAATGAACTGGGTGCCATAATGGGTTCAGGAGGTTTGATTGCCATCAGCAAGGGCCGCTGCATGGTGGAAACTGCTCGCTATTTCCTGGACTTTACTGCCAAGGAAAGCTGCGGCAAATGCACTTTTTGCCGGATAGGAACCAAGCGAATGCTGGAAACTCTGGAGCGGGTTACCGGTGGAGAAGGAACAGCTGAGGATGTGGAGCTGCTTTCAGAGCTTGGTCCCAAGATAATTAATGGTTCACTCTGCGGACTGGGTCAGACAGCCCCCAATCCTGTTCTCACCACTTTAAAATATTTCAAAAATGAATACCTGGATCATGTGGAAGAGAAACACTGTCCGGCCCTGGAATGTGATGCACTGGTTGAGGTTGAGATTGATAATGATGTCTGCATTGAATGCGGCCAGTGTATTAAAAACTGCCCGACAGATGTAATAAGCGATGATTTTGTGATAGATAATGAAGATTGCACCCGCTGCAACAGCTGTATAGAGGTCTGTCCGGTTGATGCAATAGCCAGAGTAAGAAAGGGAGGAAAGGTAAATGTCGCAAATTAAAGTCACAATAGACGGCCAGACTCTAAATGCTGAAGAAGGCCAGACTATTTTGCAGGTAGCCCGGGAAAATCAAATTCATATACCAAGTCTCTGCTATGATGATAGAGTTAGTCAGAATACTTCCTGTTTTGTCTGTATAGTTCAGGATACTGAATCCGGCCAGTGGATACCATCCTGTTCCAGTCAGGTTCAGGATGGGATGGAAATAAACAACTCCACTCCTGAAGTTGAAGATATGCGTAAAACCGCTCTGGATCTCATACTTTCTGAGCACAGCGGGGATTGCGAAGCCCCCTGTACCCTGGCCTGTCCGGCTCATGCTAAAGTTGAAGAGTATGTCAGGGCCGGTCGGGAAGGAAATCATTATCAGGCTCTGGAAATCATTAAAGAAAGAATACCCTTTCCTATGAGTATAGGCCGGGTCTGTCCCCGCTTTTGTGAACAGGACTGCCGGCGCAATGTTAAAGACCAGCCGGTTGCTATTAATGATTTCAAACGGCTGGCAGCAGATATGCATTATGATGAGTATCTGGAAGACATGGAGGAGCTTACCGGAGAGAAGGCAGCCATAATTGGAGCCGGGCCGGCCGGACTGGGCGCTGCCTACTTCTTAAGAAGAGCAGGAATTGCCTCCGATGTCTATGAAAAAAGAGCAGAACCAGGCGGGATGCTGCGCTATGGAATTCCGGAATATCGGCTGCCCAAGGATATTTTAGAGAAGGAACTGGCTCATTTTGAGAAAATGGGCGGAATTACAATTAACTGCAATCAGGAGCTGGGAGAAGATATTGAGCTGGAAGAGCTTAAAGACGAATATGATGCCGTAATTATGGCGGTTGGCTGCTGGCAGCCCAGTTCCATGCGCACTGAAGGTGAGGAGCTGGCCTGGGGCGGAATAGATTATCTGGAAAAGCTGGCCAGCCAGAACTTTGAAATGGAAGATCCCGGAGAAACAATCGTGGTTGGCGGCGGCAATACTGCCATGGACTGCCTTCGTTCCTCCCTGCGGTTAACCGACGAGCAGGTCCACTGTTATTACCGGCGGACGGCCAAGCAGATGCCGGCCGAGGAATATGAATATGAAGAAGCCCTGGAAGAGGGGGCTAACTTTGAATTTCTCACCCAGCCTGTCAGCCTGAGAAAAGAGGGTGAAAAGCTGGTGCTGGAATGCCTCAGAATGGAACTGGGTGAACCTGATGCTTCCGGACGCCGGAGGCCGATACCCATTGAAGGCAGTGAGTTTGAAGTAAAGGCTGATACCGTGATTGCAGCCATTGGACAGAAAACCATTGCTCCGGAAGGAGTTCCCACCAATGACTGGGGTGATGTCGAGGTTCAGGAGGATAACTGCCGGGTCCAGGATAATGTTTTTGCTGCCGGAGACTGTGTCAGCGGACCTGCCACCATAGTTGAAGCAGTTGCCGGGGCCCGGAGAGTGGCTAATGGCGTCCAGGCCTATCTTAAGGGGGAAACCTTTGAACCTCCCTATCTGATAAATGTCTCCCGGGGTCACTGGCAGTCAGTTTCTGAAAATGAGCTGCTTTATCTCCAGGAACCCAATGAAAGTGACAGGGTAGAGCAGCGTCATATTGAGCTGGATAAAAGAAAAGAAACCTTTGAAGAGGTCAGCTTTACCTTTGCCCGGGAAGAAGTGGAATTGGAGGGAGAACGCTGTTTTGAATGCAGCTGTACCGCCCGGGAAGACTGCCAGCTTAAAAAACACTCTGAAGAACTAGGAGCTGACCCCGAAGCCTTTGTAGGAGAAAAATTAGATCAGGGCTATAATGTGGACCATCCGGAAATAGTGATGGATCGAGGTAAATGCATTAAGTGCGGCATCTGCATCAAAATCTGTAAAGAAGTTGTAAATGAATATCTGCTGGGCTTTAAAAATCGGGGTTACGAAACCAAGATAGATACGGCTTTCAGTCAGCCCCTGCCGGTGGACTGCGAAGAATGCGGTGAATGCCTGGAAGCCTGTCCGGTGGGTGCCCTGGACTGGAAAATTAAAAAGAATGAAGAGATCCTGGAGAAACTGGCTAAAGAATAGATAATCTCCTCGTTTTTTTCAGTACCAACATTAAGAAGGCCAGCATTAAGGGCGGATTAATTTTACAGATTCCGGGAAAACAGCTGTCAGGGGGTTAAAATATGCAAGACATTGAAGCACTGCTTCAGGATTACCGGCGGGATATCGACTGCTATCTGGAAGAACTGCTGGAAGCCCAGCAGATCTATTCTGAGCTTAAGGAAGCTCTGTCCTACAGCCTGTTATCCGGAGGCAAAAGAATCCGGCCGATTTTGACTCTTTTAACCTGTCAGCTGCTGGAAGGTAATCAGGGGGCTGCCCGCAGGGCCGGGACAGCCCTTGAGTATATTCACACCTATTCTTTAATTCATGATGATCTGCCTGCCATGGATGATGATGATTTCCGGAGAGGACAGCGCAGCAACCATCTGGTTTTTGGTGAGGGTATGGCTATTCTGGCCGGAGATGCTCTGCTAACCCAGGCCTTTCAGCTGCTGGTTGAGGTTGATTTACCGGCAGAGAAGCGCTGCCGGCTGGTAAATTTGATAGCTGAATCAGCGGGTGTTCAGGGCATGGTAGCAGGTCAGGCTATGGATCTAAGAGCTGAAAACAGAGAGGTTGAACTGGCAGAACTTCAGCAGATTCACCGCAAGAAAACCGGGGCTCTATTTCGGGCAGCAATTCTTTCCGGAGCTCTCTGTTCTGATTACTCTCAGGAAGAATGGCAGGCTCTGGAAACCTATGCGGAAAAGCTGGGATTAACCTTTCAAATAGTCGATGATCTGCTCGATGTCGTCGGGGACTGCAGCGAACTGGGCAAGGAGGTTGGTCAGGATTTCCGAAGGGGTAAAGCAACCTATCCTGCCCTTCTTGGCCTGGAAGAATCCCGGCGCCGGGCAGAAAAGGCAGCTTCTCAGGCCAAAGAATCACTTGCTATCTTTGCAGAACGGGCCGGCAGTTTGAGAGAACTGGTAGATTTTGTTCTGGAGCGCAGCAGCTGATTGCTCAGCTAATTGCAGGGCCTGTGATAGTATGATATAATAATCAAGAAAAATAATGGCATAAAGGAATTTTTATCAGTTTTGCTAATCAATTATTTCTGATATATTTAGAATGATAACTATATCTAGGATAAGGAACAAGGCTGAGGCAAAAACGAGGTGGCGAAAAATATGACGGATCTTTTGGAGCAAATTGATTCACCCCGGGACCTATCTGAGTTGAGTACGGAGCAGCTGGAGCAGCTGGCTGAAGAAATCCGGGAGTTTTTAATCTGTACTGTGGCAGAAACCGGGGGACATCTAGCCTCAAATCTGGGTGTGGTGGAATTAACCCTGGCCCTCCACCGCCATCTGGAAAGTCCCGGAGACAAAATTGTATGGGATGTAGGCCATCAGTGTTATACTCACAAAATTGTTACCGGCCGCCGGGAACAAATGCCGTCAATTCGCTGTTATCAGGGCTTAAGTGGGTATCCCAAATATCAGGAGAGCGAGCACGATATTATCAATACCGGACACAGCAGCACCTCCATCTCCTCGGCGCTGGGACTTGCTGAAGCCCGGGAAAGCAGAGGAGGCAGCGAGAAAGTTTACTGTGTTATAGGTGATGGAGCCATTACAGGTGGCATGGCCTTTGAAGCTTTAAATCATGCCGGGGATCTGGGCACCAGCTTTAAGGTTATTCTCAATGATAACGAGATGTCAATTTCCCGGAATGTTGGTGCCCTCTCCGGTTATCTTACCCGTTTGCGAACTGACCCCGGTTTAAGAAAGATTTCCAGTGATATGGCAGGTCTGTTGAATTCCATCCCTGGTATTGGGTCCGGCATGTTTAAAACTTTTGATAAAGCCAAGGACAGCCTGAAATATATTCTGGTGCCGGGTATTTTGTTTGAAGAGCTGGGATTCACTTATTTAGGACCTATCCCGGGACATGATCTAACCACCCTCCAGGAAGTTTTTCAGCAGGCAGATCAGCTAGAGGGACCGGTTTTAATCCATGTTAATACCATTAAGGGCAGGGGTTATCATCCGGCTGAAAGCTGTCCCCGGGATTATCATGGAGTTGGGCCCTTTAAAATTGAAAATGGAGAGTCAGAAAAAACCAGGAATAATCCGACTTACAGCCAGGTTTTTGGAGAAGCTATGGTAAAAATGGGGCGGAAGGACATAAGACTGGCAGGGATTACTGCAGCCATGCCGGCCGGGACCGGTTTTGATATTTTTCAGGAGGAACTCCCCGAGAGGTTTTATGATACAGGGATTGCCGAGCAGCATGCTTTGACCCTGGCAGCAGGACTGGCCCGGGGCGGAATGCGACCGGTGGTGGCGCTTTATTCTACCTTTCTTCAGCGGGGGTATGATCAGGTAATCCATGATATCTGTCTCCAGGATTTACCGGTGACAATCGCCATTGATAGAGCTGGAATTGTGGGCAGCGATGGCGAGACCCATCAGGGTCTCTTTGATCTCAGCTTCTTACGGGCGGTACCCAATCTGACTTTAATGGCCCCCAAGGATGAAAATGAACTGGTGCAGATGCTGCATACCGCCTATCAGCTTGAGCATCCGGCGGCAGTTAGATATCCCCGGGGCGAAGGAGAGGGTGTTAGAGTTAACTGGGATCCTGAGCCTCTTAAAACTGGCGAGGGAGAGATACTTTTGAAAGGCCGGGAAGCTTTGGTTCTGGCTGCTGGCTCCCGGGTTTATCCAGCAGTGAGAGCAGCAGAAGAACTGAGAAAAGAAGGTATTTCCCTGACAGTTTATAATCCCCGCTTTATTAAACCACTGCCCGGAGAAATAATAGAACTGGCCCGCAGCCATGATTATATCATAACAGTAGAAGAAAATGTCCGCTCCGGGGGTTTTGGCAGTGCTGTGCTGGAATTATTTAATAACCACCGGTTGAACAGGCCGGTATTAAATCTGGCCATCCCCGATGAATTTGTGCCTCACGGGGGTCAGGACAAAATGCGCAGCCATTACGGTCTGGATAGCAGAGGAATTAAAGCAAGCATTCAAAAATTTATCCGGGGCGACTTATCAGAGGTGCCTGAGGCAGATGGCTGAAAAAGACTGTAAAGAAAGGCTGGATCTGGTTCTGACTGAAAGGGGCCTTTATCGCAGCCGGAGCCAGGCTAAAAGAGCCATTATGGCAGGTGAGGTCAGAGTCGATGGTGAAATGATTGACAAGGCCGGAACAAAAATCAGGCAGGATGCTGAGATTGAAATCAAAGAAAAACCTCCCTTTGTCAGCCGGGGAGGGAAAAAGCTTAAGAAAGCTCTGGAGACTTTCAGCATAGATGTCAGTAATAAGCTGGTCCTGGATGTGGGCTCTTCTACCGGTGGATTTACCGACTGCCTGCTTCAGTCGGGAGCCAGACAGGTCTATGCAGTCGACAGCGGCACCAATCAGCTGGCCTGGAAACTGCGAAAGGATGACAGGGTTATAGTTCTGGAACAGACTAAATTTCATGAATTAATACCAGGCGATCTTCCCGATAATTTTGAAGTAGTAACCGTAGATGTCTCCTTTATTTCCCTGACCCTGATACTGCCGGTTGCGGTAAATTTTATGAAACCGGAAGCGGATTTGATTGTCCTTATCAAGCCCCAGTTTGAAGCAGGTCCCGAGCGGGTAGGTAAGGGTGGAGTTGTTAAAGATCCTGAGGTCCAGATAATGGTTATTGAAAAGATTTTAAAAAAACTGCTGGAGCTTAATATCAGTTCCGAAAACCTTGATTATTCTCCCATAACCGGGGCATCCTCTGGAAACAGAGAATTTCTCCTGCATGGAATCTATCGACCCCGGAAAAAATTTACCAGGTCTGAAAAACAGAAAGAACTGGAAGACTGGCAGCAGGAGATCAGGAATACTGTTATAGCAGCCCGGGACAGGCTGGAGAGGGGTTGATTAAAATTCCTATCATAGGCGTGATTATAAATACCCAAAAGGAAAAAGCCCGGGAACTGGCTGAAGAACTGCTGGAA
This sequence comes from Halanaerobiaceae bacterium, assembly GCA_007134885.1. GTDB lineage: Bacteria > Bacillota > Halanaerobiia > Halanaerobiales > Halarsenatibacteraceae > T1SED10-84. The sequence goes on from SLJX01000158.1 coordinate 7,520, forward strand.
TATTTAGACAGCAAGTCCATTCCCTATCTGCTGGAGAGCGGTTCTGCCAGAGTAATTTCTAAAGTCAGCCGGTCGGCTGAAATAACAGAATTGCAGGAAAAAGTTGATTTTATCATACTATTTGGCGGTGATGGTACCCTGCTTCATACTGCCAGCCATTTCTGTGGAACCGGCATTCCCCTGCTGGGAATCAATGTGGGCAGCCTGGGCTTTATGACTGTTATTGAAAAAGACTGCTTCAAAGAGGCCGTTGATAATCTTTTGGCCGATAAATATGAAGTTGAAAACCGGATGATGCTGACAGCTGAGGTCTATCGCTCCGGGAAGCAGGTTTATAAAAGCTATGGCCTGAACGACGTGGTCATCAGTCGGGGAGCAAATTTTAAGCTAATTGGCATAGAACTCTATATCAATGGTGAATTTATCAGCAATTATGAGGGCGATGGCCTGCTGGTGGCAACACCCACCGGTTCTACAGCTTATTCTCTTTCTGCAGGAGGTCCTATTGTCCATCCCAGACTCAAAGTTATCCTGATTACCCCCATCTGTCCGCACAATCTTTTCATGCGCCCCATGGTTATTGGAGATGAAGATGAGGTAAGTGTGAACCTGAAAATACCCGGTAAAAAAATGCACCTTTCCACCGACGGCAGGTCCATACTGGAGCTGCAGAATGGAGACCAGATTAAGATGAGAAAATCCAGCCAGGAAGTTTCGCTGGTCCGCTTCCCCGGAAGAGATTTCTATCAGATCCTGCGGGAGAAGATGAAGGTTGATATGTTATAGTTATTTTTGCCTTAAAATTCAGGAGGTAAGTCTATGAAAAGCAAGCGCCATTTAAAGATTTTAAGTTTGATAAAAAATGAGGATATAGCCACCCAGGAGGAGCTGGTAGCCCGCCTGCATGAAGAAGGAATTGAAGTTACCCAGGCCACCATTTCCCGTGATATTAAGAATCTAGGCCTGATTAAAGTTCCTGATGGGGAAGGGGAGTATAAGTACTCTTTACCCAGCCGCCGAAGTCAGTCGGATGTGGAAGGCTGGCTGCAGAAGATGTTTCAGGATTTTGTTACAGATATGGATTACAGCCAGAATATTATTGTGATTAAAACCGTACAGGGTACAGCAGGAGGGGTTGCCGCTACCCTGGATAATTACAGCTGGAAGAATGTGCTGGGGACAATAGCCGGTGATAACACAGTAATGGTGGTGGTAAAGCCCGCAGACAGGGTGGAGGAAGTTTTTCAGGGATTCAAGGATCTACTAAATTAAGAGCTGTTCCTTTTAGCGCCCTTTAGTTGATTTTTTAAAATTATTGGCTGAGTTGCAATCCAGCTAAAATCAGGCTGGTTTGAAGGTAAAAAAGCGTTCATTCTCTGCAAGACCAGGGGGTTAGGCAATGCTGGGAGATTTGCAGGTAAAGAATTTCGCCATTATAGATAAGTTATCCCTTTCCTTTTCTCAGGGTTTAAACATTCTGACCGGTGAAACCGGAGCAGGAAAATCAATTATTATTGGAGCCCTGGAGATGCTCTTTGGTTCCCGGGCCTCCCGGGAGGTTATCAAGGATGGCAAGGAGGCTGCCTATATCGAAGCCAGCTATTTTCTTCCCCGGTCCGGGGAGATAGATGAAATTTTGCAGCAGGCCGGGATAGAATCAGATCCTGAATCTTTAATCCTGGCCCGGGAGATTAGAAGAAGCGGCAGAAATCGCTGCCGAATTAACGGCCAGCTGGTACCCCTAAAATTAATCAGAGAAATTGCAGGCTATCTTGTTGATATCCACGGACAGCATGAACATCAAAATTTACTCAAAAGTTCCTATCATTTAGACATTCTGGATGAACTCCTGCCAGAGGAAGGCCGGGAATTACTTACCAGAATGGAGACTGGCTATACAAGACTGGAAAAACTCCAGCAGCAAAAAGCAAAGCTGGAAAAGAAAAGGGGTGAAAGAGCCCGGCGGCTGGATATTATAGATTATCAGCTTAAAGAAATTTCTGAAGCCAACCTGCAACCCGGGGAGCTGGAAGAGTTAACCCGGGAGCTGAAAAAGCTTGATAACCTGGAAGAAATCTCTGCTGCGGCAGGCCAGGCCAGTGACCTCATCAATGGGGATGATTATAATGAAAACTCCCTCCTAAATCAGCTGGGCAGGATTAAGGATGACCTGCAGTCGGTGGCAGATTATGATGAAGATCTCAAAGAAATGACGAAACTGGCCGATGAGATATTTTACTCTCTGCAGGATCTTGGATTCCGGCTGCGCAGTTATTATGAAAATCAGGATTTTGATCAAAATAGAGCCGAGCAGCTGCGACAGAGGCTGGATCTTATCAATAATTTACGCCGGAAATACGGTGAAAGTATAGCTGAGATATTATCCTATCAGCAGGAAATACTTCAGGAGAAGGAAGAACTGGAAGGGCTGGAAGATAAGCTGGCAGAGGTGGAAGCAGACTATCAAAACACCCGGAAAGAATGTCAGGAAATTGCCGGCCGGCTGACTGAATACCGGAAAGAAACTGCCCGATGGCTGGAAAATAAGCTGATTCAGGAGCTGCAGGAACTGGCCATGAGTGAAGCCCGCTTTCAGGTGGATTTTTTAGAGGAAAAAAAGCTTACCTCCCGGGGGCAGGACAGGATAGAATTTCTCTTTTCCACCAATCCCGGAATGGAGCTGAAAAAGCTTAAGCACATAGCTTCAGGAGGAGAAGTTTCCCGAATAATGCTGGCCTTTAAGACCATTATTGCTGGATTTGACCGGGTGCAGACTCTAATTTTTGACGAGGTAGACTCAGGAGTGGGGGGAGAGACAGCGCTGCAGATGGCCAATCGACTTTTTAAAATCAGCATTCAGCGCCAGGTTATCTGCATAACTCATCTTCCCCAGATAGCCAGCATGGCTGACAGGCATTTTTATATAGAAAAAATTATTCCCGGAGAAAATGAAGTTCAAACCAGAATAACCCGGCTTTCAGAGGAGGAGCGCAAGCAGGAAATTGCCAGGATGGTGGGGGGAGATAAAAAAACTGCAGCAGGCTTAAAACATGCCGATGAAATGCTGTCCCGGGCTGAAAAAATCAAATTAAAAATTTGAAATCTGCAGGAATTACATAAATGATACAGAATATTTAATAATAACGGGTATGATAATAATAACAGGTATACAATAATAACGGGTATGATAATAATAACAGGTATACAATAAATGGCGGATATTTTTTGGAGTTAGATAATTTTCAGAAGTTCAGAATATTTTTTAATCTTATTTATATAATTTAATTTTAATTAATTATTAAATTGATAATAATTAATAAA
>SLJX01000170.1 GCA_007134885.1 Halanaerobiaceae bacterium
AAAAACGGGGTTACTGGGTGCATTATCAGGTCCAGGAAAAGGTCCTGGCAGACATCTCAAAGGATCTAAAGAACCTGCCGGAGGAGATTGAAGTGCCCGGAGAATGTCAGCAAGATCACCGGGGCAGCTGCTGTCAGAAAGAAAATTAATTTTTAAGGAGGCGCATTTATGGCTCTACTGGAGGAAGCCAAAAATAAGTTCCAGGAGATTATTGCTGAAGCCGGTCTGGAACTGGAGGAGATCCGGATCACTGCTGCAGGTTTAAGTCCGGAAGAGGCCATCGGTGAGCCCGATCGTCAGAATTATCCCCTGCTGACAGAAGAAGAGGTAATGATTGAGGCTGAGTTTCAGGGAGCCCGGGGGCAGGCCTTCACCGATCATCCGGGTGAGTATTCCTGGGATCCTCAGGCAGGTTCTGGAACTACCTCTGAATGATAACTATCACAGGGCGCTGCTGACAGCAGCAATTAACGCTGTACTTAACAAATTGAGCTTGATAGAGAAAACCATCCACTGCCGGGATGATGATATGGAAGAGTGTGTCAGAGACATTGTGGGCTGGGTGAAGAATTATTATCCCGCCGTTAATAGAATTGGTATTATCGGTTTTCAGCCGGCTCTGCTGGAGGCAGCTGTTAATTCCTTGGGGGCGGATCATGTTTTTCTGACCGATCTCAATTCTAAGAGAATTGGCAGGGTAGAATCCGGAGTTAAAATTCTTGATGGCAGCAAGGATACTGACGAGTTGATACAAAAATCGGATTTTATTCTGGCAACTGGCTCAACTGTTGTCAACGGTACCGCAGAAAAGCTTGTAGAGCATTTTCACAGGTACAATAAATCCTTTGCCTTTTATGGTAATACAATTTCCGGACCGGCCTATCTGCTGGATCTGCCACAGCTCTGTTTTTACGGATGTTCTTAAGTCTTTTTTGGAGCAAAAAATTTCTGAGAATTAAGAGTATTAGAGCACCAAAGTAAATTATATAACTTCCCAGTCAGACAAATCCTCCCAGCCTATCAACTTATTCTCTGTCTGTTGATATTATTTAACTAAAAAAGCAGGAAAAAAATGTTTTTTATAGAAAGATGATAAAACAACTGCCTCAGCTCAGGAAAATTTATTTTAGTCTCAAAGGGTGGTGTTTAATGACTCTGGAAATAGGTTTGACCCTGCTGGTTCTTTTGATTACCATAATACTTTTTGTTACCGAACTTTTTCGGGTGGATATCATAGCCCTGCTGGTCCTGGTTGTTCTGCCCTGGCTGGGCTTGATCGAGCCTCTTGAGGCTTTTTCCGGGTTGGCCAGCAATGCAGTAATTGCAGTGATTGCCGTTATGGTAATGGGGTATGGCCTGGAACAGTCCGGCGCCATCCAGTTAATCACCGGACCGCTTATCCATCTGGCCGGCAGGGAAGCAAAAAGATTGACTGCAGTGGTTTCAGCTTCGGCCGGGATTTTTTCAGCCTTTGTCCAGAATATTGGAGTGATTGCCCTCTTTCTGCCGGTGGTGAGGAAGATTTCCCGCAAAACAGAATCTTCGCTTTCCCGGATCCTGATGCCGGTGGGATTTGCCGCCCTGCTGGGAGGCAGTCTGACCATGGTCGGTTCCGGCAATCTGATTATTTTGAACGATCTTCTGCTGCAGGGTGGGCAGGAGCCCTTTAACCTCTTCAGTGTAACTCCCATCGGACTGGTTTTGCTGCTGACAGGGGTGGTATACTTTTTTCTTCTGGGAGGCAGACTATTACCTGATACCGACCCTGAGACCAGTGAGGAGCTGGTCGAGCAGAAAAAGTTGGTGGAATGCTGGGATCTGGCCACCACCATATTTCGCTGTAAAATTTCTGAAGGCAGCTCCCTCCAGGGCTTAACCCAGGAAACTGCCGGTCTCTGGGGAGAATACGGTCTCTATCTTCTGGCCCTCAAAGAGAAGGATGATATTTCCTATGCTCCCTGGCGCTTTACCCGTTTTTCCTCCCGGCAGGAATTAATAATCCTGGGGAGAGAATCAGGTATCGAGAAATTCTCTCAGGATTATAACTTGCAGTATTCCCGGGAGGGTCAGCGCAGGGAATCAGGTCAGCTAATCTCACAGGAGGATCTCCGGGACAGTTCTTTTGCCGAGTTATTGCTACCACCCCGTTCTGATCATCTGGGCAAAACAATCAGGCAGATAGCAGTGAGAAAGAATTTTAATATCAACCCTCTGAAGTTGATTAGAGGTGATGAGGAGATTTCTGGAGATTTTTCTGACCTCACCCTGCAGTCCGGAGATATTATTGTCTTTTTCGGTCTGGCTGAAAATATCAGGGCTGCCGTTAGTTCTGAAGATTTTATTTTGTTGACTCCGCTGCGCAGCAGGAAAACCGGCACCGAAAATCCCCGGCTGGCCGGCGTGGTTTTTCTCCTGTCAATTGTCCTAATTTTACTGGGATTTGAACTATCGCTCTCCCTTTTCAGTGGAGCACTGCTGATGGTGCTGCTGGGTCTTATCCCGGTTAAAGAGCTCTATCGGGCTGTTGATTGGCAGACTGTTTTTTTACTGACAGGATTAATTCCTCTGGGACTGGCCATGGAGAAAACCGGAACAGCTGAATTTTTGTCTCTCAGGATGCTGACTCTGCTGGAGGGCAGGCCGGTATTTTTAATTCTGCTGGTTCTGGCTCTGCTGGCCTCAATATTTACCCTCTTTATGTCGAATGTGGCCTCGACGGCGGTTCTGGTTCCTCTGGTTATGATTCTGGGAGAGCAGCTTGGAATAAATCCCCGGGCTCTGGCCATGCTGGTGGCAGTCTGTGCTTCCAATTCCTTTATTCTTCCCACCCATCAGGTCAATGCCTTTTTAATGAATCCCGGAGGTTACAGCAGTAAAGACTATCTTAAGGCCGGAGGACTGTTATCTCTACTTTACATCATGGTAGCGGTAGTTATGATCTATCTTTTTTATCTATAAAAACTGTAGAAAGTTAAAAAAACTATAGAATCTTTAAAATTACAAAGGAGAGATAATTAATGTTATTTGAAAAGATCAAATCACCGGGTCTGGCTCATAATTCCTATCTTTTGGGAGACAGTGGTGAGGCAGTAGTTATTGATCCCCGTCGTGACATTAAAGTTTATCTGGAGAAAGCTGTGGAAGCAGGTTATGCCATCAAACATGTTCTGGAAACTCATCGCAATGAGGATTACTTAATCGGCTCTCTGGAGATCAAACAGAAAACCGGGGCAGATATCTGGCATGCTGATACTCATTTGGATTATCAGTATGGAGAACCGGTGGAAGAAGGCCAGAAGTTTCAGGCCGGTCGTCTGACAGTTGAAGCTCTCCACACACCCGGTCATACTCCTGGTTCCCGCAGTTATGTCCTCTATGGTTATGAAGGGGAGCCCTGGATGGTTTTTACCGGTGATGTGATTTTTGCCGGGGATGTAGGTCGGGTTGATTTCCTGGGAGAGGAGAAACTTGCAGAAACAGCCGGGGCCCTTTATGATTCTATCTTCAAGAAAATTTTCCCTCTGGGAGACGAGGTGATTCTCTGTCCAGCTCACGGAGCCGGCTCGGTTTGTGCCAGTGCCATTGCCGACCGGGAGTGGACCACAATCGGCATTGAAAAAAAGCTTAATCCCAAACTTCAGGTTGAGAGTAAAGAGGAGTTTATTGAAAAGGTCGGCAAAATGCTGGAATATCCTCCCTACTTTACGAAGATGGAAAAATACAACCTGGAAGGTCCTCCCTTGCTGTCCCAGTATGAAGAACCTGCGCCCCTGACAGCAGAAGAATTTGATCGCATTAGAGAAGAAAAGCAGGCTGTAGTGCTGGATGCCAGAATGGAAGTCAGCTTTGCCAGCGCTCACATTCCCGGCTCGCTCTCCATCTGGAAGGATAATCTCCCCAGTTTTGTCGGCTGGTTTGTTCCCCTGGATAAACCAATACTGCTGGTTACTGAAGGAGAATATCCCTTGGAAGAAATTACCCACCTCTACCGGACCGGATTTGACAATATCAAAGGTTATCTCTCAGACGGCCTGATTAAATGGCATATGGCCGGCAAAAAAAGCGCTTCTATCAATACTGTTACAGTGGACAGGCTCTGCCAGATTATTGATGGTTCCGGTGATTATTTTATTCTCGATGTTCGCTCCCGGGATGAAATAGAAGAGGAGGGGGAGATCCAGGATGCTGTAAATATTCACCTGACACAGCTTCCCGATGGTTATTCCGAACTTCCTGAGGATAGAGAAATTTATATTTTCTGCGGCAGTGGGTTAAGATCCATGACAGCAGCAACTCTGCTTAAAAACCGAGGTTATGATAATATAAGTGTTGTGTTAGGGGGTCTGATAGGATGGTCTTCTACTAGCTGTCCCATAGTTTGAGAGTTTTTTCTTGGCTGTAAGGGCATAATTTATGTAAACCGCCATACCCCTTCGGGGCACAATATATGCCCCCTTGAGATACAACAATAGCTGAAAATTTTACAGCGCATTGTCAAGATAAACCGCCATGCCCCGTCGGGGCACAACAATACATGAAAAATTTACCTGCTATTTTTAAAGGTAAATGGATGGGATAAAAATCCTGGAGAGAGATTTTAGAGTAAAAAAAAGAAATCGACTCCCATTATTAGGGATTCGACTTCTTAATCAAAAGCTGTAATAAATTATTAAGCCCTCTTATAAAGAATAAAGATTTTCAGAGAAAAAATTCAATAAAGTTGGAAAATTATCAGACCGATAATCATCATAACCAGTCCCAGTATTTTTATCACTGAAATATCAATAACAGCTTCTCCGAACAGACCAAAATAATTAATAAACAGAGAAGCAATAATTTGGGTAACAATGATTATCGTCAGGGCATAACTGATGCCCAGAGTGGAAACTCCCTGCATAACTGTATAAATTATTCCGGCTCCCAGCACTCCTCCCAGCAGGTAGATAAAATTAATTTCTTTGAAGGCAGCCAGGACCGGCTGCTGGCGAAAAAAAAGCAGCACCAGCAGGGTAAAAACAAAACCGCTGCCGTGCACAAAGGCATTGGCAGGCCAGAGACTGGCTGCTTCACCCAGACGGGCATTAAAAATTGACTGCAGCGAAATCATTACACCGGCTAGAATAGAAAACAAGGCTCCTTCAATCATTATAATCCCCCTGCTCTGAATAAAATAGATAAAGCTCAAACAAATAAAGTTTAAATTAGATAATCACTGGCAACATAATTTCACCTGTTAATTATATCAGTTATAACTCAAAATACAAGTGAAATTGAGGCGGTTTTTGCCCTTTAAGCAAACATATGTTAAAATAAATTACAACGCCTGTTTGCCAAGGGGGTATTACAAATGAAAGCTCCGGTGGATTATGCTGAACTACCTCAGGGTGATGTTCTCTGTATTGATATGAAGTCTTTTTATGCCAGTGTGGAGGCGGTGGAGCGAGGCCTGGATCCTTTTCAGGTGGCCCTGGCTGTGGTCGGCAATCAAGATCAGAAGGGCTCGGTAATTCTGGCCGCCACCCCTCCTCTCAAGGAAAAATTCAATATTAGAACAGGGAATCGGCTCTATGAAGTGCCTAAAATCCCGGATATAATGCTGGTTGAGCCCCGGATGTCTCTTTACATGAAGAGATCTCTCCAGGTGATTGAACTTCTTACCGGGTATGTTCCCCGGCAGGATATGTTTATTTATTCTGTAGATGAAAGCTGGCTGGATCTTGACAAAACCAAAAAGCGTTACGGGGGAGCGGTCAGGATGGTGCAAAAGATCAAGGAAGATATTTTCCGTAAGTTTAAACTTTCCTCCAGTGCCGGAATCGGCCCCAATATGTTTCTGGCCAAGGTGGCTATGGATATTGAAGGTAAGAAGCAGGGGCTGGCTGTCTGGCGTTATCAGGATATACCTGAGAAACTCTGGCCGGTGGAGGTTTCAGAAGTCTGGGGGATAGGCAGCCGGACGGCTGAGAAATTTAAAAGGTGGAAAATCAGAACGGTGGGTGATATTACCCGCCGGGATGCCGGGTTTTTCAGCCGGAAACTGGGAGTTGTGGGAGAAGAGATTTATCGCCAGGCCTGGGGAATTGACTTCAGCCTGCCCGGAGGTTATTTTGATGATGTCCGGAAGAGCATCGGCCGGGGAGCAACTCTCTACCGGGATTATACCGAGCCGGAGGAGATCAGGACAGTAATTTTCAACCTGAGCGAGGATGTTGGTTATCGAGCCCGCAGTCTGGGCCTGGCAGGCAGGACCGTAAGTCTGAGCCTAAGTTACAGCCGCAGCACTTCCCGGCGGGGTTTTCAGGCCCAGAAGACTCTTGAGTCCGCCACAAATCTGGAGCATGAGATTCTGGAAATTTGCTGGGAGCTTTTTCAAAAAAAGACCCGGCGGAGAAATTATCCGGTCCGCCGGATCAGTGTTTCGCTGAGCAGTCTGGTGGCTAAAGAGGAGATTCAGCTCAATCTATTTCAGAATCAGGAGAAGAAAATCCGGTTGGCCAAAACCCGGGATAAAATCCGGGATAAATTTGGTCCGGGCAAGCTGGATTACGGTCTGAGCCGGGCCGAGGGCAGCATTCGTGAGCGCCTTAACAGCAATATTGGAGGACACAAAAAATAAAGCTTTAGATTTCACCGGTATTTTTCCCCGGGCTGTTTTCCCTCCGTTTTTTGCTTATATTATTTTCTTTATTTTCTGCATGCTCGGGTCTAAAGCAGGTTAGAATCTGTCCGAAGACAAGAAATCCCAGCAACAGGTAACAGAGCAGAGCCCTATGATCATAGTGATAATCAAGGGCAAAAGTTTCTCCTGATAGATCGGGTTTACTAGCTGGACTTTCTTCAGCGGTATCAAGAATTTTTTTCTGTAAATTTAATTTTACCGAGAGATTATTATTAATATCAGTAAAAGTCAGGGTTAAGACCGAGATAAGATAGGCTAACAGCAAGATAATAATAATTTTGTAATACCGATTTTTCAGCATGATAACCCCCCTATAATATTTTTTGGCAAACTGTAAATGAGCATAATTTCACAAACTTTGAAAAATTTTTTTCCTGCTTTTAAATACCAGAGCGGCAGGGAATGTAACAGCAATTAACTTGTTCTTATTAAAGTTGATAAATATTAGAAATATAAAATTTTGACCTGTTCGAAACAAATTGTGAATAGTTTAACTATCTTCGATTTTATTATAGCACAAACTTTTATTAATATCAACATAATTCTCAAAATATTTAATAAAAGACGGGCTTGGATGACGAGCTTGGATTATAGTCTGCAATTATTTTTGAAAACTACAATTTTACTTATAATATTTTTCTCCTGTCATTGACAAAACTCAAATTTTATTTATAATAATATTTACAAGTATTCAAAAATTACCAACATATTAAGAACAATTATTGCCAGGGGGGATATTGATGATCGTGCTGCAAATTATTGGAGTTCTGCTGCTGTCAGTTATTTTGCTGGCAGTTTTGTGGCCCTTCAAATATAAAATTGAATATACCTATCAGGAAAAACTGAACTATCAGATTACAGCTGGTTCCCCGATTTTTTCTTATAAGATAAATAATATTTCCGGCCAACAGGAGAGTAAAATGAGAATTTTTGGCATTCCACTCTCTTCTGATAGGAAAAAAACAGAGGAAGAAGACAGATCACCCCGTCCGGAGAAAGAAACTGAGAAGACCTCAAAAAGTATTCCGGGAAAGCTTAAATCAATTTATCAGATTGATCTTTTCAACAGGAAAAATTTCAGCCATGTTTACGGATTGCTCCGGAATCTTCTATCTCTGATCAAACCTAAATATTATAATATTGATATTACAGCCGGTTTGCCGGAACCGGATCTCAACGGCCTGCTGCTGGCCTTTTTTTATTCTCTTAAATCTTCCCGATCAGAATTTCCGGTTTCTTTAAAGATCAACTGGGAAAGGGAGGTGATAGAAACCTGGGGTATAATTTCCGGGAGCGTGGTGCCTCTCCAGCTTATCGGGCAGCTGCTCTGCTTTTTATTCTCCCCGACCACACTTAAACTGCTCTGGCAGCTTCGCCGGCAGCAGAAATCTGAGCCTGCAAAACTTGAGCAGCAAGCTTAGAGGTCTTAATTTGACTTATTTGAAGATTTTTTGAAAAAGGAGGAGATTAAAAATGGAAGAAACTCGAAAAATGATGGAGATGATTTACGGTAAGCTTGATAACTTTCTCAAAACAGAAACCGTGGTAGGGGAGCCCATCCAGGTTGGTTCAGTTAAACTCATACCGATCATCACCGCTTCCTTTGGCCTGGGCGGCGGAATTGGTGAAGAAAAAGAAGGTAAAGGCGGAGAAAGTGGAGGAGCAGGCGGTGGTGTTGGCTGCCGAATTTCTCCCAATGCTATTCTGGTTATTAAAGATGATGAGGTTGAGCTGATAACTCTGGAGGGAAAAGGATCGCTGGACAAGCTTTTTGAGATGTTGCCGGAACTGGTATCCAAACTGGATTTCCTCAAGGATAAGAAGAAGACTGAAGAGGATGACAGAGCTGAAGCTGGAGCAGCAGATTATCAAGAAGAGGAGAACAATACTTCCGATTACTAATCCAGCATTTAAATTCTCAGTTTTATCATATTCTAAAAAATAAGCTCCTTTCCGATGCCGGCATTCTTGGCAGAGCTGGGAAGGGGCTTTTTTTATTTGCCAATTTAGGTATTAAATTATATAATATCACATAACTAATTCTCAATAAATTTAACTCAATATTCAGCTTGCTCAGTATTATTTTACACCTAAAGTTTAGTAAAAGTCAATTTCTTTTGTTCATTTTAATCAAAAACCGGTCAATAGTAAAGGAAGAGCAGGATGTCTGAGGAAACAATGATTGAAGAAAAAAATAGTGCAGGAAATCAGCATTTTCACAAGGGTCTCCGGGCTGGACTGCCGGTGGCCATAGGCTATCTTCCCATAGCGTTAGCTTTTGGAGTGATCTCCCGGACAGCAGGTCTTCCCCCGCTGGCAGCGGTCTTAATGTCCCTGCTGGTTTTTGCCGGTGCCAGTCAGTTTGTGGCAGTCGAGCTGCTAGCAGCAGGAGCAACTTTTCCAGGTATAGTCGCCACCACTTTCTTTGTCAATTTAAGACATATTTTAATGTCGGCTACAGTCTCGGAAAAACTGCCTGATCTCTCCCGGAGCTGGTTGGCAGTGCTGGCCTTTGGTATCACCGATGAGAGCTTCTCTCTGCTTTCTACTGACAGGCGCTCCCGGTTGCCCGGCTTTTATGTTCTGGGAGTTGTTATATTACCCTATCTGGCCTGGATTGGCGGTTCGCTAACCGGTGTAATGTTGGGGGGTCAGCTGCCTGAAATTCTGGAATCAAGCATGGAGATTGCTCTTTATGCCATGTTTTTAGGCCTGATTGCACCTGAAATTAAAAGCTCCAGCAGCAAATTTAAAATAGCACTGATTGCTCTCATGCTGAGCTCCTTAAGTTACTGGAATCCCCTGTTTGATATTTCTGAAGGCTGGAGAATAACCTTTAGCACTGCGGTAGCAGCTTTTTTGGGGGCTGTGTTTTTTCCCGGAGATGATAAGGATGAATAGTTATATTATTTTATTGCTGGGTATGGCTCTTGTTACCTATCTCCCCAGGATGCTGCCCCTAGTTATTCTCTCGGAAATAGAACTTCCTCCCTTCTGGAAACGATTCATGCTTTATATCCCATCTGCTGCTTTGAGTGCACTAATATTTCCCGGGATTTTACAGGCCACGGATTCAGTTTTTGCTGCTCTGGCCGGGGGCCTGATTGCTGTGCTCTTAGCATACTTCAAGTTCAGTCTGCTGGCAGTTGTTACTGCCAGCATTATAACAGCACTTCTTTTTCAGCTTCTCTTTTAAAAAAATTAGCAGTTCGAGCGGAAGTTTCTGCCGGGGTTAATCCTGGTTTGCCTTGCATCGAGAGCCAAAAAAAGTTATGATTAGATAAAGACTTGATTTTTCAAGGAGGAATTACTTTGAATCAGTACCAGGTAATTATAATTGATGATGATGACCACATCTTACAGATTCTGACTGAGTACTTTGAATATGAGAATTTTCAGGTGCGTACTGCCCAAACCGGTCAGGAAGGTTTGAAATTAATCCGGGAGTTGAATCCTGATATCATAGTGCTGGATATCATGCTGCCGGAAATGGATGGCTGGGAGGTCTGCAAAGAACTTCGTCCGGGCAATAATACCCCTATTATTTTCCTGAGTGCCAAGACCAAGGATTCAGATCGGATTATGGGTCTGGAACTGGGAGCTGATGATTATGTTACCAAACCCTTCAGTCCCCGAGAGGTGGTAGCCCGGGCCAAAGCTGTTCTTCGCAGACTGCAGCGGGAGGATGAGGTTGATACTGAAGTGCTAAATTACCAGGATTTTGTCATCAATAAGAATGAGAGAAGTGTTAGAATTGAGGAAGAAGAGATTGAATTGACTCCCAAGGAATTTGATCTACTCTGGACGCTGGCTTCTTCACCCCGGATTGTTTTTGACCGGGAGAGCCTGCTCAAGAAAGTTTGGGGTTATGACTATTTTGGAGATATCAGAACGGTGGACACTCATATCAAATCTCTGCGTCAGAAATTAGGTGAAATGGTTTCTGATTATATTAAGACTGTCTGGGGGGTGGGATATAAATTTGAAGTTGAAGAAAAGGCTGAATGATTTTAAGCATTATCTGGCAGACTTTCTGCCGCCCAGCATGAATACGCTTTTTACCAGGTTGTTTGTGAGATTTTTCCTGCTTTCCCTGTTGATCATTATTATCCTGGGCTTTTCTATGATATATTTTTTCTATAATT
>SLJX01000191.1 GCA_007134885.1 Halanaerobiaceae bacterium
AAAGCCCCGACCATTTAAATGGTCGGGGCTTTACTGTCAGCTGCTATATATTAATGTTTTTATTTACAATTATATTGCAACAACATTAATGGCCTTGGGGCCGCGGTCAGCTTCTTCGATTTCAAATTCAACGGCCTGATCTTCACTCAGGCTTTTGAATCCGTCAGCTTGAATTTCGGAAAAGTGAACAAAAACATCGTCTCCAGATTCTCTTTCAATAAAGCCAAAACCTTTTTGATCATTAAACCATTTAACATTACCACTGTAGATCATTTAAATTTATTCCTCCTAATTTGCTTTGGGCAACTTGCTAGATTTTTTCTACCCAACGGATGTAACTATAACACGTTAGCAGCGTTAAGTCAAATAATATTTTAAAAAACAGACTAAAAAAGTGTTTGACGATACCAGTTCAGTATGTTATGCTGTTCGAAGTGTAAAAAAATGTGCTGTTAATTTAGTTCATAGCTGTTCTGTAGAACACTTGCAACTCCGCTCCCTGATACGGGAAGTTTTATTTCTGCAACTTCCCAGGAGCGGAGTTTTTATGTGGCTGAATTTTTTGTACTGCAGGTAATATTCTAGAAATTTTGAGGTGATACCATGGATAAGAAAAGATTATTTTTACGTGTTGGTATGGTTTTGGGCGGAGTTTTTCTGATCAGTCTGGGAGTTTACTTATTTGTTAATTCTCGTTTGGGCTCAGATCCCTTTACAGTAATGCTCCAGGGAGCTTCTCGAACACTGGGATTTTCATTGGGAGGTTTAAATATAGCTGTTAAGATAGCAATTTTACTTCCTCTGTTTTTGCTGACTAAAGCCAAATTTGGTCTTGGTACAATTGTAAATGCAGTATTTCTGGGGTTATTTATTGAGATGTTCTATTTTCTCTTTGGCTCACTGGAACCGGAATTTATTTTGCTCCAGCTCACAATGCTGGCGGGGGCTATCCTCACCATCGGCAGTGGAATAGCTCTTTATGTTTCGGCCGGAATGGGTGAAGGAGCGCTGGAATCTCTGATGATATTCTGCAAGAGAAAGTCAAATTTTTCTCTTAAGCTGGTTAAAGTTGGACTTGATGTTACCTTTGGTATTATCGGGGTGCTGCTGGGAGGCACTATAGGAGTTGGCACGGTGGTGGGAGCCCTTTCCATCGGACCGGTGACACAATATATGTTCCGGCAGGTAAATCACCTGACAGGATTAGAATTCTGAGGATGAGCCCTTCTTCCTGGCCCATCCTCATTAATTTTGCTCCTGCTTGATTTTAATATAACTGTTATTTTTAAATATGATTTTTATTTTCTATTTCCCTGGACTTGCAACCTTCTCTGGTTGCCCAGCTGTTCCTGCAAAAATTCTCTCCCTTCACCTTCAGCCAGTTCCTTCCTTTCATTCCGCAGCTGGTTCCTTTCCAGCCTTCTATTTTCCTGGTACTGACGCTCTCTTTCCAGGGGCTCACCATCACATAGACCGCAGTTTTCACCCGGGCCTCGTTCGCTTACCTGAAACTGCCTGGAATTGTCAACAGGCTCTCTGACGGCTGCCATTGAAGTCAGAGCCAGAGCCATTACCAGGACAAGAATCAGGATCGGTATTAATTTCCTTCTATTCATAATTTCACCTCCTTCTCTCTACACGTATTGTACAGGTTCTTTCATAGATCTTTGAACTTTTGACATTACTTATTATCTTTTTTACCGCCTATTTTACTACTAAAGCAAGTATAAAATAAAATTATAAAGAGAATATGAATTTCTTAAAGTTGGTTAATTTTTTTATCTGTGTTCAACTTTTTATCAATTGAAAAAATTCTCCAGCAAATGAAGGTAATAACTTTATTACAGGCAATATATTAAAATATAGAGGTCTTAAATGAGGTTTAAAATGACTTTTGTCAGCATTACCTTTGCAGTTCAGAAAAGCTTTCCTGAAATGAATAATCGTCGATCTTTTCGGAGAAAATATCTTTATAAATTGCTTAAAAAAATAGGGGTGAGAAATATGGGATTTATGACCGGCGAAGAATTTAGTTCTGGAGTTGATTTTGCCTGTAAGCTGGATCAGGATGATTACCTGAGTAGTTACCGTCAGGAATTTTATCATCCCCGGGATACCATTTATCTGGATGGCAATTCTCTGGGTTTGTTCTCCCATCGAGCAGAGAAAAAGCTTTTACAAGCTCTCAAGGAATGGCAAGAACTTGCCATTGCTGGCTGGACCAAAGCTGAACCCCCCTGGTTCTGGTATGGAGAAAAACTGGGAGAACTTACCGCTCCCCTGCTGGGAGCTAAAACCCGGGAAACCATTGTTACCGGCTCCACCACTCTCAATATTCACCAGCTAATTGCTACTCTTTATCAGCCTGAAACGATCGGACATGAAATTTTGATTGATGAGTTAAATTTTCCCAGTGATCATTATGCTGTTAAAAGCCAGCTCAAGCTTTTAGGTGGTGATCCTGATAAAGATCTGATAGTGGTGAAAAGCGTTGATGGAGTTACTATAGCTGAAGAGGACATCATAGAAAAATTTTCTCAAAAGGTAGGATTGGCTCTGCTGCCTTCAGTTCAGTATCAGAGCGGCCAGTTACTGGATATTGAAAGGCTAACTGAAGCTGCTCACAGACATAATATTATCATCGGGTTTGATCTGGCACACTCTATCGGTGCTGTGCCCCATCAGCTTTCTGATCTGGGGGTGGATTTTGCTGTCTGGTGCAATTATAAATATCTAAATGCCGGCCCGGGGGCTGTTGGCGGACTCTATCTCAATAATAAGCATCTTGGCAGGGAACCTGCTCTGGCAGGCTGGTGGGGACACGACAAATCCACCCAGTTTGAAATGAAGAAAGATTTCAGGTCGGCTGATACTGCCGGGGCCCTGCAGATCGGTACAATTCCGGTTTTAAGTTCAGCCCCTCTTTTTGGCAGCCTGGAGATGATCAATGAAATTGGAATAGAGAAAGTTAGAGAGCGGTCTTTAAAGCTGACTGGTTATCTGTTGTATTTGATTGAAAAGAGGCTTTCCGGGCTGAAAATAGATTTTTCTGTTAACACCCCGCTGGAGCCAGAAAGAAGAGGAGGACATATTGCCCTGAGACCCCATCGGGAGGCTTACAAAATAAATGAAGCCCTCAAAGATCGGGGAATTATTGGAGATTTTCGAGAACCGGATACCATCAGGCTGGCGCCTTCTCCTCTCTATACTTCATTCCAGGACATCTGGAAATCCGTTGATGAGCTCCGGGAAATTGTAATAAATGATAAATACCAGGAATTTTCCAGCAGCCGATCTGAAGTCACCTGATTTTAGGACATCTGGTTCAAATATTTTCAATAATGATCAGCAATAATGATAAAATGTTTTTCTTCCTCTCATAGTTTTCTCATATTCACCCCTTATTTTGGTAGGTGAGAGTCAAGCAGCAAATAGCAACATATTAAATATCGAGCTCGATTCTTACTCTCAAAATAATTGCGGGAGGTAAAAAATTATGAGAATCAGGAAATTGATAACTGTAGTTGTCGGTCTGGCTCTGGTCCTAACTCTGGTAAGTGGAACTGCAGCTGCTGACACAATTAATGCTGGCGTTGTCGAGCTGCAGATGGTGGTTCAGCAGCATCCAGAAGCGATGGATTATCAGGCCGGACTGCAGGAGGAAATGATGGAACTTCAGCAGGAATTTGAAGAAGCAACAGCCGATCTGGATCCCGAGGAGGATGCAGAAGAGCTGCAGCAGGTCCAGCAGGAATTTCAGCAAGAAGCCATGGAGATAGAAGAAGGTTTTGAAGAAGGCCTGATGGATATCCTTGAACCTGATTTTGAAGAATTCATGGAAGAAGAAGGCTATGATATGATAGTTATGGAAGGCGCTGTAGTAGCATCAACAGTAGAGGTAAATGAAGAAAATGTCACCAGTGAGTTTTTAGAATTTATCAATGGAGAAGCCCCCCAGATGGAACTGGAACTGGATGAAGAGGATGATCTGTAAAAATATCCAGTCTATATCCAGTCTGAAATATAATAATATGAATTAAAAGACCAGGAGCAATTAAAAGAGAAAAAGCAATTCGAAGACCAAGAGCAGCTAGAAGCCCCGGCCTCTTTATTTCAGCGGCCGGGGTTATATTTTTTTGGATTGAGGTGTTCTTTTGGATTGAGTTGTTCTTTTGAAAGATAGGATAACAGATAATTTAAAAACCTGGAATGATTTGCGATTGAAGATTTATAGTTGTAATTTGTAATTGAGGATTTGTAATTGGCAATATTAATTCATATAATCTATTTACAGTTAAAAAAATATTTAAAGAAAGAGGTGATCTTAATGTTGATAGACTTTGCTGTCAGCCTGGCTGTATTTTTGATTTTCTATTTTGCTTTACTTAAATCCAGCCGTCTGCTCCTGAAAAATTTATCCCGGTTTAAATATGAGCTGATAACCGATAATCTCAAGGTGCCGGTGTTCTTTTTACTGCTGAATATCTCACTCTTAATTCCCTTTGCTTTTGCCAGAGAGGTCAATTTTATCCTGAACAGAATAAATCATCTGCTCAATATCACCCTGATTTTTCTGATAGCCTGGATGCTGATCAGGCTGATGACCGTGACCAGAGAATATCTGGTGGAAAAGCACAAAATTGATGTCAGCGATAACCTGAGAGCCAGAAAAGTACAGACCCAGTATAGAATTCTGGAAAAGGTTATCAAAGTGCTGATAATAGTTTTTGCTGCAGCCATAGCCCTGATGACCTTTGAACCCATCAGGAGCATTGGAGTCAGCCTGTTTGCCTCTGCCGGGATAGCCAGTATTATTATCGGTTTTTCTGCCCAGAAACTGATTGCCTCAATAATTGCCGGCATTCAGCTGGCAGTTGCCCAGCCGATCAGAATTGATGATGTTGTTATTGTGGAAGGAGAATGGGGCTGGATAGAGGAGATTAACCTGACCTATGTGGTGGTTAAAGTCTGGGATCAGCGGCGTCTGGTGGTGCCCACCACCTATTTTATTGAAAATATCTTTCAAAACTGGACCCGCAAATCTGCCTTTATCCTGGGCACAGTATTTCTCTATACTGATTATACAGTTCCTATTGATGCCATCCGGGAAGAGCTGGATCGCCTGCTGGAAGATAATGACCTCTGGGATAACAGGGTTAAGGTGGTTCAGGTGACAGATGCCAGCGAAAAAACAATGGAAATTCGTATTCTGGTCAGCTCCAAGGATTCTCCTACTGCCTGGGAATTAAGGGTGTTTTTGCGGGAGCAGCTGATTAAATTCATCCAGGAAAACTATCCTGAAAGCCTGCCAAAAACCAGAGTGGAATTTCCCGAAAAAGTCAAAGATTTTGCAGCCAGTTAGAATGAAAGTTCAGCAGGATAACTTTGAAAATGTGTCGTGATATTTTGCTATATTGCTGTGCCCTGAGGGTGCCTAGGGGTTAACCTTAAAAATTGGTTCATTAATTTTCATTTCTTGTTGTGCCCTGCAGGGTCAGGGGGATTTATCTAAAAAAATTGCAGGAAAAAGAGCAGCAGCTGTTGAAGTCTGCTGAAGGAGATTTAAATTAGCAGAAGGTCTTTTTATAAATAAAGAAATACTGAAATGATATTACAAATAAATAGCTATAGAAGTGATACTATAAACAAATAACTATAGAAATGATACTGCAGGATTAACATCTGAAAACCTGGTCTGTAAGATAATCTACTGATAACTGCTGTACTATTTAAAATTCAGCTGAAAGGGGCTCATATTTTTATGCCGGATATATTGATTAAGAATGCCAGAATTGTTGATGGTACAGGTTCATCCTGGTTTACCGGAAGTTTAATTGTAAACGGAGGTAAAATAAAAGAAATCATTCCCGGTCGGCTGGCTGGAGAAAGAAATAAACAGCTAAATGAGAAAAAAATGGACCGGGTAATTGAGGCTGACGGCCGGGTTTTAGCTCCAGGATTTATTGATATCCATACCCACTCCGATCTAAAACTGCTGGTCGATGGCAGAGCTGCCAGCAAGATCCGTCAGGGAGTGACCACCGAGGTGATAGGCAACTGCGGTTATTCTCCTGCTCCCGTTACAGAAGCCGGGAGAGAAATGCTGGAGGAAGAGCTGGCTGATTATCACCTGGAATTGAGTTGGGAAAGCTATCCAGAATTTTTAGATCAACTGGAAAAGTGTGAGCTTGCCGTTAATGTGGTTCCCCTGATCGGTCAGGGAACTCTGCGGAAGGCGGTAGTCGGCTATCAAGATCGACAGCTTACAGCTGAAGAGCTGAAACAGGTCCGGGACCTGACTGCTGCAGCCCTGGAGGCCGGGGCCCGGGGACTGTCAACCGGATTGATCTATCCTCCCTCCAGTTACAGCAGCACTGAAGAATTGATCGAGCTTTCTCGAATAGTTGCCGATCACGGGGGGATCTACACCAGCCATCTGCGGGAAGAAGGGTGCGGTCTAATAGCAGCGGTCCAGGAAGCAGTCAGAATCGGCCGGGAAGCCGGACTTCCGGTACATATTTCCCACCATAAAGTATCAGATCGGGAGTGCTGGGGACTGGTAGCAGGTTCTCTCGGGATTCTGGAAACAGCCCGGGATCGGGGCCAGGACATCACCTGCGATGTCTACCCCTATACTGCGACCAGCACCGGGCTGGCTGCGCTGCTGCCGGACTGGGCTCATGAAGGCGGCAGGCCTAAACTCCTGGAGAGAATAAAGAACCAGCCCGAAAGAAAGAGACTGCTGGACAGCCTGGAAGAGGTTGGAGAGAACCGGGGCTGGGATTCGATCATTGTGTCCAGTCTTCCCGGAGAGCGCTATACCCACCTAGAAGGCAACAGGATAGCAGAGATTGCCAAAAACTGGAGCATATCTGGTTCGGAAACAGTCTTGAAAATCCTGCAGGATCAGGAACTTCGGGCTGGCATGATCGGTTTTGCCATGTGTGAGCAGGATCTGGAGTCGGTGCTGACCAGCAGATTGAGTCTGATCGGTTCTGACGGCAGTGCTCTGGCAGCAGAGGGCCTGCTGGCTCAGGGCAAACCCCATCCCCGAAATTTCGGAACCTTTCCCCGGGTGCTGGGTTGTTATGTTAGAAATAAAGGGGTTTTGAAGCTGGAAGAGGCTGTCCATAAGATGACCGGCAAGACTGCTGCCCGTCTGGGGCTCTTTGATAGGGGTTTGATCCGACCCGGCCTGGCTGCTGACCTGGTACTCTTTGACCCCGATGAGATCCAGGATGAAGCCACCTTTGCAGAACCTCACCGGTACCCAACTGGTATCCATGAAGTTCTGGTTGCTGGAGAACCGGTAATTTATGAGGGTGAGCAGCTGGAAGTTTTCCCCGGCAGGCTGCTGCGGCAAGAATAATTTTGCCTGCTTGGCTCGGGCAATTTTTTTGGAAAACTTTTATTATAGAAACCAGTATTAAAGAAAACAGTACTAAAGAAACCAGCAGTAAAGAAACCGGGACAGGTTTCAGAGGCTGTTTGTCTCCCGCTTTATTATTTTTGTAGACAAACCGGCAGCACTTGAGGTATAATTAGTTATAACTTAATTGTATTCTAATCAAATTTTAATCTTCTTTAAATGGCATTCAAATCTGAAATTGTTATGATAGCCATAATAAATAAAGGAGGTTATCATAATGATTTCAATGGAAAAGGTTGAAAAGTTAAGAAAACACGCCGATATCTCTTATAGTGAGGCAAAAAAGGTTCTGGAAGAAACCGATGGTGATATTCTGGAGTCGGTAGTAAAGCTGGAAGAAGAAGGACGTATCAAATCTCCCGGTTCAGGTGGATATTATAACTCCAAAGACAAATACCAGTCAGCTAACACAAACTCCGGACAGAAACAGCAGAAAGAGCGGGAGCAGCAAAAACAGCAGAGGCAGGAGAAAAGGTCTTCCTTTGCTGAAACTCTGAGCAGTATCATAAAATGGACCGGCAAGATTATTGATAAAGGCAACAACAACTATTTCAAGGTTCTGAAAAACAGGAAAAAGATACTGGAGCTGCCTTTAACAGCTTTTGTTCTTTTGCTGATCTTTGCTTTCTGGCTCGTGATTCCATTAATAATCATTGGTCTGGTTCTCGGCTATAACTATCAGTTCGGTGGACCTGACCTGGAAAAAACAGAAGTTAATAAAGCCATGGACAAATTTTCTGATGCCACTAAACAGGCAGTGGACAGCGTAAATGAAGCTGCTGGCAAATTTTCCAGCAGGGATAATAACAGGGGAGCAAATAAAGATGGAGAAAATCCTGATAGTTGAAGATGAAGAAAAGCTGGCCCGCTTCATTGAGCTTGAACTGGAGCATGAAGGATATCAGGTAGGAAAAGCTTCTAATGGAAGAGAGGGGCTGGCGCTTGTTGAGGCCGGCTCCTTTGATTTAGTTCTGCTCGATATTATGCTTCCGGGGCTAAATGGAATTGAAGTGCTCAGGAGAATCAGGAATTTTTCGAAAATACCTGTAATCCTGCTTACTGCCAGAGATACAGTGGTTGATAAAGTGACCGGGCTGGATGGAGGAGCCGATGATTATATTACCAAACCTTTTGCCATAGAAGAGCTGCTGGCAAGAATAAGAGCCTGTCTGAGGAAAACAGCAGCAGCCTGTGAAGCGGACCAGTCTGCGTTACAGATAGACAGTCTGACCCTTTATCCCGAACGCCGGGAAGTTAAGATAGAACAAGATAATATTGAACTTACCAGGCGGGAGTTTGACCTGCTCCATTATCTGCTGCAGAATAAAAATATAGTAATGGATAGGGAAAGATTGCTGAATCAGATCTGGGGCTATGATTACTCCGGCGGGACCAATTCGGTTGATGTTTACATTCGTTATCTCCGGGCTAAAATAGAAGAACCTTATAATATCAAACTCATCCACACAGTTCGAGGGATCGGGTATGTGATTAAAGATGAAGATTAGCAAGAAACACAAAAGCTCACTAACCAGTATAGCCAATAAAGTCCGCTCATCCCTGGTTCTTAAGTTAAATCTGCGGATGCTATGGATGCTTTTAGCTGCCTTTATTACTGTTAATATCCTGCTGCTTATTATTTTTACCAGCCTAACTCTCTGGCAGGCAGAGGATGGGGCGGCAAAATTGATTGATGCCGGTTATTTATCCTCTGGCCCGGAAGCAGTTTCAGAAACTGAGGCAGTAGTTCCGGGCAATTATCAGATAAATATTTTACAAGAGGAGTCCGCCGGCATATCTTTTTTTAGATTTCTGCAGCAAAGACTCCCCCTGCCCCAGGAAGAAGTTCGGAGATCGATGAGCTGGACCGGCCTCAGGGAATCTGAATCTATTACAGAACTGATTGAATCAATAACCTATCAAATTAATCTACCGGAGAATGATACATTCTATCAGCTTAGTTATCCCCTGGGGACCGAACTGAAAATATATCTGTATGTGTTATTAATTTTAACTGGGGTTGAGCTGCTTTATATTCTGGGCAGTATCAGGAAAAATAACAGGGTAATCAGAAGAACATTGAAACCTCTTTCTGAGATGGCAGATAAAGCCCGGGAGCTGCAGCAGGATTTAACTGTTCTCAGCACCGGCTCTGAAGGAGATAAAATCAAAGATCTGGCCGGGGCTATCAGCTCAATCGATGCCAGGCAGCTTGATAAACAGATATCTGTCGACAGTTCTCAGGAAGAACTGAAGGATCTGGCCCATGCTATCAATAATATGCTATATAGAATAAATCAATCCTATCAATCCCAGGCTCGCTTTGTAGCCGATGCTTCCCATGAGCTTCGAACTCCAATTTCGGTAATTCAGGGTTATGCCAGTCTGCTGGAACGCTGGGGTAAAGATGATCAGGAAACTCTGGAAGAGTCAATAGCTGCCATCAAGAGCGAAACAGAACAGATGAAACTTCTGGTAGAACATCTCCTCTTTTTGGCAAGAAGTGATAATGAAGCTATTCAGCTTCAGAAGACAGAATTTGATCTCTGCGAGTTAACAGCTGAGATTATTCGTGATATTGAAATTATAGACAGCAGCAGGGATCAGGATAATAATAAACAGGGTCATATTATTGAAACAGAACTGCAGGGGTCAGTTTATTTGCAGGGAGATAAACAGCTAATCAGGCAGGCCATCAGAATTTTGCTGGATAACAGTATAAAATATACCCCGCCCGGGGAAAAAGTAAGCCTGAAAATTTTCCAGAGGGAAGATAGGGTTAATATTCAGGTCCAGGATAACGGTATTGGAATTGCAGCTGAAGACCTGCCTCATATATTTGACCGTTTCTATCGCTCAGATGAATCCCGGGCTCGAAAAACAGGAGGTTCAGGACTGGGCCTGGCAATAGCGAAATGGATTATTGAGAACCATGAAGGTTATTTTGAAGTTCTCAGCAGGGTAAATATCGGCACCAGGATTAATATTTTCCTCCCGGCAGTTAATTAGTTCTTGAAGAAGTAAAATCCGGCAGGTTTATCAGATTAATCAAAAGCTATAAATAAGGCAGTGTAAAAATATGAATTTACTAAAAAAAGCAGGTTCTTTTCTGCTGAATAGAGTGGACAGCATAATTATATTATTATTTGTTGTATTTATTGGAGTTAGTTTTATAATCTGGGTATTTGATCATGTAATATATTCTCTATTACAGGTGTCCAGTTTTCTAATTGATAGATGGTTTATTTCAACAATAATATTTATAGCTATTATCTTTATTATTCTTATGCTTAAGATTGATAAAAAAAGCAGAGAAGAAGGCTTCAAAGGAGAAGGAAAAATATTAACAAAATTTATTTTAAGTATCGCTGGTATAGTTGCCAG
>SLJX01000011.1 GCA_007134885.1 Halanaerobiaceae bacterium
CTTTTTACAATTCTCCTGAAATATTTCAAAATCAATCCAGGAAAAACTGCTCCGTCTGAGCCCATAACCGCCATTTCTATAATATATATATTGATCAGCCTTATACTCTTCTCCAACAGCCAGAACTTTTCTCAGACGATAAATTCGATTTTCCAGAACGTTTTTAGCGTCCATCAGTTCCATATCAAAATTAAGGTCTTTAAAGATCTGCTCCGGGGAGTTGACATCATTGGCAGTGCTGAGAAAGTATTGAAAGATATCCCATACTTTGCTTGATTGGCTTTTATGTTCGGATAAAGTATGCTCACCCTTGCGAACTAAAAATTTCCCCAGGGTATAAACTTCTAAAGCTGAATCCCCCATTTACCTCACCCCATTTTGCTCAGTTTATTCCCTATATTGATATTATATACTATACTTTATTAAATGTATAGTATGAATATTTATATATTAACTGACTTAATTTTACTCTGACTTTCTGTTCTCATTATCTAAATCTGATTTTTGGCTATTCTTATCTTCAAGTTTGTCCTTTTTGACATAAAACTCCCCAGTTTCGGGATCTATAAAGCTGTCAGTTTTTTCAAATTTGGTTTCCTTCTTTATTTTAACCCCCTGGCTGACAGCAAGAAAGCCCAGAACAAAAGAAGCAAAGGACATAAAAATATTTCCTACTGAAAAAAGAGTTATACCAAAAAAGATTAGCAGGGCTCCGATTCCGTAAAGAAAATAGGTGCTCATTGAGTTCAACCTCCAGTTAAGGTATTTCTATTTCTATTTATTCTCGAAGATGATGCTTGATATTTTTGAGTTTCTGCCGCCAGCGTTCGGTAATTATTTCGGTTTTTTCTGGGGAACGTCCCAGGTACTGCTGGGGATGTTGCAAAAGCTTAATTTCCTGGTCAGAAAAAGTTTTCAGATAGGGCTGGAGTTTGGGATTTTGGCTGGCAAATTCCCAGAGTAAATTGGATTTATTGTTATCGCTGATATCTTTGTCTTGATCTGCTTCCAGATGATTTTCCACCTTCAGGGTAAGCTGGCGGACTGCCTCATGAGCGTCGGGATGGCCTTCCCGGGCCAGGAGAATATAAAGGGGCTCTGCTGCCAATAGACTGCTGCCGGCGGCCAGATTGGAGTTCATCTGCCTGTTATCCACCACAAATCTTTTAAATACCTTATTGAGGCGGTGAGCGGCCAGGAAAAGTCCGATAGGGATCTCAGGGTAGTAACGGGCGGTGGTGGAATTAGTGAGGTCGCGCTGGTGCTCGGAGAGTTGATCCTGGTAGATGGTAAACATTCGGGGCAGAAAAGTTTTCCAGCTGCCCTTAACATTTTCAAAATTTATCGGATTCCTTTTCTGCGGCATGGTTGAAGAACCAACCTGGTTTTCCTCGAAGGCTTCCCCTACCTCACTGATTTCACTGCGCTGAAGATGGCGCATATCATCGCTTAAATCGGCCAGCACTCCCAAAGTGGAAACCAGGCTGTGAAAATAATCGGTTAAGGGTTCGGGAGGGAGAATCTGGCTGGAATGCTCGGCCGGTTTTAAGTCCAGAGAAGCCAGCAGATTTTTCTCAAAGGCCAGGGGGTCATCAACAAGCAGATCCAGAGCATTATAGGCTCCCACTGCCCCGGAAAACTTACCTCTCAGGGAGTTGGTTCGGAATACAATCTCTTCAATTCGCTGTCCCAGGCGGCTGACAAAACCGGCCAGGTAATAGCCGAAGGTTAAAGGTACGGCCTGCTGGCCGTGTGTGCGGCCTACTTGAGGAGTTTCTTTCTCCCTTTGAGCTATTTCAAGCAGCTTGTCGGTCAATTCAATTAGTTCTGGCAGAAGAACCTCCCGGGTAAAACTCCGGTAGCGCAGTACGGCTCCATTATCAATTATATCAAAGGAGGTTGCCCCCAGGTGGATATACTGGCGATTTTCGGGCGAAACATTCTGACGAAGGCAGTTTACCAGGGCCCGGGTATTGTGGCGGGTTTTCTCCTCTTCCCGGTAGACTGCTGCAGCTGTAATCTTATCAACAGCTGATTGGGTTTCCTTTACTGCTGCTGCTGGAGCCAGGCCCTCTTGATGCAGAGCAGCCACCAGGGCAACTTCCACCCGGGCTTCCATTTTGAGACGGCTTTCCTCAGAAAAATAAGGAGATAATTTACTAAAAACCTTTTCATCCCTGGCATAACGGTGATCCAGGGGGTTTAAGTTGGCATAGATACTGCGCAGTTTATCTGTCATTTTGTTTTCTCCTTTCAATTATGGCTGTTACTAAAAGTAATTATAGGAGGGATAAGGCAGGAATTTTGATTTTGTGAAAGAATTAAATTATAGTATCTGTTTTTTCCTGCGGCATATGTGTTTTAAAAGTCAGCTGCATGTGAATCCAATCAGATTATAGAATACAGTCATTATAGAATCCAATCAGATTATATTAAATTATATCAGATATTGACAAATATTAAAGGAATTTTATTTAATGATTTTTTAGGGGCCAGGAAAAATTGTCTGATAGGTTTAACTCTCATTCAATGACCAATTAATATACTACCCTAACCAGCAATATTCAAGAAACTATAATCAAGAAACTATAATAATGATGAATATCTTAATATCAGAAAATTTCTACCATCAATTTTGCCTGAAAGTGATTTTCTTTGCCTAAAAGCTATTCTCTGAAAAGCCTGACGGAACAGAATTGTTAATAATTCAGGAGCTGATAAGAAAAATGGGGCTATCTGAAAAGACGCTAATTTCTGCTGAGAATTTGTCTCTAACCCGCAGCGGATTTAAAATCATAGATGAGGTTTCACTGGAACTTTATGCTGGAGATCGCTTAGCTCTCTTCGGCCCTAACGGAGCCGGGAAAACAACCCTGTTTCGTCTCTTAGCTGGATTGCAGGAAGCTGATCGTGGTACGTTAAAATATGGTTATCAGGATGATGATGACAGTTTTAAAAAAAGTTCTGATAAACCCAGATTTAAGCCCAGGTTGGGTTTTCTCGGCCATGATATTTATCTCTATAATGATCTGACCGGTAGAGAAAATCTAAATTTTTTCGGTGAACTCTATGATATTACTGGATTGCAGAGCAGGATTGAAAAATTGACAGAAAGGGCCGGGCTATCTTTAGAGCTGGATGAAAAAGTTCGCACCTATTCCCGGGGCATGCAGCAAAAACTTGCTATCTGCCGCTGTTTTCTCATTAAACCTGAAGTTTTACTGCTGGATGAACCCTTTACCGGGCTTGACAGTCAGGCCAGCAAATTTTTAATAGAACTGCTGGATGATAATTCTTCTGCTGCGGTTATTTTCTCCAGTCATGATATTGAGCTGGGTTATCAGTTAGCCAGCAGCTGGATAATTCTCTGCCGCGGTCGGATTCTAGACAGAAGCCAGCAGACTAGCTCTCCCGACAGCCAGGATAGTCCTGGAGAGCGGGCAGAAGGGAACAGCCAGAACAATTGGGGCAGCCAGGAATTCTCCCGGCATTATCAAGAGTTAACCGGCCAGACAGCAGCCAGGCTGCAGTTAGACGGAAATGACAGGAGTTCAACTGAAAGCCTGGGTTTTGATGAAGAGCAAAAAAATACTGGAAAAAATAGTGATGCTGAAAAAAGTAATAGGAATGAAAGGATTGAAAGATTAGAATCAAAAACCGGCCAAAAACCAGATGAGAAGAGCTGTTCAACTGATGAAATAACTAATACTCAAAAAAAGGCAGAAAGAGACCAGAAAAAAAATCTGAAGGCAAAGAGATACCAGAAAAACAACCTGGAAATTAGCAGGCCGAGGAGCAGAATGAAATTTACCAGAGCTCTGCTGGTTCTGGTGAAAAAAGATCTCAGGCTGGAATTTAATACCGGTCAGCTCAGCGGAACGGTACTGCTCTTCGCTCTGATAGGCGGGACAATCTTCAGCATGTCTTTCCTGCCCGGGCAGGAGAATATTCAGGCCCTCTTCCCCGGCATTTACTGGTTTACCCAGATTTTTGCAGCCCTGCTGATATTAAACCGCTCTTTTCTCCGAGATACAGAAAATTCCTGCCAGGAAGCAATCCTGCTGGCCCCCATTTCCCGGGAAACTTTTCTAACCGCCCGGATAATATTTAACTACCTCATCTTCCTGTTTCTGGCTATTATCATCAGCCCGGTGCTCTTTATTCTTTTTGAAGCTTTTCCGTTCAGTGCTGTCCACTGGTTTCCTGTGCTGGTGCTGCTGGTCAACCTGGGACTGGTTGCCAATGGTTCGCTGCTGGCAGCGCTGGCGACCTCTACCCGGTTCAGCGACCTGCTGCTGCCAGTTCTGCTGCTGCCGGTGCTGATCCCACTGATTCTGGCTGCAGTGGAAGGTGCCAGACTTTTTTATTATCCTGAAATGGATCTGGCCAGCCTGTATTTCTGGCTTGTATTTATAATACTCTATGACGCAGTCTGTCTCCTGGTCAATTTTATCCTGGCCCCTTATCTTCTCAAGGATTAGGGGTTAAGGATTAATTGATAAGTGTTAAAGGGTTAAGTGTTGTAGATGTTAAGAATTAAGAATTGAAACTTAAGGATTGAGATTTGTGGATTCAGGTTTATAGATTCAGGATTGTAGATTGAGAATTAATGATTGAGGGTTGATGATTTAATAAAGAACATGGCAAAGAAACACCTGTATTTAAATCCAGCGCTATTGAGACTGATCAGAGCTATTAAAACTTATCAGAATAAAAAATAAAACCACATAAATTTAAATCCCTGTATTTCTAATAAGGCTGAAATATTATGGCATGTTTTCCTCTTTAAAGATAACATTTAAAAAAATAATCAATAATCTCAGATTAAATATCAGGAGGTTAAAGACTAATAATGTCTAAAAACCGAAAATCAGAAATTAATTCTGAACAGCCAGAGACTAAGCAAAATAATAACAACAATAAACCGACTGGCCTGATTCAGAAACATAAGAAATATAATATCAACATACAAAAATATCTCCCTTATATCTTAGCCGGGCTGGTACCGCTCTCTCTGATTGCTGTTTTTGCTTATGCCCCCAGGGAGAGAGTAATGGGTGATGTGCAGCGTATCTTCTATTATCATGTGGGAGCGGCCTGGGTTGGTTTTTTTGCCTTTTTTATTGTTTTTATAGCCAGCATTCAGTATCTCAGAAGAGAGAACAGCTACTGTACCCGGCTGGCCCGGGCTTCGGCTGAAATCGGGGTAATTTTTACCACCTTTGTGCTGCTGTCAGGAATGCTCTGGGCCCGACCAACCTGGAATACCTGGTGGACCTGGGATCCCCGGCTGACCACCTCCCTGATACTGTGGCTGATGTATCTGGCCTACCTCTTTTTGAGCCAGACTCTGAAAGGTGAGGAAAAAAACAGACAGAACCGACTGGCAGCAATTTTCGGCATTATTGCCTTTGTCAATGTGCCGCTGGTTTTTATGTCAATCCGCTGGTGGCGGACAATTCATCCAGTTGTCATTGAAATTGGAGGAACAGGCCTCTCTCCTCGAATGATACAGGTCTTAATTTTTACAGTGATAACAATTTCCCTGCTCTATTATCAGCTGCTGCTGATGCGGTTGAAACAGCTTAATAGTGAGGTTAGAGTAAAACAGCTGATGAACAGGCTGCGCCGCAGGAGATAAACTTCTGGGTGAGAGGCAGTAGACTAGCACCCAGGCAGAAAATTAAGCTTGAAGCAATTAAAATTTGATTTTTCATGGTAACAGAAGAAGAACTAATAAACAAAAGAAACAACAAAACAAAAAAACTAAAACAAAGGAGGAAGGGCTGATTCAGCCCGATATTATGACTTTTTTAGCTGCTGCTTACACCTTATTCTGGCTTATAATCTTTTTATATGTCCTGAAAATCAATAAAGGCAATCAGGAAATCGCCAAACGCCTGGATAAACTGGAAAAACTGGAAGAAAGCTAGAACAAAATTAGAGCAGTAAATGTTTAATTTTAGAGCAGTAAATGTTTAATTGATGTTTAATTAATATTTAATCACTGATAGATATTTTCCAGGGTAATATCCTGATAAAAGTATTTAAAAATGCTAGCATAATCCCAGCCCTGATCTGCCATATTTCCGGCAGCTGTCTGATCCATGCCAACACCATGGCCCCAACCCCCGCCATAGAGAATTATTCTCTCAAGTTCTCCACTGCTGTCAAGCTGGCGGTGGAGGACAAAGCTGTTGCTGCGCAGCCCGCCCAGAGCACTGCGGATACGGTCACCAGAAAACAGCAACTCCTCTTCTCTACCTGCTTCATTCAGACCGATTATTGCTATTTCGGTGACAAAGCCCCTGTCTGAACGTTCCCTGATTCTAACATCCTCAATCTCCTCCAGATCAAATTCGATTTTCAAAAATTCTACATTAATTTCCCGGCTCCAGCGGTAGGCCTGAGAACTGGCATAGGGTCCGGTTCCAGAAAAGGTTTCCGGGCGGCTTTGAAACCAGGCCTGGAGCTCTCCGGGAAGCAGGGGGAATTGAGAAAAATCATGATTAAACTGATTTTGCTGATCATCGTAATTATGACTCCGTTGATGAAAATCATTCTGCTGACCCTGATCATTCGAACGTCTTAAATTTTCAGGTGGTGAGCTGGAGTCCAGGGATTGCAGAAAATCATGACTGAGATTGGCTCCGCTTAGATAATCAACATCTCCGCCCCAGACATCTCTGCTAGCCTCAGTGTGACCACCGCTGTTGCTGCTGAAGACGGCATTGACCACCTCTCCATTATACATGCCGACTTCACCGGCAGTTGAGGTGACAGCTTCAGTGGTTCGGGGATGTTCCCGGCCAATTCCAGCATAAACTGCGTCACTGACAGTATCAAAAAGATCAAAGCCTCGGGAAGCCTGTCTGCGCCCTTTATTATGCAGGGCAAAACTGCGAGCAGCCAGAGCCTGAGCTCGCAGGGCTTCCATCGGCCAGCCGGCTGACATTTCAGCAGGTACCACCGAAACCAGGTATTCCTCGAGATTTACCAGACTCACCGGCTGCAGTTTTCCCTCAGCTGTGGGCTGGACTCTCATCTCGCCCCGGTACTGGCGATCTTCGACTCCGGCAAAGAAATATCCGGCACCATAGCGAACCCCCTGGACCATTATACTTCCGTTCTCAGCCTGCGGTTTGATGTATAAGTTTTGCGTGCCATCAAAGGTTGCCAGATGCTCCCGGTCTTCCCAGAGTGCGTAAAAACCACTATCAATGCTTATTTCATATTCAGTATAGGCATTACCATGGGAGAGAATAATATCACCGGTGGAATTTTCAATGACAAAGCTAGAGTCAACCTGAAATATTAAGTTGCTGCGGGGAGAAGAAATTCCGATTGCAAAGCGAGGGGCTTCGGGAAATTCAGGCAGGGGCTGAACCTCCCGCCAGCTCGGCTCCCAGCGCCACTCCTCAGCCAGATCCAGCTCCTGTAGATCTTCTTCTGTAAGATCCTCCTGCTCCAGTTCCTCAAGCAGTTCTTCTGTTAAAGGTATTGTGAGATCAAAATCCGGCTGGGGCACATCTGCCGGCCAGATATCTGCCAGAGTCTCGGCTCCAGGAGGAAACTCAAACTCGATTTCTTTTGCAATGTCAGGTGGTGCCTCAAGCTCATCAGGATATAATTCAGCCAGTTCCTGCTGGCGGCTGCGGGCTAAATCGGTTTGGATGCCGGTTTCCTGACTCAAGCGCCAGTACTCCCAGGCCTGGAAATAATTCTCCTGCTCTTCATAAAGTTCAGCTATTCTGGGATAAAGATAATTCAACGAAGAATCATTTTCAACCGCGCTGAGATAGTATTCCAGCGCCTTCTCACCGTTGCCCAGCCTATCTTCAACTTCGGCCAGAGCCAGAAGAAAACGGCTCTGGCTGCCGCCCAGATCCAAACCGGCCTGCCAGAAATGGCGGGCCTGTTCCAGCTCTCCCCGGTCCCTGGCATTCTGTCCGATATAGTAAAAAAAGCGCTTCTGCTGGATTGAGTTTAAGGACTGGAGATGCTCCTCCTGATGCTGGAGCTGGGTAATTAAGGCATGAAAAGTTTCTGCTGCCCGGGAATAATTACCGGCCTGCTGTTTAGCAATGGCGGCCTGCAGTTTCAGGTTTATATCATTGGGCTGCAGCTGACTGGCCCGATTGAGGTTTTCAACATACTGCTCCACCTTGCCCTCTTCATAATAGATAAAGGCGAGCTGCTGATAATATTCCGCTGCTGTCAGCTCGGCAATAGCTTCGGGATCTTGCTGCTCCAGGAGCTTTGCCGCAGCCAGGTATTCTCCGGAGTTGTAAAGCTCAATAACCTGATTGAGGTCGAGCTGATTGGAGGCTGCTGCTGCTGCTGGAAAATAAAAAGTATTACTATGAGCAAAGGCAAATACCGATCCCAGCAGTAAAGCAGTAAGAAGCAGAGGCAAAAAAGAAAATCTGGAATGATTAGCTCTTCTGTTTCCGATATTTGACGGGTAAGTATTGTGTTTTTTTAATATTATTTTTTGTGGTTCCAGGGATTGATAAATTGATTTTATCATTTGTTTGATTATATTCCGCTGCATGTTTATTTCCTCCAAAATTGTTTATTCTAAAAGGTTTATTTTGCTATCAGGATATTAGCTATATTAGGGGGATTGCCTTATGTCTTAACCTAAATCTTTGCTGAAAGTAGTGGGTCTGCACTTAAATTATATATTCTCTATAAAGCCGGGCTTTCCTGTAAAAAAATTAAGACCCCCGGCAGAAAGTAAGTAGCAGCCGGGGGCAGGGAATTAGGGCAGGGAATTACAGAATATATTATTATAGCATTTTATTGCCTTTTATTGCATTAAAACTGGTTTTTAATATTCAGGACAAGCTATTGTGATTTGACGCCCTGCAGCTTAAGCTTTTTAAATATCCAGAAGCCCCGGGCATCAATAGTAATCCCGGTTTCATAATTTTTAGGTTCCAGATTTCTGGCAAAATAAATGTTAGTGCCGTTTATAACTTTTTTAACAAATTTATCAATAATCTTTTCATCAGGTTTGAGAACCTGCGCCGCAGGCCGAATTGTGGGGTCTCATCCTCCCCCAATCTTGACCAGACTGACAGTAATTTGGGAAACTTTTTTCTCCTCGATATATTTTTCAGCCTGAGGAGTTAAATTAATTTTTATATCTTCCGGATCCAGTTCAAGCAGATTTTTATTACTCACTTAAATATCCTCCTCTTTCTTTAAAAGTCCAATTTTTAAATTAAAATTTAATTAGATGACACCACTGCAAAAAGCTATTTTGCTGCTAACTTGTTGCTATTCTGATGCTGCCGGGAAATTTCTTCTTTACAGAAAACTTCCAGGCTGGTACAATTATATCAGATAATCTAAATATTTTCATCAAAAGATGGGAAAATCTAAACTATAATTGATATAATAATAGGGGTCGAACAAATGTGCCTATTTGCTGTAATTATAGTTTTTCTCGATATTTCATAATTATTTATTTTCAAGAAAATATATTTATAAGGAGAGAAAATTTATGCTGGCTCGCCTGATTATTAACATGTTTGCTCTGATAATAACCGCACTTATTGTTCCCGGGATCTATGTCTCAGGAGCTATAGCCGGACTGCTGGCCGCCTTAATTCTGGGTGTGGTAAATGTACTGGTTAGACCGCTGCTGACAATCCTAACTCTACCCCTGACAATTTTAACTCTGGGGCTCTTCCTCCTGGTTATTAACGGATTAATGCTGATGTTAACTGCATATTTTGTGCCCGGTTTTTCTGTGGACGGACTACTGCCTGCTGTGCTGGGTGCAGTAATTTTAAGTTTAATTAGCGGGCTGCTGAGAAGCAATTCTCCTAAACGTTATTATTGAAAACCAATAATTTTTTCTGAAAGCCCTTTGTCTTTGTGCTATTTTTAACTTTCTAAGGCGGTAAAATATTATATCAGCTGGCTTACCTTTTTTTGCAACCGGGCATTTGCAAATTAAGCTGGTAAAATTTGAAGTTAACTGGCTTAATTTTTTGCAACCGGGCAGTTACCAGAAATTTTATTTATAAACATTTTATCAGGTAAACCAAATTTATTAGGAAAAACAGATTTTGCTTATTTGCAATTTGGACAAATATTCCTATTAAGAAAAACTTGTTCTCCTTTTTGAGTAAAATTACTTCTGTTTGTCATTTTTTAAAATTTGCTCTGCTATCTCTAAAGTTAGGGGGCGCTGCTCCTGAGAATTAACCATTATTGCGTTGGCTGAGCAGCATTCCTCATCTTCAATGACCACATAACCATTGAAAACATCATTTTGGGGGATATGCAAAGTGTAAATGTGAGCTGGAGAATCTGCCTGCTGCTGATAATTACCCTTTTCCCTGGCTAGTTTCTGAAGTTCATGAATTGTCTGACAACACCAATTATCCTGTTTGAAATTTCCCTGAGAGTCGAAAGCACATTTCAAGGTTCCTGAGCACCTGGACCTTTCCTCCGGACTAAGAAAATTACATAATCTACAGGTCAAGATAATCACTCCCTATTACTTCGTATTATTATACTTTGGTTGGCAATAAATGTTGGTTTTGTAGTAGAAATTTCAGTAATATAACTAAATACCAGTATCCCTGTCATACATTGCAGTTATATAATATAATAAAGCTATTCTCTATAAAAAAAGCTGTTCTCTCCTTCTCCTGGGATGACCTCCTGCTTTATTTAGAGCACAGCAAAGCATAACAGTGCTGCTTGATTTTTTAATGTTAAAAACATCTGAGATCATTATATTTAGAAAAAGTTAAA
>SLJX01000037.1 GCA_007134885.1 Halanaerobiaceae bacterium
ATCATCACTACCAGCAAACTAATAACCTCAAAAAACTTTCTGTTTTTTCTCTGCATCAATCTCACCCCTTATTTTTTTATGGTGTTCAGCAGCTGCTGAAACTGCTGCCGGTCTGGTATGGCTGACCAGGCTCCTGGCCGGCTGACCACCCGGGCAGCAGCATCCCCGGCAAATAGCCCGGCTTCTTTTAAGCTTTTTCCTTCCAGCCGGGCCAGCATCAGAGCCGCAGTGAAGATATCTCCAGCCCCGCTGGTATCGACAGTTTCGGTGCTCGAGGCCTCCAGAAAAACAGGATTATCTCTCTCACCAGCAGAAATCAGAAAGGCACCTTTTCCTCCCCGGGTAATTACCAGCTGCTGCACCCCGGGATATTCTGTCAGCAATCTTTCAGCAGCCTTTTCTACCACTGCTTTTCTCATTGCTATTCTCTCTTTTTCCCCCTCATTCTTTGATTTTACCTCTATATCTGATTCTAAATCTGCGTTTTTTTCTAAATCTGAATCTGATTCTAAATTTGAATCTGATTCTAAATCTGCCCCGGAAATTCCACTTAATAAATAAGCCTCTTTTTCATTCATTACCAGCAGCTGACAGCGGGAGAAGATTTCAGCCATCCGGGATTCAATCACCGGCGGCAGTTCCTCACCAATTCTCAGATTGGGATTGCAGGCCAGCATGCTAGATTTAGCAGGCCGCTTTTTTCCTTCTTTGCCTGCTAGATTATCAGCAAGATCCATTACCCCCTGAAAGGTTCTCTTAGCCATGGCAGCTATCCCATCCAGAAAAATAAGATCAAAATCACCGGTGCTGGCATCTATGGATTCTCCTATTTCTGAAGGATCTCCTGCCCCAAAGCGGGAAAAACTCCGCTGACTCTTCTCCTTTCCCTCAGCTGTTTGCTCCACCAGGTTAAAAACAGTGGTGGTGGTGTCAATTTCGGGATCAAGCGGATCTGTCAGCTTTATTCCTTCTTCTTCCATGTCCTCAATTATTTTTCCCCCGTAAATATCCCGGCCCACCTTGCCATAAATATGAACCCGAGCTCCAAGCCTCGCCAGAGCGGTGGCAATATTACAGGCCGGTCCTCCAGGAGTGGTTTCAAGTCCCGTCAGGCTTTGATGTTCTCCGGGGCCGGGAAAGCGGGAAAACTGCAGCACCACATCCACTGCCGGCACCCCAAGCACTGCAATTTTTTTCTGCTGCGAAGACTGCATCTATTCACTCACCCCTTACTGCTAATAAAACTGCCTGTCTTAATTTTAAGGTACATTTTCAGCTGCTCACTTTTATTAGTTCCTTGGCCAGAATTGCAAAATCCAGATCATTTCTGCTCTCCAGTTCCTTAACCAGCCGGGCAGGAAACCGCTCCCGTCCTGCCAGCGAACCCATCAGACCGCCTGTGATGGAGGCAATCGAATCAGTATCTCCTCCAGCACTGGCCCCCAGAACTACAGCCTCAAAGGGGTCCTCTGTCAGCCTGGCCAGGGATAGAGCCAGCGGTACAGTTTCAATCATTAAAACCCCGGTACCCAGAGATTTTAAAAGCCTTTCATAGATCCGTTCTTTGAGCTGCTCTCCGGATTGTTCTCTTCCTGCTGCTTCAACTCCCTCTGCTTCAACTCCTGCTGCTCCAACCGTCCCCCCCATCCCGGTTAGTTCCTCTGCCCATTTGATTCTCTCCAGCATACCGGGATTGATCTGCGAGGATAAAACCTGCCACTTTCTATCATCAGCAAATTGTTCAACCTTATCCTGGATTTTCCCCCGGATTCTTTCCCGGAATAGTCTGCTCCCCTGCCTGCAGCCGGCCAGAGCAGCCTGATAGGCTTCAGCTTTATCGCCACCGGCAGCTGCCCGGGAAATCCAGTAACCAGCGGCACAGCTTCCGGCTACAGCAACCTCGGTACAGTGAGTGGGGATGCAGAGTGTCAGAATCCTTTCCGCCAGGCCTTCCGGAGCACCGGGATTGGCCAGAGCTACCGGACTGACCCTGATAGCAGCCCCGTTGGTATTGCCGGTCAGGCCAGTGGTGTAGGGGCTTTCACCCCGGGCGTATCTGCTCAGGGCCTGCAGAGTGCTGGGACCCATTTTATTTAAATTATCGTCTCCCTCATTGCTGTCATCATCCTGAGCCTGAAACTTTGAATCCAGGGAGTTTCTGGCCCAGTCCAGCATTGCTTCAGCCACATCTACGGGTGTAAAGTCCGGCTTTTCTTTGACCAGTTTTGCAATAGTCAGGGTTTGTTCGGTGTCATCGGTAATTTTACCTGCCGGCAGATCTGCCAGCGGATGCCAGTCCGGAGCGGTGATAAATTTAGTAATACGACCAAAGCTGGCTTTAATCTCATCCCGGCTCATAAATTCTGTCGGCATACCCAGAGCATCACCTAAAGCCACCCCGATTAAGGCGCCCTCCACCCTATCAATCTCAATATTTTTATCAGTCATGATCACCCTCCCTCTCTCTAATAACCAGAATAACCAGGTAATTCTTTTAACATCTCATCTTTAAAAATTCAAAAACAATATTAATCCTGTAATATGTAATCCTGTAAATAATAAAAAAGCACCGGCCTGAACCCCGCCAATAATTAGAATGAATAAACCTATTCCTGAAAACACGGAGCATCAACCGGTGCCTGCCTATTTATTATTATAACATTTTTTCTGCTGTTCTGTCGAGAAATGTTCTCTCGAGAAGCATATTAGTCCTGGACTGACAGCACCAGCTCACATTTACCCGGTGCTTACCCGGTGCTAACTCCGGACTAACATGGTACTAACTCAGGCCCAACATCAATCACAAATCAGGCTGCTTAATAACGATTAACCCTTCACCGAACCGGCCAGTATTCCTCTGATAAAGTAGCGGCCAAAAATAATATAGACCAGCAGCGTCGGTAAAGCTGTCAGGATAGCGCCGCTCATCTGGACATTCCACTGCACCACCTGACTGCCGGCCAGATTATTGAGCGCCACGGTAATCGGCTGCTGGGCGGGGGTCTGGGTTATCGTCACCGCAAAGAGAAATTCATTCCAGATATTGGTGAACTGCCAGATAATCACCACCACAAAGGCCGGAATTGAAATGGGAAAGAATATTTTGCTGTAGACCCGGAAAATACCGGCACCATCAACCTTGGCTGCTTCTGTCAGAGAACTGGGGACATCGGAATAATAGTTTCTGAAAATTAAAGTTGTAATCGGAATACCGTAAACAATATGCACAAAAATCAATCCCTGGAGAGAACCGTAGAGACCGATTGTTTGAAGAAATCTGACCAGAGGAACCAGAATACTCTGATAGGGAATAAACATGCCAAATAACAACAGAGCAAAGATGGTATCGGATCCTCGAAACTTCCATTCCGACAGCACATAACCGTTGAGCGAGCCCAGCATAGCTGATATCAGGGTGGAAGGAATTACCAGCACCAGACTGTTGCGTAGATGAGGTATCAGCCTGGTATAGGCTTCTGCAAAAGCTGCCAGAGTGTATTCCGAGGGCAGAAGCCACATGGCCTGTCTGCTCACCTCGGCAAAACTTTTAAAACTGGTGGCAAAAAGCACATACATCGGCAGCAGAAAAAATATTGTCAGGAGAAACAGAATTATATAAACCAGATACTTAAATTTTCCATAGTCCTGCATCCTCTATTCCTCCCCAAAGGTATTAATCAGATAGGGTATTATCAGTATACCCACCATCATCAGCAGAATAATTGAAATGCCGGCCCCCCGGGAATAATTGTTACCCCGAAAGGTGGTTTCATACATATATACTGCAGGAATGTCAGTAACATTGTTAGGGCCGCTGCCGGTCATAACATAAACCAGGTCAAAGGCTTTTAAGGAGATATGGGCCATTAAAATTATCGCAGAAAGGGTTATGGCCTTCTGCATGGGAAATAATATTCTGGTAAAGATCTGCCACTTGGAAGCTCCATCTATTCTGGCCGCCTCAATCAGCTGCTCCGGAATTCCCCGCAAACCGGCCAGCCACATGGCCATGGTATAGCCAGAAAACTGCCAGACAGCAGCAATAATTATTGTCACCAGGGCAATATTAAAGGGGCCGATACTGAAGGTGCTGGTAAACCATCGCCACATCAGCTCCGGTCGGCCCAGCTGGGCAAAAAGCATGTTAATTCCCCGGGGGGATCGCGGTGAGCCGGGGGCAAAGATCCACCGCCAGACTGTACCGGTTACTACAAAGGACACCGCCATGGGAAAGAGATAAATATTTTGAAAAATAAAATGGCCTCTGGGTTTGTCATTGATAAACACAGCCATCATAATTCCCAGGGCCAGTGCTCCTAAAATAAAAAACAGCATAAAAAATAAATTATTCCAGAGCCCGGTAATGAAACGGGAATCATTAAAAAGACGAAGGTAGTTTTGCAGTCCCACAAAGTCAAATTCACCCTGCATAAAACTCACTATATCATTCCAGTCCGTCAGGGAAACCTGTATTGTCCGCCCGATAAAGCCATAGACAAACACACCTATAGCCAGCATCGAGGGGGCTAATATGCCTACAGATAAAAGCTTTTCTTTTACCTGATATCGCAAAGCTGCTCACCTCCTGGAAAAAAATTAGCAAAAAACAAAGTATATCAAAATAAAGAATCAAAAATAGGGCTGGACGGCCTTAAACCGCCTGCAGAGCCGGGCTCTGGAGAAATGAGCCCGGCTTAACCAGCCCTATTCCTGATAAATTACCCCCTCTAAAATTTGAGTTGAACCATCAAATCAAACTTAATCTCTGGTATAAGCCGGAATATTAATTCAGATATTCTCCGGCTATGGTCTGCATTCTATCCAGGGTATGGTCAACATCTCTAACAGTCACAAATTCATTCAGGATATCCTCAAATTCCGAAACAAAACCTTCCGGAGCAGCTGAGCCATGAGCAATTGATGGCGTCAGATTATCCTGGGCAAAATC
Source organism: Halanaerobiaceae bacterium (assembly GCA_007134885.1). Lineage (GTDB taxonomy): Bacteria > Bacillota > Halanaerobiia > Halanaerobiales > Halarsenatibacteraceae > T1SED10-84. The sequence goes on from SLJX01000037.1 coordinate 4,949, forward strand.
TTCAATGGAACTCTGCAGATAAATACTGTATCTCTCAACATCGGGGTCTATCCTGGCAGGTATGGAGCCTTTAATGGGATTGAAAGCATCCTGTCCTTCCCGGGAAGCTACGGTTTGCAGCCAGGCTCTGGCGCCTTCAGGGTTGCTGATACCTTCAGGCAGACCAAAGGTATCGGTTACCACCATGAAATTGCCTTCGGTGCCGGGAACGGTTGTCCAGCCATAATCTTCCAGAGGCTCCCAGCCTACTGCCCGGAAATAACCTTCTGCCCAGTCACCCATCACATTAAAGACAGCTTCATCTTCAACCAGCAGTTCGGCAGCTCCCTGCCAGTCCAGGGCAGCATGGTCTGGATTGACATACTCCAGAGCCTGATCCAGAAGTTCAAGAGCTTCTCTGAGGCCTTCATGGTCAAAGGTTACTGTGCCATCCCAGAGTGCGTTATAATCTTCCGGACCCATAGTAGCCAGCATCAGGTTTTCAAAGAGATGCAGGGTGGGCCAGCGATTCAGATCACCCAGGGCCAGAGGTGTAACACCGGCTTCCTCCAGAGCTTCAAAAACATCAAACATTTCCTCAATGGTCTCCGGCGCCTCCAGACCATGCTCCTCAAGAATTCTCTGATTGGTCCACATTACATTGCTGCGGTGAATATTGAGAGGAACAGAGTAAATTTCACCATCTTCTCCCCGGACCAGATCAAGAATCTCGGGGTTAAAATCATCAACTACATCCCACTCTTCCAGCAGATGGGTAACGGGCTGCATAAAACCAGGATCAACATAACTGTGAAAAAGCTCGGCTCCCCCATGAACCTGGAAAGAATCCGGCGGGTTCCCACCAACCAGTCTGGTGATCATGACAGCCTTGGCATCGGTTCCAGCACCACCAGCCACAGCAGAACTGATAGGTTCAAATTCAGGATGCTGATCTCTGAATACTTCAAAAAGGGCAATCAGGGCATCCTCTTCACCACCGGCAGTCCACCAGTTAACAATCTCAACAGGACTATTCTGAGCCAGGGCCGGTGCGGCACCGGCTACTACCAGAGCCAGCGACAGCATTAAAGCTAAAACAACTCTGCGCATGCTAAAAATCCCTCCTTTTTAGTTTTTGTTTCTGAATTAAAATATGAAGCTTCCAGAGTTGAAATTGATTTAGAATCTTCATATAACTTAATTCTCTTAAAGTTATGATTATCCTTGAAAAAATTTAGAGGAATTCAAGTAATTATTTGAGCTGTTTTAGTAATATCTTGCGGCATTATTTTTAAGATTTGGCCTTGCGGTACTCTGTGGGGGCAAGGCCTTCCTCTTTTTTAAAGACCTTACTGAAATAGTTACTGTCATTAAACCCCACCTCAATAGCAATTTCTGAAATATTTTTACTACTGCTCCTCAGCAGTCTTCGAGCTCTTTCCAGTCTCAGCTGATTCAAGTAGTCCGTAAAGCTGATACCAAATTTCTTTTTAAAGCTGCGGCTGAAATAGCTGCTGCTCAAGCCCACTTCTCCCGCTACCTCTGCTAAATTTAACTGGCTGTCATAATTTTCTTCAATAAACTTCCGGGCTTTATGCATAATATCATCGGCATCTGCTGCCTCTTTATCCCGTCTTTCCAGATAATTCAAGAGTTGCCGGAAATGTTCCTGTAAAATCTCCTGAGCCCTTTCTGCTGTATCAGCATTTCTCAGGGCTGCTATCATCTCCTCCCGCTTAAACTTGCTGGTAAATTCCAGGGTTTCAATCGAAGTGGAAGAGAAGATCTGGCGGATGATGACAATTAAAATTTCCCGGCAGTAATCTTTTATTTCTTCCCGGGAAAATTCTGTGCTGATCATATTGCAAATTTCCTTTAACTTTTTTCGGGCCTGTCTGTAATTCTTTAAATTAATATACTGCAGCAGCTCCCGCTCTTTATCCAGGGGGATCTCGCCGCTGTATTCTGAGGGAATGGCTCTTAAATCTTCAGCCTCCTCCTTATCCTGCCAGCGAAAAAAGGTGTGGCTGCCCTCTGTTTCCACTCTTAAACAGGCATTATCAATAATATCTATTATATCCTGCTTATTGAGCGGTTTAAGCATATAATCGGCAACCCCCAGCCGCAGGGCCTGACGGGCATAGCTGAAGCTGTCATAGGCCGAGATCACCACCATTACGCAGCCGGGCATGAATTCCTTGATCTCCTCAATGGCTTTCAAGCCATCCTGATCATCCAGCCGAATATCCATGATTATTATGTCGGGTCTCTCCTCCAGAGCCAGATCCACTGCCTGCTCGCCGCTGCCTGTGCTGCCCACCAGATAAACACTGTCAAACTCCGAGGAGATAATATGGGAAATGGCCTCTCTCACCAGCGGCTCATCATCTACAACCATAACTCTGCACATTAGTTTTTCTCCTCTCCAGCTGAGCGGTTAGTTTCCCCGGTTAAGGGTATATGAATGCTAACCAGGGTTCCTTCGCCGGCAGCCCCTCTGATTTCCAGCAGATCATCCCGTTGATAAAAAAGTCGCAGTCTTTCCCTGATGTTGCTGAGGCCGCCAATCTCCTCCTGCTGGAGAATTTTATCCACCAGCTCCTGTTTCATGCCGCTGCCGTCATCCTGAACCTCAATTTTCAGCCAGCCCTTTTTCTTTTCCAGGGTGATATTTATCCTGCCGGCTGAAGACCCGCTTTTTTTAATACCGTGGACAAAGGCATTTTCCACCAGCGGCTGGATGGTAAGGGGCGGGATCTCCTCCAGCAGAACTTCATCCTTATAGTTAATTTCAAATTCGATAGTGTCTCCAAAGCGGGTTTTAAGAATATCGCAGTAAAGCTGAACGCTTTCCAGCTCCTCCTCAACTGTAATCAGCTCTTCAGCCCGCTTGAGGTTGCGCCGAAAATGCTCGGCCACTTTGGTGATCATTTCTCCTGTTCTGTCGGCATCCTCCAGTACAGCCAGCTGGGAAATCGAATTCAGGGTGTTAAATAGAAAGTGAGGATTAATTTGAGATTGCAGTTTTTTAAGCTCAGCCTCCTTGACCAGGTTTTTCATCCTGAGATTTTCCACCTGCTTCTGCTGCAGCTCTCTTTCCAGGGACAGCTTTTCCTGCAGCTCGGTAAAGAGAGCCTCCAGTTCGGCGGTCATCAGGTTGAAGGCCCGGGCAATAAAATTAAGCTCATCCCGGGTTTCCACCTGTACCGGAGAGAGGGAAAAATTTCCCTCTGCCAGCTTTCGGGACTGATCAATAATCTTATACAGCGGCCTGGTAATATTTTCCGTAAAGATGTAGAGAAATATCAGACTGAAGAGAGCCAGCAGTGCAGCCATCATGAGCCCGTAACGCTCCATCTGATTTATCAGACTCCAGCTCTGGGCATAAATCTGATTGGCCTGCCGGTTATTGTCATTAATCACATTATTAAGATAGCGGGAGGCAATATTTATCTGCCCGATAAAGTTCTGGTATTTTTGCTGATAACCCTGATCGTTTTCTGCCCGGGTAACCAGCTCTTCACTGTTGTTAAGGATTCCCCCAATCAGCTCATTAAATTCTGTCAGAGTGGTGACCTCTCCGCTATCTCGCAGTTCTGCCAACTCCTGATAGTTCTCACGATAAAGTTCATAATTCTCCGGGCTGACGGTATTCAGATAATTGGTGGTATGATGCTCCAGGAGATGCAGTTTTTCTGCTGCTTTCTCCAGAGTTTCATTCTCCTCCAGCAGGGTATTCAGCAGATCTGCGGTTCCCCGATGGGCCAGAGCTATATAGCCGGCTGTCAGCAGCATCAGACAAAAGAAAGCCACAAAGAAAAGAAGCAGTTTCTGGCGCAGGGAGAAGAACTGAAAGCCGGATTGTTGCTCAATTTCCCGGTTCATCCAGCACCACCTCTCCGGCAAGCCGGTCATCAGTAAGAAGTTCCATCTCAACCCGGGTGTGGAGATTAATGCTGCCCCGGGATAGAATTGTTGTCATTTCCTTAACAGCCTGAGAACCCACCTGGCTGGAATCCCGGTAAATTAAGGCATCAAAATTCAGGCGATCCAGCTCTTCATGAAGCGAAGCCCGGCTTCCATACCCGATTTTAAAGAAATCCTCATCCCTCCTGCTGAGAACAGCCGACTCTTCCAGCAGCAGGGTAATCTCCTCGCTCATACTAAAAATTGCTACCACCTCATGGCCAGCAAATATCTCATTGATCTCCCGGCTGATATTAAGCAGATCCGGCCTGATTTCTTTATGAAGCAGCAATTCAACCTGACCCGAACCAGCCAGAGCTTCCTGAAAGCCAAAAATCTTGAGCTGTTCCGAGCTGGAAAGAGCCTGCTCTCCTTCCACCCTGCTGGAAAGCAGAACAATCCTGCCTCCGGTTCCGGCTATATTTTCCAGGAGATAGCGGCCAATCTGAAAACCGGCCTGATGATGATTCAGCCCCACATAGGAAAGCCTGCTGGAATCGGGAAAATCCGAGTTTATGGTTACCACTGGCAGCTCTCCAGCCAGAGCATCAATCCTGTCAGCCAGTTCCTCAGCAGAGCCCTCCAGCAGCACTCCATCAAAGTCGGCCAGAGCAGCCAGCTCCAGATAATCTACCGGAGTCATCTGTCCTCCGGGATCGGCATGATAAAATTTCAGTTCCACACCCAGGCTGCCAGCGGCCTGCTCAGCTCCTTCTCGCAGGAGCTTTCTTTCTGCTTCACTGCCGGAGGTGATGAAAGCCAGTCTCAGCCCTTCATCTCCAGAAATATCGGTCCGGCTGCCTCCTGCTCTGCCGGCACCAGCCCCTGTTGTTTTCAAGTGCTCGACCCCCTCTTCCCGGAGAGCTTCCCCGGCAAAAAAATTGCTGTCTCCAAATCGAGCCAGGTTTTCTTGAATTTTTTGATAATTTTGCCACATGAAATAGTTAAAAACCAGGACTACTGCCAGAAAAAGAATTATTGGCAGAAGTGTTTTACAGGAAATATTTTCGGAAAATTTCATTGTCTGCTCCCCCTCAGGGAATCAGATAAATTTCAGCCAGCAGTTTAAGTTCCTCCAGGGTTCCGGAAATATCATTTTCATAGAGAAAAACGTTCAGCTCTTGATTGAGGGCATTGACAAAGACCTCCCGGGCTGCGGCACCGTGTGCTATGCTCGGCAGCAGATTCTGCTGGTTCAGCAGGTCCAGATGATCCTCCCTGGTACCCGAAATCAGCTCCTCACTTTTGATATCGCTCCGGGGTGGGGCTGCCCCTAATATTTCAGTAAATTTCCCCTGAATTTCCCGGCGGGAGATAAACTCCAGCCATTTCCGGGTAAAACTCTGATTTTCCGTGGCAGCCGGCATGGCAAAGGTATCAACTACCAGCAGAAAAACCTGATTTTCACCTGCCAGCACAACCGAACCATAATCCTCATCCAGACTGGCATTGCGGGCGGCAAAATAACCCCGGGCCCAGGTCCCCATTACCGTCAGGGCTGCTTCCCGCTGCAGAATCAGTTCACAGGCTTCATGCCAGCTGAGAGAGGCATGATCCTCATTGACATGGGTCAGCAGCTCCTGCATGATCTCCAGCGTCCTCTCAACCTCCGGGCTTCCCCAGGATCTTTTTCCCCGGACTAAGGCTTCAAATTGTTCCGGCTCCGCTAAAGCAGCCAGCAGAGTCTCAAATAGATGGGTAATAGGCCAGAGATTGCGGGAGCCCAGAGCCAGCGGAATTTCATCCTTTTCCGCCAGAGCTTTTACCGTACTGAGCAGTTCATCCGGGGTGCGAGGCGGCTGCAGTCCATAATCTGCCAGCATCTCTTTGTTATACCAGAGCCGGTTGGAGCGGTGAGCTGTCACCGGCAGGGAATAATATTCACCCTTCTTCCTAACCATTTCCGTTAGTTTTTCTGGAAATACCTCCTGCCAGCCCTGCTCCTGCCAGAGTTCAGTCAGGGGATTAAGATAATCTCCCGCGATAAAGGTATCCTTGAGCTCGGCTCCGGCATGAACCTGAAAGGTATCCGGCGGAATATTGCGCAGCAGTCTAATCTTCAATACATCCTTGGCATTTACTCCCGCTCCCCCTTCCACAGCAGCATTGACCACTTCTATCTCGGGATACTCCTCCTGAAAGGAATTAATCAAATATTCCAGTCCTTCCCTTTCCCCTGGAGCTGTCCACCAGCTGAATATCTCCAGTTCTGCTGGATTAAAAATTTCCTCAGCCTGAAAATCCTCTGCCCGAACAGATCCTGAATCTTTTCCGACCGGTCCTTGCAGAAGCCGGAAAGGCAGAAAAGAAGCGGTTCCTGAAAATACAATTACCATGATTAAGATCAGCAGGAAAATTATCTGTCCTTCTGCTAAATCTCTCAGTCCCGGCAGTACCTTCAATTTCTGCAACAGCTTCAATTCTTGCAAAACTCTCGATTTCTTAAATTTTGTCAATTTCCTGGATCCAGATTGTAAAATTCCCCGAAATTTTACAGGATACCATATTTTCATAAATTCTGCCTCCAGACATTCTGGCTTAACAGGGGCTACCGGTTTATTTCAACATTACAGGCTTCCCGCTTTCTCCACTCTCAATCAGGCCATCAATCACGGACAGATTATTAAGGGTAAGGCGGTTGGTTTTCAGAGTTTCCTCCCTGCCGGCAGGCCAGCTGGCAGCTGTCCGGGAAAAATATTCCACTTCATTTTTGAACTGATCCACTGCTGGCAGTGTTATTTCATTAACTTCTTCCTGTTTTTCCAGATGAATGTAACGACGGCCGAAAGATTTCCATTCAAAAAACTCCGGAGCTAGCAATTTTCCTTCAGTTCCTACTATTTCAATTCCCTTGCTGCCAGGAATGGTAATGCTGTAGACAAGATTCGCCTGTATCTTGCTCTCCCTGCTGCTTCTGCTCCTGTCAGCACCGGTCTCATAAATCAGCAGTGCTGAACCCTGTCCCTCAACATCGCCTCGTTCTGCTGGGATGACATTATTATATGCCATTTCGGGCCTGGTATTGAAAAGATTTCCGAGAAAGTCCACCAGATAACAGCCCACATCCCGGAGGGCACCGCCGCCGACCTCGCTGCGAAAGCGGATATCCTCTGCTGGACGGCCGCTTTGATAGCAAAAACTTCCCCTGACCAGCTGAATTTCTCCCAGTTCGGTCCGGGAGAGTTCAATCACCCTTTCAGTTAGTGGCCTGAATCTATACATGAAACCTTCCATAAGAAAACGATCCCTTTCTTCAGCCAGAGCAAAAAGTTCTTCGCCTTCGGTAGCATTCATTACCATTGGTTTTTCACAGAGAACATGTTTGCCGGCCTCCAGGGCCTTTCTGGTCCACTCATAATGTAAATTATTGGGCAGCGGAATATAAATCGCATCAATCTCATTATCCTGCAGCAGTTCTTCATAGGAAGCATGTATTCTCTCACACCCTGAGCGGGAATGCTCCTTAACAAATTTTTTTGCTTTTTCTTTGCTGCGGCTGGCCAGAGCAAAAAACCTGGCATTTTCAGCCTTCTCTAACGCCGGCAGAAACTTCTTTCTAACTATCGAAGCGGTGCTAATAATACCCCAGTTCAACTTTGTCATAATTATCCCACCTCCAGTTCATTTTAGTAGCAGCAAATTGCTAAAATATTACTGTCTGCTGAATTATTATCTCCAAACAATCTGGCTGGCTGGAATTATTTAATTTTTATTTAACTTAATATTTCAAATTTGCTTTTCACAAATTCATTACTCTTTACTTTCGTCTATCAGCCGCCTTTGCTGAATGGCAAAAACCGCCAGACCTGTCGCCACTGCCAGCAGGGCTCCTGCTATAATATCCAGGGGATAATGGACACCCACCATCACCCGGGATAATCCGGTCACAGCAGCCAGCAAAAACAGGATCTTACCTGCCCATTTGTTAGTCTGCCAGATAACCGCTGCTATCACAAAGGCCCCCACGGCATGCCGGCTGGGAAAGGAACCGGTGGGGCCATGATTTATCAGACTTTCAATCTCCAGGGCTACAAAGGGTCTGGGCCTCACATAAAAATACCGGATCAGTTGCACCGTGATTAAGGCCACCGCCGGAGCAATCAGAAAGGGAATAAGCTTTCTGCTCCTTCTCACCAGCAGTACCACAATGCCGACCAGATAAATTGCTGCAAATATCCTGGATGACCAGTTAGTAATTGTCACCATTATTCTGCCCAGCAGCGGATTTTCTCCGGCAAATTCAAAAAAAATAAAAAATAGATATTCATCAATTCCTGAGAACATAAATCTCTCCACCTGTTCCTCTGCATATTTCCCTGCAAATCCTGGTATTAAAGCTTCTGGCTTTTTTAATTCACCACGGTAAAATCATCATCCATCAGCTGAAACTTATCATCCATTCCCGAAGTAAGATAGACATCTTTCTCCTCAGTAATAAAAACTGCTTCCACCCCTTCCAGGGATTCAGCCAGCTCCAGGCCTCTCTCCAGCCCCAGAACAAAGAGTCCTGTGGAGAGAGCATCGATCCGGGAGGGGTTCTCTGAAACAACCGTGGTGCTGACAGCTCCCCCTTCAGCCGGATAGCCTGTTTCGGGATCGATAATGTGATGATATCTGGTATCATTATCCTCAAAGTATCTTTCATAATCCCCCGAGGTGGCTACAGCTATCTGTCCGGCAATCAAATCCTCTTCGCCGATATCCACGCTGCCCATTGCTCTGCCCCGATCCGAGCGGGGATTCTGAATACCTATTCTCCAGGGAGTTTCATCGGGTTTAGTTCCCAGCAAGACAATATTCCCCCCCAGATTAACAAAGGCTCTTTCAATTCCATTCTCCAGCAGCACCTCAACCGCTTCGTCACCGGCATAACCCTTGGCAATTGCTCCCAGATCGAGAATCATACCTTCTTCTGCCAGCCGGGCAGTCTGCTCATCTCCGGATATCTCAAGTTTATTATAATCAACCAGTTCCAGGGCCTGCTCAATATCTTCCTGAGCCGGGACAGAGGGTCCCTCCTCACTGCCCCAGCCCCAGAGCAGGGTCAGAGCACCGATGGTGGGATCAAAGGATCCTTCATTTTCTGCAGCGAATTCCTTCGCCATCTCCAGGACCGCAAGCAGCTCGGGTTCAATCTCCACCGCCTCACCTCCGGCATTTTCATTAATCCTGTTTAAGGAGCTCTCTGCATCATAGAGATCCAGTAGAGCTTCTATCTCTTCCAGCCGGCTGAAGGTTTGCTGCACCGCTTCTTCGCCTCCGGGACCATAGGTTCTGATAGTATTGACAGTATCGAGCATCATGGCTGTATTTTCATATTCTTCCAGGTTATGCTTCTCATTCTCTTCCTGGCGCTGGGAAACAACTCCAAACAGCACCACCGCAATCAGTATTACTATGGTTATTGCCATCATCAATTTATTATTCAAAAAAATACCTCCTCTGAGCAAAAGTTGCAGCCAGGCCAATTTCAACTGCCGGCCGGGTTCAAGCAAATTTCTCTTTCCTGACCGGTAAAGTGTTAAAATATCACTTTATGCTTTTATTATTTAAAAATTCACTTACCTGAAATTTAAATAATGGTGTTTAAAAACCTGCCAGCTCCAGCGGAGATGGCAGTCAATTCTCTCAGACAGCGATCCCGGCTCAAGTTCCCGGGTGCCCGCTATAAAATACACCCGGTTATGGCTTTCTTTTCCCCTTCTCAGCCTGGCAGGGCCATAGCAGAATACCCGGGAAAAACCGGACTGCTCCAGCAGCTGACTGATCGTTTCCAGGGGAAAAGCCTTCTCCTGATGAAGTTCCTGAAAAACCCCGGGGCGATCTTCAAAGGTAATTGTCAGCTTAACCTGCCAGCTGCACTGGGCCGGCCGGGCAATATCCTGCCAGATACAGTGATAATTATCACCTTTGAAGGTCAGATATCCCGATTCAATTGATTCCAGCCGGTTGCAGGTATTATAATCAAAAATAAAAACTCCCCCGGATTTCAGGTGGTTTCTGGCACTCTGAAAGGTTTTAAACAGATCTTCTTCTGTCAGCAGATAATTTAAACTATCAAAGATGGAATAGATCAGGTCAAAATTATTTTCCACTGTAAAATTCCTTATATCAGCCTGATTCAACCTCAGGCGGTTGCGGTAATTATTAAGTTTATTCCGGGCTTCATCCAGCATCGGTTCTGAGCGGTCAATACCGGTCACCAGTGAGTTCTGTGCTAAAAAATGCTCCATCATGCTGCCGGTGCCACAGGCCAGCTCCAGCACCTTTTCCGGCTTCTCCTGACCGTGATAACGTAATAATGTCTTGAGAAATTCAAACCAGAAGCGGTAGGGTACCCGGGACATCACCCTGTCATAAATCCGGGCGAAGGCATCGTTATAATTAACCACTTCCGGGTGTTTTTTCTGCAGATTCTCCTTATTCAATTCCTCTTTGGGTATCCGGCTTTTTTCCATTTTCAGGCCACCTCAGTGGTTTCGGGCAACAGCTTCTTTAATGAAGGTCAGCAAAGGCTTCTGACCGGTTCGGTCTTTAGCTGAAGTTAAAAGAATATTTTCTGCCGGAACCTCCAGTTCTTGGGCTATTTCCCGGCGCCGGGGTTTTATCTGACTGCGGTTAAGTTTATCCGCTTTGGTGGCTGCAATCAGGTATTCCAGCTGGCTGGCTTTCAGCCAGTCTATCATCATTTTATCTTCCCCGGTGGGATTATGCCGGGCATCGATAATCTGGATAATAGCCTGGAGATTGGCCCGTTGATTGAGATAGCTTTCAATCAGATAGGCCCATTTCTCCTTTTCCTGATCTGGCACCCGGGCAAAGCCATAGCCGGGCAGATCGACCAGGCAGAATCGATCTTCAATATTAAAAAAATTAATGCTCCGGGTTCTGCCAGGCGTCTTGCTGATCCGGGCCAGTTTTTTTCTGCCCAGCACCATATTTATCAGCGAGGATTTCCCCACATTGGACCGTCCGGAAAAGGCGATTTCCGGAAACTGATGCTCCGGCAGATCTTCAATCTGATGGGCACTCTTGATAAACTCAACTTTAGAAAACATCAGCCTGCTCCTTTCTTCTCGGCAGTTCCTGTTGATCAGAGTCAGGTAAAGTCATTTCCTGCTCCTGCCTGGTAGAAATTCAGCATAATAAACAAAAAATAAAAAGGGAGACAGCACCACCCTCAGGGCAGTACCGTCTCCCGGTTCTTCCTGGTTAAGCCGTTTCTTCCCGGTTTTCTTCCTTGCGAATTAATTCCGGTTGAGCACCGTCATCAATTACCTCTTCGGTAATTATGCATTTGGTCACGGTAGTATCGGTGGGCAGCTCATACATTATATCAAGAATGGAATCTTCCAGCACCGATCTCAAGCCCCGGGCTCCACTGCTGTGTTTAAGAGCTTTGCGGGAAATCGCCTTGAGAGATTCAGGAGTAAACTCCAGCTCCACATCATCCATGGCAAAGAATTTTTGATACTGCCTGACCAGAGCATTGCGGGGCTCTGTTAAGATCCGCACCAGATCTTCTTCCACCAGTTCATTCAGGGTTACCTGAATCGGCATCCTGCCGATGAACTCCGGAATCAGACCATAGTGCAGGAGATCCTCGGGCAAAACATGCTTCAAGATATCACCGATATTGTCCCTCTCTTCGCTGGTTTTTATATCTGCTCCGAAACCTAGAGCCTTATTACTGATCCTGTTCTGAATCATCTTCTCCAGGCCGCCAAAAGCACCTCCAGCAATAAAAAGTATATTGGAGGTATCTATCTGGATGAATTCTTGATGGGGATGCTTGCGGCCTCCCTGAGGCGGTACGCTGGCCACCGTGCCCTCAATTATTTTTAACAGGGCCTGCTGAACACCCTCTCCAGAAACATCCCTGGTAATTGAAGGATTCTCCGATTTGCGGGCAATCTTATCAATCTCATCCACGTAGATAATACCCCGTTCAGCTTTCTCCACATCATAATCAGCAGCCTGAATCAGCTTGAGCAGAATATTCTCCACATCTTCACCCACATAACCTGCTTCCGTCAGGGAAGTGGCATCGGTAATGGCAAAGGGTACATCCAGTATCCGGGCCAGAGTTTGAGCCAGCAGCGTTTTACCGCAGCCGGTGGGCCCAATCATCATGATATTGCTTTTCTGCAGCTCCACATCATCTATCTTCATATCAGAATTTATCCGTTTATAGTGGTTGTAAACAGCCACCGAGAGAGTTTTTTTGGCCCGGTTCTGACCAACCACATAGTCATCAAGAATTTCTTTTATTTCAACCGGTCTGGGAATGGAATTGAGATTTAAATCCAGGTCTTCACTGAATTCCTCTTCAATAATTTCATTGCAGAGGTCAATACATTCATCACAGATATAAACACCCGGGCCGGCAACCAGTTTCCGGACCTGCTCCTGGGACTTACCGCAGAAGGAGCATTTAAGTTGTCCTTTTTCATCTCCAAATTTAAACATTCAATCACCTCATTGGGTTAATCCTGGGATTCCTGCTCCAGTTCATTACGTGTTATAACTTCATCAATTATACCATAATCCAGAGCTTCTTTGGCAGTCATGAAATAATCCCTTTCTACGTCTTCTTCAATCTTCTCCACGCTCTGTCCGGTGTGCTTGCTTAAAATCTCATTCAGGGTTTCCCGGATCCGTAAAAGCTCTTTAACATGGACCTCTGCTTCACTGGCTTTACCCTGTATACCACCTGCTGGCTGGTGAATCATGACCCGGGAATAAGGCAGCCCATGGCGTTTGCCTTCAGCTCCAGCAGCTAACAGCAGTGCTCCAGCACTGGCAGCCTGGCCCATGCAGATTGTTACCACGTCAGGCTTGATGTACTGCATGGTATCATACATAGCCAGCGACGCTGTTACCGAGCCGCCGGGGCTGTTAATATATAGATAAATGTCCTTATCAGGATCTTCCGCTTCTAAAAAAAGCATCTGAGCAATTACCAGGTTAGCGATTTCGTCCGTGACATGGGTGCCTAAAAATATAATTCTGTCCTTGAGCAGCCGGGAATATATATCATAGGATCTTTCCCCGCGATTGGTCTGTTCTACCACCATTGGAACTAGATTCATATACACTCCACCTCCTGTCAGCCCTGAGGCTGAACTGTCTGTTGAATTATTTTTACATTGCAGCTGTTATTCTTCCTTCTCTAATTATATTTTAATTGTTTTCCCGCAGGAAATCAATAGTCTTTTCCATTTTCATGCCGTGTTTCATCGATTCCAACTGTCCCTGCCTCTGGAAAAAGGCCTTTATCTGCTCAATATCCTGTTCGCTCTCTTCTGCAATCTCTTCCAGTTTTTCTTCAATTTCCTCCTCGCTAACCTCAATGCCTTCTTTGGCAGCGATGGCTTCCAGAACCAGGTTCTGTTTTGCCCGCCTGGCGGCAATATCTCTATTTTGAGCCCTCCACTCTTCTTCAGTCAGGTTCTGATACTCAAAATAAGTATCCAGATCAATTCCCTGGGATTGCAGATTCTGGCTCATCTGTTGCTGTATTTTATCAAGCTCGCTTTCTACCATTTTTTCCGGCACATCTACTTCGGCATTTTCAGCTGCCTTTTCCAGGATCTTATCCTCCAGTTCATGCTTCTGCTGATGTTCCCTGTATTCCAGCATATCCTTATGCAGATTCTCTTTATATTCTTCCAGAGTCTCAAACTCAGTTACCTCTTCAATAAATTCATCATTCAGCTCAGGAACTTCCTTTTCCTTAATCTCCTTGATGGTAACTTTAAAAATAGCATCCTGACCGGCCAGATCTTCATCATAATCTTCGGGAAAGGTAATCTCTATCTCATGGGGTTCTTCTCGAACTTCCAGGCCAATCAATTCCTCTTCAAAGCCCGGAATAAAATCACCGGAACCTATTTCCAGGACAAACTCTTCAGCTGAACCCCCGGAAATCGGCTCTCCCTCGACAAACCCCTCATAGTCAATAACCACATGATCACCGAATTGGACATCTTCCCGATCTACACTGGCCAGCTGGCTGTGCTCCTCCTGAAGCCGCTCTACCTGTTTCTCAATATCTTCCTCATCTATTTCAATCTCTTCTCTCTCAATATCAAAACCGGTATATTCTCCCAGTTTAACCTCTGGTTTAACCTCCACTTCAGCAGAAAAGGAGGCCGGCTCATCTTTAGCAATATGAAAATCTTCTATTTCTGGCTGATCTATCGGCTTAATCCCGCTCTCTTCCACCGCCTGAGAATAATTCCTGGGAATAAGAATATCAAGAGCATCGCTGTGTAGTACCTCTTTACCGAAGCGGGCTTCCAGCACCTTGCGGGGAATTTTACCCTTGCGGAAACCTGGCAGCTCAACATCTTTAACAATCTTGCGATAAGCCTGATCCAGGGCTTCATTAACTTCATCACTGTCTATGGTAACTTCAAGTTTAACTTTATTGCCTTCCAGTTCAGTCTTTTTTACTTCCATTTTATTGCCTCCCTAAGAAAGTTTCTGCCTTTAAAAAAAAATATATAAAAAAAAATAATGGTGCGGAAGGGGGGATTCGAACCCCCACAGGAAAAACCCACTAGATCCTAAGTCTAGCGCGTCTGCCAGTTCCGCCACTTCCGCCCATTTACATCATTTACATTATTTAATTAGACTCCCGTACATCATTAAATTTAATTAAATTTAAATCCCAGATACAATCTGGAAACAACCAGTAATTTCCAGTCAGAATTATCAGCTGACTGCTGTCTGAATTATTGCCTGAAAAGTCTATCACCCTCTTTATAAAAACCATAATAATGTTAGCACACAGGCCCTTTAATGTCAAGCAAAAATAAACAGTCTAAAGGGAGGAATTAGAGAAGCAATCTAGAATAGAAATAGATAGAAAGAGCTTTCTTTAAGATAATAATTTTAAAGGGGAGCCTGACCGGAGGCTGAGAGGATGGCAACATCGACCCTTATTACCTGATCCTGATAATGCAGGCGCAGGGAAATAAATCTGTTACAACTCCTCCAGCACCCGGCAGTCTGCCTCTGAAAATGGGAGGAGTTAATTTTTATGCAAAAGAACGTTAAATTAATGGCTGAAATCGCTGTGGCTGTTGCACTCTCGACTGTTTTAAGTTATCTCACCCTCTTTCGTATGCCCCAGGGCGGCTCTATCAATCTTGAAATGCTGCCGATTCTTTTCATTGCCTTTCGCTGGGGAGGAGTGCCGGGAGTTATTGCCGGTGTTGTCCACGGCCTGGTTCAGATAATCACCGGAGCCTATGTCGTTCACCCGGCTCAATTTCTGCTGGATTATCCGGTAGCTTATGGCCTGCTGGGAATGGCTGGTTTTATCACAATCTTTCGGGCCAACAACACCATCAAAATGCCGGCTTTTTTGGCAGCCCTGTTTCTGGGAGTCGGAGCCCGCTTTGTTTCTCATCTTCTCTCCGGAGTAATTTTCTTTGCTGACCTGGCTCCAGAGGGACAGAATCCCTGGATATATTCGGCTGTTTACAACATCACCCATTTGATTCCGGCCGCTATTCTCTCCGGTCTGGTTATTCTGGTTATCTATCGCCAGACCCGGGAAGTATTTCAACAGCAGATGGAGCTTTAACTTTATTTTTAGTAAACCCGAAAATAAAAATCCTGTAATTACTGCCCGGCCTTTTAAGGCCGGGCTTAACTTTGTCTGCCAGACCAGCTTCTGTATCCTTTGATAACCCCCTATACTTTGATAACCCCCTATAATATTATCATCCATTCTCACCTCGGCAGCCTGCTGCCTCTGAATCTCGATAAAGTCAAAAACAGCATTAACCCCGCTGAAATTCAAGAAATTTTCGCTGTGCCTCTGGATTTTTTTCTGAGAGAAACACCTGAAAAATATACCATTTCGGTAAAGCCCGAACCGGAAAGAGAAAAAAATTTTCCCTTCCATTTAATTATAGAATTAAGCTTGTCTCAAGCTTGAAACTCGGGGAAAATTAGCTTAAGCTCTCTTTCAGCTGATTCAGGTGAATCGGAAGCATGAACCAGATTATCGGGCTGCATGTGACAGGCCAGATCCCCTCTAATGCTCCCCGGTTCTGCCTGAACGGGATCGGTAGCCCCGATCAGCGACCTGACCTTGGCGATGGTCCCCTCCGGTCCGGCCAGAACCAGGGCAGCCATCGGTTTTCCAGCAAAACCTGAAACAATGCTTTCATAAAAGTCCTTACCCCGGTGCTCCTGGTAAAGCTCGGCCAGAGTTTCTCGTTTAAAACTTGTCAGTTTTAATTCTTCGATGGTCAGATTGGCCTCTTCAAAACGGGAAATAATCCGGCCAATTAAATTCCTTCTCACAGCTTCCGGTTTCAGCAGAACCAGAGTTTTCTCAGCATTTTCCTGCATAAATTACTATCTCTCCTTCTCTATTTTATTATTTGAAAAACTACTTAATGCAACTCCTGTAAAAAAATCATTATTCCTATCCCTTTTTAATCTTTCAGATAGAGTTCTTCCAGCCTTTTTCTCAATTCTTCCTCTTTTCTCCCGGTAATGAAAAACTCCGGGATTCCCCGGGGAGCGGTTGGGGCAAATTTAGCTGGATTTTCTAAAATATCAGTGATTCTTTCCTGATATCTGTCGGCTGTGGTTTCCCAGGTGTAGCCTGTCCTCACCCGCTGCAAACCGGCCCGGTGATATTTTTCCCAGGTTTCCTCTCGGGAAAAAATCTCCAGCAGTCCCCGGGCAATATCCTCGGGATCCTCGGGATCTATTAGCACGCCATATTTTTCCCCCTGATCCCGTAAAATCTCGGCCGGACCTCCGCTGCAGGTGGCTGCCACCGGCAGCCCTGAAGCCATGGCTTCAATGGGAGCCAACCCAAAGGGCTCATAAAATGCTGTCAGGGCAAAGACTGATCTGCGCTCGGCTAGAATTCGATAGCAGGAAGCCAGTTCCTGCTGGCTGGCCAGTGAGAAAAGGCTGACCTTACCCTTAAGATTGTGCTCTCTGATAACATCCATGATCTGATCCAGTATTTCCCGTTCCTCGGGTCCGGCCTGGCTGTAGTCTTCAAAAGGATTTTTTATGCCCCGCAGGGTAATTGCCAGGTTGGCTTTTTCCTGAAGCTTACGGCTACAGGCAAAGGCTTTTACCAGTCCTGTATGATTTTTTTTCTTATCCAACCGGCTGGCTGCAATAATGGCAGGCAGCTCCTGCCTTTCTGCTGTTAGGTCCCTGGCAAACATCTCCTCAATCTTGTCCTGGATTTTATCATCTGCCGGTCCACCTTCAGGATTAAAAATATCGGTATTGACCCCCGGGGGAGCCAGGGCAAATTTAGTTTTAAAATCCTCCTGAATTGCCTGCCGGTAAGCTCTGTGAGTGTACTGTTCATCTCTTTCCTGGGTGGTGGAAACAAATATTGTCGAGGAGTTGGCCATACTGACTCTTTCTGCTGCCAGGCGGCAGTGAAATTTATATCTTGTCAGCCTGGCATCGAGATTGTCAGGATTAACATTTAATTTATCCATCTTCTGGGCTCCCAGTGAATGGCCGGTAAAGCTGAAGGGGGTCCCGGTTTTCTCCCGGTAGAGTGCCCCGGCCAGACCTCCATCAGCGTAGTGAGTGGTGACAAAATCAGGGCTGCGGCCCTCCTCCCGGTAAAACTCCTCGATTCCCTCAACATATTCATTGAGATGGGGCCAGAGTTGTTCCTTGGCTAGAAATCTGCTGCCCCCGAAGGGCAGGCGGATAATACGGACTCTGTCACTGACCGGATAACTGTCCAACCTGCCGGAAAATTCCGGCCAGTCCGGGTCTTTAATCTGCCTGGTTATGATATCAACATCCAGTGAAAATTCTTCCCCCAGGGCAATGGCAATTTCTTTAACATAAACCAGCTGACCGCCAAAATCAGGATGTTCGGTCCAGTAGCTGTCCTCGGGGTCAAAATTTCCCTGAGGATTGAAAAAAGCTATCAATTCAGGAACTGACATAATTTTACCCCCTAATTAATTTTGTATTTGATTAAGAGCTCACCGGTTGGCGGCATATTAACCAGGGCACCGGTCTGCTTTAAGACTTCTGCAGCTGCGGCACAACCAAGTTTTAAAGCAGTTAATAGGTTTTTCTGCTGCAAAACACCGGCATAAAAACCGGACCAGAAGGCATCTCCAGCTCCGGTGGTATCAACTACTTTTTCGGCCAGTGAGGGCAGATGCTGCTGACTCTCACCGGTTGAAGCCAGCAGACCATCTGCTCCTAGAGTCAAAATTACCAGTCCGGCCCCGGCCTCATGAAACTTGTTTATGTAAGCTTCCCTGCTTCTTTCTCCAAAGAGGAAGCTGGCATCATCAAGAGAAGGCTTGACTATATCAACCTCAGCCAGCAGTTGTTTAATATACTCCGGACCAATTTCTCTACCCCGCCAGAGCTGGGGCCGATAATTGGGATCCAGTGATATAATTTTATTCTTATCCCGGGCTATTTTTATCACTTTCTCAATTGTCTGTCTGCCCCGGGGAACGGTTAGAGCAAAGCTGGAAAGATGAATAATTCTGGCCTCTGAAACCCTGTCAGCAGAGATCTGACCTGGACTTATATTGCTATCTGCCCCTCGATATGCCAGGAATTCCGGCGACTCCTGACTTCTGGTTACCAGAATTATAGTAGTATTGTTTTTCTCATCCCTGCTGATACCGCTGACATCCACACCTCTTTCTTTCAATATGTTGATTAGATATTCTCCCAGACCATCGCTGCCTACCCGGCTGATCAGGGCAGTTTTTCTGCCCAGGTTGGCTAGATTCATGGCTATGTTGGCTGGTGAGCCCCCAAAGTAGCGGCGAAAATTTTCTGCTCCGGCAAAGCTTCCTGATTCTTCCACTGAAATCAGATCTACCACGGTTTCCCCTACCGCCAGCAGATCAAATTCTCCGGAAGACAGCTCAATGCTTTGAGAAAAATTAAAATCCATCAATACCC
This sequence comes from Halanaerobiaceae bacterium, assembly GCA_007134885.1. Taxonomy (GTDB): domain Bacteria; phylum Bacillota; class Halanaerobiia; order Halanaerobiales; family Halarsenatibacteraceae; genus T1SED10-84. The sequence goes on from SLJX01000037.1 coordinate 23,846, forward strand.
CGCCTTCCAGTAAGATCATCGCTGGCCAGCAAAACATACTGCCAACTTGATAGTTCAATAACTTCTGTTTTACAGCCAAATTTCTTAAAAAAAGCAGCCAGTTTATCTGGAGAATAAAAACAGCCCGGTTCCCCGACCAGCTCTTCCAGCTGCTGCATAATCCTGGTCTTACGGTTGGCAGGGTCAAACTCCATAATCACTATAGCTCCTCTGTCTCTGACGATTCTCTTCATTTCAGCCAGGGCTGCCCCGGTCCGTTCAAAATGATGCAGGGCATCAATGCAAAAAACAAGATCACAGCTGTTATCCTCCAGCGATAAATTTTGAGCTCGGGAAGTCACTATTTCTGCAGACTGATTCGCTACCTTCTTGCGGGCTTTTTTCAACATTCTGACAGAAGAATCAACCATTATTATTTTATTTTCTGCAGGCAGCAGCCGGGAAAGCTGGCCGGTACCGGCGCCGATATCACAGATTACATCATCGGGTTTTATCCGTACCTGTTCCACAGCTCTTTTAATCGTCTTTTGATGGCCAGCAACTTTCATCAGGCAGTCATAAAAGGGGGCGGCCAGCCTAAATAGATCCATTATATTCCTCCATTCTTAACTATTCAGGAAATAATAATAGATGATAGAAAGAACCATGATGCCAGCTGCTGTTCCGGTAAAGGGAATTATCATATCCCGGTAGTACTTTTTCAAGGTGGTATCAAAGTATTCCACCGTCATCAGGTTGCAGAGATGAAAGGGGGAAAGAACATAACCAAAGTAACTGCTGCTGAAAATTATCATATGCCAGAGACTGTATAGACTGGATTCGGTAAACAGTACCAGCAGAATCGGATAGGCAATTCCGATTGCTCCTACATGATTGCCGGTTAACAGCCCCGCTAAAAAGGGAATAATTAGAGCCAGCAGTAGCAGTGGTATGCCTGCTTCCATAAATATTTCTGTCAGATTAAAAACACCCTGGGAATTCTCAATGTAGGTCCTGAAGACCATTATCCCCAGCACACCCAGCACAAGCTTACCGTCAAAACCCCGGGATATCATTTCCAACTGAAATCTTTCTCTTTTAATTAAGGCAACATATAAAATACCTGCCATGAGGGAAAAAGCAAATTCAATCGGCAAAAATATTGGCGGGAAGAGAACAATTATAAAAGGCAGAACTACCTCAAGAATCTTTTTCCAGGAAGGTCTGAGCTGATACTTAACCTCTCCTCCCTGTCCCTCCTGCTCCACCTGCTTATTACTGCTGACTGAAGCAGCCTTTCTTCCTCTATCTGAACTGCTGTCTGTTCGGGTATAATAAAACCAGCCAACTACCATCATAATTGCCGCAATCGGTAGATGCATGGCAGCAATGGTATAGACATTGATGCCGGAAAGTGAAGCGGCAATAATTAAACTGGGGATATAGGGAAAACAAAAATACCAAAGGTGACGGTAATAGATATTTATTGAGGTCATCCTGGCTCCCGACATTTTCATTTTTTCTCCAATCGGAGCAATTATGGGAGCAGAAAAAATTGCTCCTCCTGGTATTGGTAACATTCCTATTACTGAAGGGATCGCTGTAATCGTTAAATACAGATTGCTGATAAAATACCGGGTTATTTCAATCAGTTCCTGGAGAAGTAAGGTTTCTTTCATAGTGGAGGCAAAAACAGTAACCAGAGCAACCAGCGTCACCAGTTGAATCGTAATCGGATCAATTAGAGCCTGATAGAACGTTGGGAAAAAGGCAGACAGATTTGCTGCCAGACTTTCCGAGGCTGTCAGACCAACCAGCAGGGAACCTGCCAGCATGGCTGTAGCCAGCGATTTATTCTGGGAAAGCAGATATATTACTAGAAAAAATGCCGCAAGAGTTCCGGTTATTGATATCATAGGTCTCCTCCTGTATTTCCGTCTGTTTTTCCAATAAATTTTATTTCCAGCTTGATAATAGTTTTAATAGGGATTAATTCACCTCAACTGCGGGTTAATCTACTTAAGTATTTCAAAACTCTAAAGTTATTTTATCCTATAGCTGTTATATTTTCAAATAAAAAACCAGGAGGCCGGAATACCCAGCATCCTGGCTAATCTGCCTCCAAACTTGCTTTAAAAAAGTCAAATACTGAGAATCAATCTTCTCCCTTAAAGTAAGGTTTACCAATAGCCTTGGGAGGTATGGCTTTACCGATGAAACCGGCCAGGATAATTATGGTTATAAAGTAAGGTATTGCCCGGATCAATTCTGAGGGAATATAGGCAAAATCCACTCTTATCGCTATGGCTTCGGCATAGCCAAAGAGCATGGCTGCTCCAAAGGCTCCGACAGGATGCCATTTACCAAAAATCATAGCTGCCAGAGCAATAAAACCTCTCCCCTGAGTCATCTCCCGGACGAAGGCACTGCCCTCTCCGATTGAGAGATGAGCTCCGGCTAGCCCGGCCAGGGTGCCACTGATCAAAACACAGATAAATCGGTATTTATTGACATTAACACCCAGAGTATCTGCAGCACTGGGGTGTTCTCCAATCGCCCTTATCCTCAAACCCCACGGCGTCTTAAATAAAATAAACCAGACAATGGGAACCAGTGCTACAGCTATAAAAGTTATCGGGTTATAGCGAGTAATTCCCAGAAATCTAACAGCAGGCAGCCTGGGAACTCTGGGAGAAGTTCCCGCTACTCCAAATAAAACCTGCAGCAGATAAATTGTTAATCCACTGGCAAAAATATTTATCCCGGTGGCCACTACAATTTGATTGGCCTTAAAGGTTACACAGACCAGAGCCAGAATCAGGGCAAAGCTCAGACCGGCAATCATGGAATATAAAACCCCGATCCAGGGATTGCCTGTCAGGCCTGAACCATAAACTGCAGCAAAGGCCCCAAAAAGCATCATGCCCTCCAGGGCAATATTTATGACCCCGGACCTTTCATTGAAGATCCCGCCCAGGGCAGCCAGAATCAGTGGAGTGGCGAAACGAAAACTTGTTAGTAATAAAGGTATTGCCAGAAGTTCTCTGATTGTACCCATTATTCAGCCTCCCCCTTTGCTTTTCGCTCGGCCAGATACCACTTCAGCATCTGCAGGCTGGCCACGAAAAATATTACCAGCGCCTGGATAATAGTTACGATCTCAGAGGGTACTCCCACAAACTGCATCTCCAGCCCCCCCTGAGACAGACCCCCAAAGAGCAGACCGGCCAGAACTATACCAAAGGGGTGATTGCGGCCCAGTAAAGCCACGGCAATCCCGGTAAAACCGTAACCGGCATCCATACCCGAAATAAAGGTATGATGGGTCCCCAGAACCTCACCGGCACCGGCCAGTCCGGCTAAAGCTCCTCCAATAACCATAGCTATGATAATAGTTTTATTAGAGCTAATCCCGCCGTATTCTGCAGCAGAAGCATTGAAGCCTACAGCCCTTAACTCATAGCCTGTGGTTGTTTTCCAGAGCAGAAACCAGAGAATCAGGGCTGCAATCAGGGCCAGTACAAAATTAAAGTGCAGCCGCAGGCCGGGTAAAGCAAATATCTCTACAAAGGGTATTCTTCCCAGCACAGGCATTTCTGCCAGCTCATTGAGCCGCAGCATTTCGGCTGTTTCCTGAATAATTGGCAGCGCCTGCCTGCCACCTATCCGAAAGCGATTGATGCCATATCTCAAGGTCAGAGCCACAGCTATATAATTTAACATAATGGTGGTGATAACCTCATGAGCTCCTTTGAAAGCCTTTAAAATTCCGGGAATCAATCCCCAGATTGCTCCGGCTACCATACCGGCCAGCACGGCCAGGGTTACATGTAATATTGCCGGCAGTCCGGTAAAATAAAAACCGACAAATCCTGCGGCAAATCCTCCCACCAGCAGCTGGCCCTCTCCTCCGATATTAAATAAACCTGCTTTAAAGGGCAGGGCCAGAGCATAACCGGTAAAAATCAGCGGGGTAGATCTCCATAAAGTATTCATAAATTCTCTTAAACTTCCAACTGAACCGACATACAGGGCTCCATAGGCCACCCGGGGTGATTCGTCAGCCAGCACAATAAATATCAAACCAACCAGCAGGGCGATGATTATTGAAGCCAGAGAAAAACCCAGCTCCACCATAACATTTTTTATTTTATCACCAGTTTCAGTTTTGGCCACCTGAAGTTCACTCACTAACCTCGACCTCCTCACTGCCGGTCATCAGGCTGCCTATCTCACGTTCATCAGCCCTGTCACCTTCTATAACAGCCACAATCCTGCCCTCAAAAATAACTCCGATTCTATCACTTAATGACATTATTTCATTGAGCTCTGCCGAGATCAGCAGTATTGCCGTTCCATCATCTCTTTTCTTAATCAGCTGTTTATGGATAAATTCAATCGAACCAACATCAACTCCTCTGGTCGGCTGAGCAGCAATCAAAAGCTCCGGTTGCTGGTCAAATTCTCTGGCGATGATTACCTTCTGCTGATTACCACCGGAAAGCTTGTTGACCAGGCTGTTATAACCGCTGGTTCGGACATCATATTCCTTTATCAGATCCTGAGCATGATTGTTAATCAGGTTATAATTCATAAACAGAGACCGGGAATAGGGTTTCTGGTGTTGAAAACCCAGGATAAAATTCTCGCTCAGAGAAAAATCAGTAACCAGCCCCCGACGCTGCCTATCTTCCGGAATATGCCCGATATGTTTATCTTTAATACTTCTGGCATCCAAATTTGTTATATCTTCTCCCTTATAGTAAACCCTGCCCTGCTCTGCCCTTCTCAGTCCGGTTAAAGCTTCCACCAGCTCTGTCTGACCGTTGCCCTCTACTCCAGCTATACCAAAAATTTCTCCTTTCTTAACCGAAAAAGAGATTCCGTTGACTGTGGTAATTCCCCGGTTATCCCTGACATGTAGATCCTCAACCTTGAGAATTTCCTCCCCGGGATTGGCTTTTTCTTTATCAACCCTGAGCAGTACCTCCCGGCCAACCATTAATTCAGCCATATCCTTTTCACTTATCTCTTCGGTGTTTACTACGGTATCAACACTTTTCCCGTCTCTCAGAACGGTGATTCTATCCGAAACTGTCTTAACCTCTCTCAGTTTATGAGTAATAAATATGATAGTCTTACCCTGCTCTTTCAAGGAATTAAATATTTCAAAAAGCTCATCAATTTCCTGAGGTGTTAAAACCGCAGTGGGCTCATCAAAAATCAGGAGATCGGCACCTCGAAAGAGTATTTTTATTATTTCCACCCGCTGCTGCATGCCCACCGGAATATCCTGAATTTTAGCTTCAGGATCGACCTTCAGACCGTAATTTTCCGATATTTCTTTGACTTTGTTTCTGGCTTCATTATAATTGATAGTCAGCCCCCGGCGCGGTTCTGAACCTAAAATTATATTTTCTGTTACCGTCAGAGTATCGACCAGTTTAAAATGCTGGTGCACCATTCCTATTCCCAGGTCGATTGCCTTCTGGGGCTGAGACATATCAACTTTCTGGCCCTCATAATATATTTCGCCAGCATCACTATCATAGAGCCCATAAAGAATTTTCATCAGGGTGGTTTTGCCTGCTCCGTTTTCTCCTACCAGGGCATGGATTTCTCCCTTTTCCACCAGCATATTTACATTGTCGTTGGCTTTAACACCGGGAAATGTTTTGGTTATACCACGCATCTCCAGCAGATATTGATTTTCCTCGCTCATTGTCCGGCCCCCCAACAGTCTAAATAAAATATTCCCGATAAAAAAAATTACAGAATAAATTTATATATTAGTCCCGGAACAGTCATTGTTGCTCAAAATTAATCAAAATAACCTGAAGATATCAGTCAGCATACAAAATATCAAACATCAGGATTTCACTGGGTATATATATACTGGGTATATATTAAAGGAAGACTCTGCCCCGTAAAAGGCAGAGTCTTCCCGCAGATCTTAATTTATAAACATATAGCTCTGACAGACTCTGATTATCGGGATTACTGGCGGCCGGTTACCGACCAGTCTTCAATTTCAATTTCTCCATCAATAATCATCTGTCTGATCTCTTCTATTCTATCTGCATGAGGTGCGGTAACCTCTTCCTTCATTTCTCTGATCATTTCCAGTTCTTCCTCAGTAATCTGACCGGCTTCGTAAAACTCTCTCTCACCTTCAACATCAGTCAGGCTGGTTATTCCAACACCACCCTGCTCTACCCCAAACATCCGGTTAATGCCGCCTTCAAATTCACCTTCAAGTACGGCTTGAACCGCTTCAAAGACAGCCACATCAACCTGCTTTAACATGCTGGCTATGATATATCCCGGGTGGAGGTAGTTTTGATTGGAGTCAACCCCGATGGCATACTGACCTTCTTCTTCTGAGGCTTCAAAAACACCGGCACCTGTCCCGCCAGCAGCGTGATAGATAACATCGGCACCATTATCAATCATACTCAAAGCAACTTCCCGACCGCGGGCAGGATCGCCAAAGGAATCAGCATAGCTGCGCTGAATTTCTATATCTTCGTCAATATAGCGAACTCCCTGGACAAAACCGCCCTCAAAACGATTGATCAGAGGACTGTCAATTCCGCCCACAAAACCAACATTATTGTTCTCTGTTACCAGAGCGGCCAGAGCTCCTACCAGAAAACTACCTTCATGCTCGGCAAAAACCAGTCCCTCAACATTTTCCAGGTCCTGGTGGGCCACATCAACATGAGCCCATTTAACGTGAGGATATTCCTGGGAAAGCTGGATGACCTCCTGTTCCTGCAAAAATCCAACCGCAATTACCAGGTCATAACCTCTCTCGGCAAAACGCCGCAGGGAAGGCTCAAAATCTGCTACACTATCAGGTTCGATTGCTCCATATTCAATGTCAAGTTCTTCCACAGCTCTCATCAGTCCAGCCTGAGCCAGGTCGTTAAAAGAAAGGTCACCCAGTCCTCCTTCGGAGAAAACAATACCCACCTGAATATTGTCTGCTTGAACGGGCTGGGCAAAACCTGCCAGAGCACCAACAACTATAAAACTAAATACGATTATTAAACTGATTACTTTACTGCGCAATAATATTACCCCCTTTTTAGATTGCTGAAAATAAAGTTTTTATCATTATAAATATATCAT
>SLJX01000054.1 GCA_007134885.1 Halanaerobiaceae bacterium
ATAGGTATATCTTCTTTTACAGCCCACTCTATACCAGCTGCTACTGAACTCCAGGTTCCGCCGCCGCCATCATCCAGCACTTTAACTGCATAGAGATCGATCTCAGGGCCAACTCCCACTACTCCAGTATCATTATCTAGTGCCGCTACAGTACCGGCCACATGGGTGCCGTGTCCGTTACCATCATCTCCCCAGTGAGTGTCATCAATCGTATTGGTGCCATCTTGGGGTTCTGGTAAGCTTTCATGATCTTCATCTATCCCTGTATCCAATATGGCAACTCCCACACCCTGTCCGTCAGCTTCATTCCAGGTGTCAAAACTATATTTCTCATCACCAAAGACTCTATCAATACCCCAGGGAACAGTCTGATGAGCCTCCACTTCCGCATTTGGTTCTACATACCTTACTATTTCACTGTTACCCAAAACTGCAAGGGCATTTTCCGGTATGTTAATTTCCATGGCATCAACAATATTAAAGCTCCTCTTTACTTCTCCCCCCAAATTTCCTATCAGCTCTTTTTCTGCTTCTCCGGGAGAATGGGTAAAACCTACCAGGACATTATACATATCCTCCTCTACCCTGACCTCTTCAAAAGCTTCCACTTCAACTTCAAAACTCTCTTCTTCTACCTGAGAGGGTGAATCTTCCAGGACTTCCGGTCCCACCATATCACAGCCTGCAAACAACAGTGTCAGCACGAAAATCAGAACAATCAGCCCTGAACCTTTTTTAAGCAAACTACTGCTCACTACTTTTTAACCTCCTCTGCTTTTCTTAATAGAGATTTGTTTGTATTTCCCTCTCTACTGTGTTAAATCGTTATCTGTTGTTACATTTTAATCATATCTTAGTCAAATTTTCAAGTATTCAAAAGTCCTGAATTCAGAAATTCTCTGCTTGCTGGTTAAACTATTGTCTTTTTTTATGCTTTTGAACTGTTTTTCTGCCGGCCAAATTAAAAAAGCTGGCACAATGGCCACTTTTTATAATTATTCAATTCTGATTAGATATTAGTCCATTTATATTAGAAAACAAATTGAGCCAGTTAAGGTTCATATAGACTTAAGAGGTCATGCTCCTGATAAAGCAGAGGGTATTGCTGTAAAAGGCCACAGGGTCTTCCAGCTCGGCAAACCCTTCAAAATCACCATCTTCGTCGGCTTCATTTCTGATTCTGGTTGCCAGGGATTTCATTTTTTCAAGCCTTCTTCTACCGCTTTTATAACCTCATGGCAGGCAAATCTTTTAGCCGCGAGTTCCTCCTACTCCTATGACGGAGAAGGTAATGCTTATGTTAATGGCTAAATTCTTCACTACTTTTTACTTCAATTGACTGAAAAATAATGCAAATTGCTGACTTTAAAAATCAATTTTACCAGTCTCTAACCCTTTTTGCCTCAGAAAAGTGGTGCAAAAACTTAAATTAAAAGCAATATTTATTTATTTTTTATCTGAATTATGATAAGTTATAGACAAGTGTACAAACCTGGAATATTTAACCTTACTGCCATTTTTAAGGGAAGAAGGGAAAAAATTTTGAAGTGATCTGGAAACCTTCAGAAAGTTTTTAAAGGAGGGAAATATGAGCTTATCTTTTCACAGCAAGGTTGATATCCGATTTGCTCCCGGAGAAATTAAATCAACAGGGGGAATAATAAAAGCGGCTGGCTGGCAGCGGGTTCTGATCTTTACAGATCGCCGTCTAAAGGAGCTGGGATTTTCCCGGCGGTTAAAAGAAATTATCAGCAAAAACAACTTGACGGTGGAGGTTTTTTCCGGGGTAAAACCAAATCCCAAAAAAGAAATAATTAAGCAGGGGATAGAAAAAGCCCGGGATTTTGAGCCTGATGTTATAGCAGCCCTGGGTGGTGGCAGTGTTTTAGATGCTGCCAAGGCAGCCGGTATCTGGTACAGCAATCCAGAAAAGGATCTTTTCCAGCTGAAAGATCCCGGCAAACGCAAAAATCCCATGCTTCCTGTAATTACAATTCCAACCACTGCTGGAACCGGCAGTGAAATTACTTCCTGGGCTGTCATCACAGATCCCGGCACGCCGGCAAAGGTCAGCATTGGCGGTGAAAAAATGACACCGGCTGCTGCTGTCATTGACCCTGAACTGACAAGATCGCTGCCCGCTGAGCTGACTATCTGGACCGGCCTGGATGCCTTCAGTCACGCCCTGGAAGCTTATCTCTCAAAGTTTGCCAATGCTTTTATTCAGGATATCTGTTATCTGGCTATGAAAAGGTTAATTAAATATTTACCCCGGGCAGCCGATAAGGGAGAGAATCTTGCCGCCCGCTCGGAAGTGATGCTGGGCAGCCTTCTGGCAGGCTGGGCCATGGAAAATGCCGGCCTGGGGCTTATTCACGGCATGTCACATCAGGTATCCGCCTTTTACAATTATCAGCACGGGTTAACCAATTCCCTGCTTTTGTCCCCGGTGCTGGAATATAATTGCGAATACTGTAAAGAAGAACTGCAGAATCTAACCGATCTCTTTCCTGGAAACAAGGATTTCCTGGAAAGCATGGAGCGGTTTTGTAATTTGCTGGGCTTTAAAAAAGAATTAGAGATCAAAAGTACTGATCTTCCCCGGTTAACCGTTCAGACATTAGAAAATGTTAATTCACAAACCAATCCCAGAAAACCATCAGCCCGGGAAGTTGAGGAGCTTTTTTGCAGGGCTTTTAAAATCAAAGAATAAAA